>NZ_BAIN01000022.1 GCF_000613285.1 Acetobacter papayae JCM 25143 | reverse complement strand
GCATCCTCCGCCCCCGCAACGAAACGGCCTGTCCCCCACGGGTTCCCGCCCTCCGCCCGCACCCATTGTAATGCCCGGCACATTGCGCAGGGCATCAGCCAGCGTATGGAGGATGTTTCATCGAGCATCTGACGCGAGATGACCGAAACGCTCTTGGGTGTATCCAGAATGGACGCGGTAAATTTCGGAGACCGGTTCCTGAACTGACCGATAACCTCGACCTGCTCGTAACCAGGCACGGTTTTATGCTGTCCGGCATGTTTATGGTCGGCGGTTTTTTTCTTTTTACCGTCCGCATGGTCCAGATCGACATCAGCGGCGAAGGCAAAAGACTGCGCGCCCATCCATACGGTTGCGCCCAGCAGCGTAAGGTTCGAGGCTGCGTCAGTCACTTTTCCAGAAATCGGCCTCACGGACAGATCCTTTATCTCCAGGGTTGAGAATTTTAAATAAGAATTTACTATCGCATCCATAATGATAATGATTCTTAATATCAATATAAATATGACTCTTATGCAAAATGTTTTCAGATGCCGCGTATGCAGCCCGCCAGAGCAGAGGCGCGGCATTTCTCTGGCGTTGCGCGCCCCTATTGCGTAAACCCGGCCCACCATGAGCGACCGCACAGAAGATTTTGACTTCCCCCTGCCCAGTCCCTGATCGCACAGGAACCGGCGCGCCCGCGTGAGGCCGCGCGCCTGCTGGATGCCACCGCCCCAGCCCCGGCCCTGATCGACCGCCATATCCGCGACCTGCCGGACCTGTTGCAGCCGGGTGATCTGCTCGTGGCCAACGATACCGCCGTTATCCGTGCGCAGTTGCAGGCCCGGCGGGGCGAGGCCCGGATTGGCATCACACTTGACCAGATCCGCCCCGATGCCACATGGCATGTGCTGGTGCGCAATGCGCGCCGCCTCAAGCCGGGCGATACGCTAACCTTCGAAAACACGGTGCACACCGCTCAAGTGCTGGCTCTGGAAGAAGGCGGGGCGGCAACGCTGCGGTTTTCCGCCGAGGGCGATGCATTCGATACTTTCCTGCGCGATGCGGGCGTGCTGGCACTGCCCCCTTATATCCACCGCCCGGATGGCCCAACCGAGCGCGATGCCCAAGATTACGCCACCATTTTTGAACAGGTGCGCGGTGCGGTCGCGGCCCCTACAGCGGGGCTGCATTTCACACCTGCTCTTCTGGCGGCTCTGGACGCACGCGGCATAGGCCGCTGCACCCTTACGCTGCATGTGGGCGCAGGCACGTTCCTGCCCGTGCGTGAGGCTGATATTTCGCGCCACCACATGCATACGGAGCGCGGCGTTATCACGCCCGAAACGGCGGAGCGCATCAACGCCACACGCAAGGCGGGTGGGCGGGTCATTGCCGTAGGCACCACAACACTGCGCCTGCTGGAAAGTGCGGTAGACGAGCAGGGCGTGGTACACCCCTTCGCAGGAGAGACCGCCATTTTCATCCGGCCGGGCTACCGGTTCCGGGCTGTGGATGTGCTGATGACCAACTTCCACCTGCCCCGCTCCACGCTGTTCATGCTGGTCTCGGCCTTTGCGGGGGTGGAGCGCGCCCGGCAGGTTTACGACCACGCCATAGCCTCGGGCTACCGCTTCTATTCCTATGGCGATGCCTGCCTGCTGCGCCTTTCCACTGACTGACTGCTCCGGAATCCCCTGCCATGACCCGTTTCCACTGGACATGCGAAAGCACCGACGGCGCCGCCCGCGCGGGCACGCTGCACACCGCCCACGGCCCTGTATCCACCCCCACCTTCATGCCCGTTGGCACGGTTGGTACGGTCAAGGCCATGACCATGGACGCCGTGCGCTCCACGGGTGCGGGCATTGTGCTGGGCAATACCTATCACCTGATGCTGCGCCCCGGTGCCGAGCGGGTGCGCGCACTGGGCGGGCTGCACCGCTTCATGGACTGGCCCGGCCCGATCCTGACCGATTCCGGCGGGTTTCAGGTCATGTCGCTAGGGGCGCTGCGCAAGCTGGATCAGGATGGAGTGACCTTCCGCTCCCATATCGACGGTTCGGAACACCGGCTGACACCCGAAAGCTCCACCGACATCCAGCACGCGCTGGATGCCACCATTACCATGTGCTTTGACGAATGCCCGGCCCTGCCGGCCCCGCCGGAAGCCATTGCGGCCTCCATGCGCCTGTCCATGCGCTGGGCCGCCCGCTCGCGTGAGGCTTACGTCCAGCGCGAGGGCTATGGCCAGTTCGGCATCGTGCAGGGTGGCACGGAGCCTGAACTCCGGGCCGAAAGTGTGAAAGCCCTGACGGATGTGGGTTTTGAGGGCTATGCCATCGGCGGTCTGGCCGTGGGCGAAGGTCAAGCTCTCATGTTCTCGACACTGGAATCCACAACGCCGCTGATGCCGCAGGACAAGCCGCGTTACCTTATGGGCGTGGGCACGCCGGATGACCTGCTGGGCGGTGTCATGCGCGGGGTGGATATGTTCGACTGCGTCATGCCCACGCGCGCGGGCCGTACCGCACGCGCCTATACCGAGCGCGGCACGCTCAACCTGCGCAATGCCCGCCACGCAACAGATGCGCGCCCCATTTCACCGCATTGCGACTGTCTGGCCTGCACCCGCCACAGCCGGGCCTATCTGCACCATCTGTTCCGCGCCAATGAAATTCTGGGCCCCATGCTGCTGACATGGCATAATATCGCCTATTACCAGCGCCTCATGCGCCAGATGCGCGAGGCCATTACAACCGGCACACTCCAGACCCTTGCGGATACACTCCGCGCCGGGTGGCAGGCCAGCGACTGGACAGAAGATGAAATGCCCCAGCCCGCCATCCCCCTTGCCCCCTGAAAGCCCGGCCTCGCCAGAAGCCGACACACGGCGCATGGTCCGGCTGACAGAGCGTATTCGCGATAAGGCGCTGGCACTGGGGTTTGATGCCATTGGCTTCTGCCCGGCCCATCTCGGCCCCGAAATCCGCGCCCGGCTGGAAGATTTTCTGGCCAGCGGACACCATGGCAGCATGGGCTGGCTGGCTGAACGCACAGCCGAGCGCGCCCAGCCCACCGCGCTATGGCCAGAAGCGCGCAGTGTAGTCAGCCTTGGTGTCTCCTACGCCCCGGAAACAGACCCGCGCATTCCCCTGCCGCCAGACAGGGGCACCATATCCGTCTATGCCCGCCACCGCGATTACCATGACATGATCAAGGGCATGCTCAAGCATCTGGCCCAGTTCATGATTGGCGAGGCCACAAAGCTTGGACTCCCTGCCGCCGCGGTCAAGGTATTCGTGGACACAGCCCCCGTGGCCGAAAAACCACTGGCCGCACAGGCGGGGCTGGGCTGGCAGGGCAAACACACCAATCTGGTTTCACGCCAGCATGGAAGCTGGCTGTTTCTGGGCGAAGTCTACACGTCGCTGGCCCTTGCTCCCTCGCCCATACCAGCGGGTGGGTGCGGCACCTGCACACGCTGCCTGAGTGCCTGCCCGACCGATGCCTTTCCCGCCCCCTATCAACTCGATGCCCGGCGCTGCATCTCCTACCTGACCATTGAACACGCCGGGCCGATTCCCATGGAACTGCGCCGGGGTATCGGCACACGGATCTATGGCTGCGATGACTGTCTGGCTGTCTGCCCGTGGAACCGTTTTGCGCAGGTCTCGCGCCACCCTAAACTCCAGCCCAGAGCCGACCTCATGGCCCCCGAACTGGCGCGGCTGAGCCAGCTTGATGACCCCGCCTTTCGCACGCTGTTTTCTGGCTCTCCCATCAAGCGCATCGGGCGGGACAGGTTTATCCGCAATGTGCTGATCGCTATTGGCAATAGTGGCCTGCCGGAACTCCGCCCTTATGCAACCGCCCTGCTGAACGACCCCAACGCCGTTGTGGCGGAAGCCGCACAATGGGCTCTGGCGCAACCTCACTCTGTGGAAAGCTCCACACCATGAGCCTGCATCTGAAAAAACGCAGCCTAATTCTGGCTGGCCACGATACCAGCGTAGCACTGGAACCCGCCTTCTGGGCCGTGCTGGATCAGGCTGCCACGCAGGACGGTCAGGGACTGGCGCTGCTTGTCACGCGCATAGATGCAGCCCGCCTGCCGGGCCAGTCTCTGGCCTCGGCCCTGCGGGTATTTGCCCTTGAGTGGCTTCAGGCCCGCCTGCCCCACACCCCCGAACAGCCCACCTGACATCGCAGAATGTGGAGCCACACCCCGCACTGAAACACCGGGCATGGCAGCAACGCCCCGATACCCCAAAGCCACCTGTGGAAGAGTGCCACGCAGCATGATAGACTGAACCCTATGGCGATATGGGGCAAAATTTTCGGGGGTGTTACCGGCTTTGCCGTGGGCGGCCCTCTGGGAGCGGCTGTTGGAACCGCTCTGGGACACGCGCAGATACCCGCACCCTTCTTCAGCCTCCCACCGGGGGATGGAGTGAGCGCTGGGCCGCACGGGCCCGCCCCGATGCCGGGGGAGCCGCCACATTCATTGCGGCAAAGCTGGCCGCCACTCTGGGCAAGAAAGAGCAGCTTTACGGGCTGAGCTGCGTTATCCTGAGTGCGAAGCTGGCCAAGTGCGATGCTCCGGTCAACCGCCACGAAATCAATGCCTTCAAGGCACGCATGATGGTGCCCGCGGAAAACATGCGCGAAATTGGCCGCCTGTTCGACATGGCCCGCCAGCGTACGGATGATTACGAGTCTTTCGCCCGCGAACTGGGCAATGCCTATCAGCAGGACAAGCAGCCGCTTGAAGAACTGCTGGCCATTCTGTTTGCCATTGCCCGTGCCGACCTCGCCCCCGAAGACCCGCTAACGCGCGAGGAAGACCGCTTCCTGCGCCGGGTGCATACACTGTTCGGGCTAAGCCACGGCGCATGGGAGCGCGCCGCCACCGGCCGTGCCCGCCCCGCCATGGCGGAGGAAGACGCCTATGTGGTGATGGGTGTAAGCGCCTCACTTTCCAATGAGGAACTGCGCGCACACTGGAAAACGCTGGTGCGCCAGTACCACCCCGACATCATGGCTGCACGCGGCGCCACCGAGGAAGAAACCCGCGCCGCATCTATCAGAATTTCGAAAATAAATGCCGCCTGGGACGTTATCAAACGCGACAGGGGCCTTTAAGGCGGGCAAGACTGTTTTTGACGGCTGTCGTGCATGCAGGGAAGCCCTGCCATTGCAGATGGCGTTTCTCATGCTAGAGAGGTCTGGCTCACTTTACATGGGCGGGCTTGGGCGCATGCAACATAAGGTAGGGGCTAGAATGACTTCAGGACGGAACGGCGCATGGCTCCGCCCTTGCGCACAGGCGCGGCAGAACCACGAGACCCGGCAAGGCACGCGGCGCGGCTGGCGCCCGACGGCTGGGCGGCTGGGTTTGGCCATGCTGCTGGCCAGCACCACCGCGTGCAGCGCCATCAAGGCGCCCGTCCCCAAGGACCCCGATGAACTGGCGGAATACAAGGCGGCCAACGACCCGTACGAGCCCCTGAACCGCAAGACCTACAACATGACCATGACGTTCGATAAATATGCGCTGCGTCCGGTCGCCAAGGCTTATGTGTGGGCCGTGCCCCGCCCCGTGCGGAACTCGCTGGGCAACATGATCACCACCATGAACGAGCCTTCGGTGTTCTTTAACGACGTGGGCGCAGGCAAGCCACGCCGCGCGGGCGACTCGTTCGTGCGCTGGTGCATCAACATGACTGCAGGGCTTGGTGGCTTTATCGACGTCGCCAAAATGGCGGGCTACCCCCACCATGCCAATGATGCAGGCCTAACACTGGCCAACTGGGGCATTGCCTCGGGTCCGTATCTGTTCCTGCCCATGGGCCCGTCCTCCCTGCGTGACGGCATCGGCTACGGAATCGATCAGGGGCTTTCCCCCTGGAACTACGTGCCGCGCGGCTATGGGCTGATCAGCTTCAACTGGGCCTACAACATGCTGGGCGTGATACATGGCCGTTCCGAACATCTTGATGATCTGGACGCCCTGCAGCGCGATGCGCTTGACCCCTACGCCACCATCCGCAGCGCCTACCAGCAGCAGCGCAAGGCACAGGCGGAAGCTATCCGCAATGACCACCGCGCCACCGTGCCTGCCTGGTATCAATAACAACAACAGCAAGGGTGCTTAGCATGACTTTTTCTGTCAGCCGCCGTGGTGTTCTGGCTTTCTGGCCGTCGCGTCCACCGGGCTTGCGCCCGTATCCGCTGCATGGGCAGCACAGGATTCGCGCGCCTTCATCCAGTCCTTTGGCGATCAGCTTGTGGCCATTGTAAACAGCCCCCTGTCGCTGGCGGACAAAAAAGAAAAAATCATGCCGCTGGTGAGCAAGAACGTCGATATCGACGGGATTGGCCGCTACTGCCTCGGACGCTTCTGGAAAGTGGCAACCCCTGAGCAGCAGAAGCATTATCTTGTGCTGTTCCACCAGATTCTGGCCAACGCCATTGCCGACAAGCTGGGCGATTATCGGGGTGTCAGCTTCACCATTGGTAACGTGACCAAATCGGGTGATGACGACTCCGTCGAGGCCACGCTGGTACGCCCGCAGCAGCCCCCGGCCGCCATGCAGTGGCTGGTGAACAGCAGCAGCGGTTCACCTAAAGTGGTGGATGTCATTGGTGAAGGCGCGAGCCTGCGCCTGACCCAGCGCAATGATTACTCCTCCTTCATTGCGCGCAATGGGGGCGATGTGGATACCCTGCTCCGCGCGCTGCAAAAGCAGATCGACCACCACAACGCCGCCAGCGCCCAGCAGTAATCACCACCCGCGCGCCGTCTAGGCGCGCTGGCTTTCGTACAGCACCATGGTCTGGCCGTTTCTGGCAAAGGTTTCGACCACGCGCATACCGATACTGCCCAGTATGGTGCGCGATGCCACGTTGCTTTCAGCCGCAACGGCCACCACACGATGTATACCCGCATCATGTGCAAAGTTCAGGGCCGCATTGGCGGCCTCACGCGCAATACCGCGCCCTCTGGCCCATGGATGCAGGGCAAAGCGCAGGCCAAAGCCACGCCCATCCGGCCTGAGGTGTAGGCCGGTCATGCCGACAAAACGGCCATTTTCCCGAATTGTGAAAATACCGACCCGATAGCGCGCCCAGAACGCGATATCCTCGGCCATATCCTGCTCGGCCTGCTGGCGGGTACGCACGCCCCCCAGCATCTGCCCAAAAGCGGCACCATCGGCCTTCAGCGCCGCCATGTGGTCCATATCCTGCCATGTGACAGGATAGAGCCACAGCCGGGGTGTGCGGACGGAACGTAAATCCATCACCTGACCCCGCAGGGTAAAAAAGCGGCCGCAGGCAGCCGCCCCGCCCTGTTAGCGAGCGAGAGGCTTGTAGCGAATCCGGCTGGGCTCGGTGGCATCGGGGCCAAGGCGACGGCGTTTGTCTTCCTCATAGGCCTGGAAGTTACCCTCAAACCACTCGACGTGGGAATCACCTTCAAACGCGAGAATATGCGTTGCCAGACGATCAAGGAACCAGCGGTCATGCGAGATAACGACCGCGCAGCCGGGGAATTCCGCCAGAGCGTCTTCCAGTGCGCGCAGGGTATCCACGTCCAGATCGTTGGTCGGTTCGTCAAGCAGGATAACGTTGCTTTCCTTACGGAGCATCTTGGCCAGATGCACGCGGTTACGCTCACCGCCCGACAGGATGCCGACTTTTTTCTGCTGATCAGAACCCTTGAAGTTGAACGCCCCCACATAGGCACGGGAAGGCACAGCCCGCTTGCCCAGATAGATGACATCCGTGCCGCCCGAGATTTCTTCCCACACGCTCTTGTCCGGGTCGAGGCTGTCACGCGACTGATCCACGTAACCGAGCTTTACGGTCTCACCAACCTTGAGCGAGCCCGCATCGGGCTCTTCCTGCCCGATAATCATTTTGAACAGGGTGGATTTACCCGCGCCGTTCGGCCCGATCACACCCACAATGCCGCCCGGCGGCAGCTTGAAGTTCAGGTTATCGATCAGCAGACGGTCAGCAAACCCTTTGCTGAGCGCTTCAGCCTCGATCACCGTACCACCAAGGCGGGGGCCGGGGGAAATGACGATATCCGCCACACCGCTAACCTTCTCCGCACTGGCGGCCAGCATTTCCTCATACTGGGCAATACGGGCCTTGCTCTTGCTCTGACGCGCCTTGGGGCTGGAATGAATCCATTCCTCTTCAGCCGCGAGGGCACGCTGGCGAGCACTCTCTTCCTTTTCTTCCTGCGCCAGACGCTTGCGCTTCTGTTCCAGCCAGGAGGAGTAATTGCCCTCGAACGGAATACCGCGACCGCGCTCGATTTCGAGAATCCAGTTGGTCACGTTGTCGAGGAAGTAGCGGTCATGGGTAATGACCATGACCGTGCCCGCGTAGTTGCGCAGGGTCTTTTCGAGCCAAGCAACACTTTCCGCATCGAGATGGTTGGTCGGTTCGTCAAGCAGCAGCAGGTCAGGCTTTTCCAGCAGCAGGCGGCACAGGGCCACCCGGCGGCGCTCACCACCCGAAAGCTTGTCCACAGCACTGTCTGCCGGGGGGCAGCGCAGCGCATCGAGGGCGATTTCGAGCTTGCGATCCAGCTCCCAGCCGTCGCCCGCGTCAATTTTCTCCTGCAATTCGGCCTGTTCGGCCAGCAGGGCGTTCATTTCGTCATCGTCCATCGGCTCGGCGAAGCGCAGCGAAATCTCGTTGAAACGGTCAACCGCCTTTTTCAGCTCACCAAAGCCAAGGGCGACGTTCTCGCCCACGGTCAGGTTCGGGTCGAGCTGGGGCTCCTGCTCCAGATAGCCGACACGCGCCCCTTCAGCCGCCCAAGCCTCGCCGCCGAACTCCTTGTCCAGACCGGCCATGATCTTGAGCAGGGTCGATTTACCGGCCCCGTTGACACCCAGAATACCGATCTTGGCGCCGGGCACGAAGGACAGGGTAATGCCCTTGAACACCTCGCGGCCACCGGGATAGGATTTTGTGAGATCCTTCATCACATAGACGTATTGATAAGATGCCATGATGATGACCCCCCGTATGTGGCTGAAGCTGAAAGCGCTGCCAGCAGACACGCCAGCCAACTCGCGATGAATGCCTGCGCCCGGCAGGACTTGAACCCGCAACCAAGCCGTTATGAGCGGCCCGCTCTAACCAATTGAGCTACGGGCGCGTAGGCGGCTTCCTGATTACGCAACCAGAGAAATTTGGCAAGGGTCTTCCTCAGGAAAATCCACGTAAAGCCGTGCTGCGGGGTGGCTGCCACGCCCGTGCACCAAAGGGCTCTTGGCAAGCTGCGGGCGGGCGGATAGGGTCTGCTCCATCCCAATTTTCATGCGCTGGAGCCGTGTTCCATGGATGTCTCGAAACTTTCCGCCGGCAAGGATGTGCCGTTCGACATCAATGTCGTGATCGAAATTCCGCAGGGTTCTTCGGTCAAATATGAAATCGACAAGGAAAGCGGTGCCCTTGTGGTGGATCGTTTCCTGTTCACCCCCATGGCCTACCCCACGGCTTATGGCTTTATTCCCAACACGCTGGCCGCCGATGGCGACCCGACGGATGCACTCGTGCTCACCCCCGCCGCCGTCGTGCCCGGCAGCGTAATCCGCGCCCGCCCCATTGGCGTGCTGAAGATGGAAGACGAGTCCGGTCAGGACGAAAAAATCATCTGCGTGCCGCACGACAAGGTGCACCCGCAGTTCACCACCGTGCAGTCCATCGACGACCTGCCCGAAATCACGGTCAAGGCCATCGAGCACTTTTTCACCCGCTACAAGGATCTGGAAAAGGGCAAGTGGGTCAAGGTAACGGGCTGGGGCGACAAGGCCGAAGCTGGTGACTTTATCGTTCAGGCACTGGAAGCGGCGCGCGGCAAGTAAGCCACCCACCCGCTGGCCACAGGCCATGGCAGAACGGCGCATCGGCTCCCACATTCAGGGAGCGGATGCGCCGTTTCTGTTTGTTGCCCGCAAGCCAAATCCGGGCCGGAATAAAAAATGACCCATCTGGTGCATTTTTTTGCTTAACCCCGGTTGCCAAACGAAAAAACATCAGTATAAAGCGGCACATACCGACGCACACCACGGTGAGCGTCTGGACTGCGGGTGTAGCTCAGTTGGTTAGAGCGCCGGCCTGTCACGCCGGAGGTCGCGGGTTCGAGCCCCGTCACTCGCGCCACTTCAAAATTCCTTAAATCAGAATATGTGAAGTGGCGCGACAGACACCTTCTGGTGCCTGTCTACCACGCTTCAATCAGTCTTCCAAAGCTACAGCGGCCTCAAGCGTTACGGCAACGGCATGCACGACTGCGGCAATCCGCGCTGCTGTCTGCACGGCCCCAGAGCCCAGCGCCTCACGCACGATTTTTTCATGGCTGGTCACGCACAGGTCACAGCCATTGATGGCGGACACGGCCAGACACCACAGCTCAAAATCCACCTTTTCCACACCGGGGTTGCCAATCACGCTCATACGGAGCTGCGCAGGCATCTTGCCGTATTCCCCACCCGCCATATGCACAAAGCGGTAGTAGATGTTGTTCATACCCATGATGGCTGCAGCGGACTTGGCCGCCGCCAGTGCCTGTGCGGACAGGACATCCGTGAACTGGGCCACAACGGCGCGTGTCACCTCATCATTACGCGCGGCAATGGCGCAGGCCACGAACGTGCCCGCAAGCTGCTGGGGGCTCAGGCTGACATCATTGGCCAACGTGCCGAGATTGAGGCGCAGGTCTTTGGCGTAATCGGGAATACGATCCTTGAGTGCATCAATGGACATGACTTTTCCTTCACCTGTTGGGGTGTTGTGGCAATAAAACTGAACGGAAAGATCAGAAATCAGCGGCCTGTCCGGCAATACTATGCCGAGACAGCCAGCGGCACGCCATGGCGCAGCGCCATAACTGCTTGTGGTGGGGTGCCGCCCTGCAGAGCGAGGCACCCCACACCCCACGTGCGGGGGCTCCGACAGGGCCAAAGGCCCCGCGGAAACCTTTCCAGCTAAGCCGGAAAGGCAGGTTTTCAGGCTCAGACTTTGATGAAGTCTTCGCCCTGCTTCCAGTTGCACGGGCACAGCTCATCGCTCTGCAGACCGTCGAGCACGCGCAGAACTTCCTGCGGGTTACGACCAACGGACAGGTCGTTGACGGAAACATGACGGATCACGCCTTGCGGATCGACAATGAAGGTAGCGCGCAGAGCAACGCCTGCTTCCTTGGCCATGACGCCCGTGCCTTCCGTCAGCTCGCGCTTGATGTCGGCCAGCATCGGAATCGGCAGATCCTTCAGATCCGCGTGGTGGAGGCGCCAGTTCAGGTGAACGAACTCGCTGTCGATGGACACACCGTACACAACGGCGTCACGGTCAGCGAAGTCTTTGGCCATCTTGCCGAAAGCCACGATTTCCGTGGGACAAACGAACGTGAAGTCCTTGGGCCAGAAGAACACGATCTTCCACTTGCCCGCGTCGGTCTGATCCGTAATCTGAACGAACTCGCCCTTGAGGCCTTCCGGGCCACCCGGAACGGAGGTCAGGTTAAAGCTGGGAAATTTATCGCCAACGGTCAGCATTGTTCTAGCTCCTTGTTTGACTAGCTTTTTTGCCACCAGCGCCAGAAACGCCAGCGGCTGCGTTAATCTGTATGGCCCGGCCCGTTCATTTAATCCAATGAATATTTTATATAATAATGATTGATAGGATCGATCAAACGCGCCACGTTTGATGAACCGACCTCCGCCATACGGGAAACCGCCATGCTGCCCCTGCCCTCCGCCCAGCAGCTCCGTTATCTGATTGCCTTGTCCGAACTGCGCCATTTTGGCCGGGCGGCAGCGGCCTGCGCAGTCACACAATCCACCCTGTCCGCCGGGATCATGGCGCTTGAACGCCAGCTTGACGCCACCCTGCTTGACCGCACGGTGGGCAAAAAAGTGGTGTTTACCCCGCTTGGTCACGAAATCGCGCTCAAGGCCCGGCAGGCGCTGGCGGCGCTCGAATCCGTGCCTCAATTAGCCGCCGCAGCCCGCACCCCCCTGACAGGCCCAATGCGACTCGGTATCATCCCCACCATCGGGCCGTTTCTCATCCCGCAGACCGTCACCACCCTGCGCGAGCATTTTCCGCAGCTACTCCTATCCATTACGGAAGACACGACCGAGCACCTGCTAGAAAAACTCTCGCTCGGTCAGCTTGATATTCTTGCCCTCGCCATGCCCTGCCTGTGCGATGGCACGGAAACCCACCCTCTCTGGCAGGACCCTTTCCGCGTTATCATGCCCGAAGGCCACCCACTGGCCAGCCTGAACACCGTGCCAGTCTCCCGCCTGTCGAGCCACGGCATGGTGATGATGGAAGACGGGCACTGCCTGCGCGAGCAGACACTGGCCATCTGCCGGCAAGGCCCCAACCGGGCGGGCACCGAAGGGGAAAGCGAGGCCACCTTTACCGCCATGTCGCTTCACAGCATGGCCGAGCTGGTGGAACTGGGTTTGGGAATCGCCATCATGCCCGCTCTGGCTATTGATGCAGGTATATTGAAGGGGCGGCGGATTCTCTCACGCCCCCTGACCGGCGGCCCCGCATGGCGCACACTCGCTGGCATGGCGGCCCCGCTCTCCCCGCTCGGCGGATTTTCAGACCCTATCCGCAACACTGGCAACACTCCGCCCACCGGAAACAGCCTAAAAAGGCTGCGCGCTCCTTTGACACCGCAGCATGGCCTCCTGCGGGAGTTTTTAGCCGGAAAAATGGCGAATTTGTCGATCAAACAGGCCGTAAATCTTGACTCCGGGGCTTAGTGCCAGTAATTGCCAACCCAACTTGAATTATGCACTCACCAGTTTCGGCGGAGAATACGGGCCATGAAGATCAGAAACAGCCTGAAGTCAGCAAGGTGCGCGATAAGGACTGCCGTGTGGTTCGTCGTCGTGGCCGGGTTTACGTCATCAACAAAAAGAACCCCCGCATGAAGGCCCGTCAGGGCTAAAGCATATGGCGGAACAGACCCACACGGTCTGCTTGTTCCTGCCTGTCATGCGTGAGACCCGTTTTTCCGCACGGCGGAGAAACGGGTTTCTGTTTTTATGCCTGCTGCATCTGGCCCTGTTAGGCAGCACTGGTGCCATAATGGTTCTGGGCCTGCCTTCTGCCGCTCACGCGCAAGCCCCCGATCTGTCCGAGCCTGATGGCAGTGCTGGCCCCCCGCCAGTACCGACCCTGCCGCCCATGGTGCAGATCCACCGCCCGGCTGCGCCCGCCACATCCGCACCACAGGCTGCCCGGCCAGCGACAGCTCCCACACAGCCTGTAGCCCCTGCTCCGGCCTCCCCCATGATAGGGGTGCTGGCAGACCGGCTGGCCCACGCCAAAACACCCGAACAGGCCCATGGCCTTGAGAGCCGTCTGGAAACCCTGCGCGCTTCCAAGCTGGCCCCGGCCACACGCCTGCTGCTGCACCGCTCCGAAAAAGATCTGGCGGCTGAAAAGCCCGATGACGCCGTGCAGGACCTTTCGGACGCACTGGCACTCCAGCCCGACCAGCCGATTCTATGGCGCGGCCGCGCCAGATGCGCCTTGCCGCCGGTGACCTGAAAGGGGCTATTGCCGATCTGGGCGAAAGTCTGGGGCGTGACCCGTCAGATGCCGCCGCGTGGATTCTGCTCTCAACCATAGAAGAACGGCGCAACGACGGCCGGGCCGCCCTACAGGCATGGGAAAAGGCCATGAGCCTGAACCCCATGCTGGACAAGACCCACAAGCGTCAGGAACAGCTCCGGGTAAAAGCCTTCGGCCAGCCGACCTGAACAGGCGGCAGGCCTGCCCTGTCAGGCCTGCCGGTTCTCGATCAGGCTTTTGCGGATAGCGCGACCGCGCTCGATTTTGTCCACAATATACGCCTCATCTCCCCAGCGAATCGCACGGGCCATGGCCTGTGCGTCCTCCATGAAGCGCCCCAGCATTTCCAGCAGGGCTTCACGGTTATACAGGAAGATGTCACGCCACATGATAGGGTCTGACGCGGCAATACGCGTAAAGTCCCTGAACCCGGAGGCCGCAAGGTCGAGCACCTCGGAGCGAGTTTCAGCCGCCAGATCGTCCGCCGTGCCACATATGGTAAAGGCGAGCAGATGCGGCAGATGGCTGACAATGGCGCATACCCGGTCATGATGCGGTGGCGTCATTTCGCGCAGGCGCGCCCCACACCGCTCCCACAGGGTGCGAATGCTCTCAAGGGCTGCCTCAGTCGTGCTTTCAAGCGGGGTCAGCAGGCACCAGCGATCCTCGAACAGATGCTCCAGCCCTGCATCTGGGCCGGAGAACTCCGTTCCCGCCATGGGGTGCGTCGGCACATAAGGCACATCGGCGCGCAGAATGGGCGCGATGGCCTCAATAACCGAAACCTTGGTCGAGCCCACATCCGTCAGCACGGCACCACTCTTCATGGCAGGCACGACCTGAGCGGCGACCTCGCCCATGGCCCCCACGGGCACACATAGCATCACGCAATCGGCCTGAGCGGCAGCGGCGGCCAGATCGGTGGTGGCTTCATCTGCCAGATCGAGTTCGCGCACACGGGCGCAGACTGCGGGGCTACTATCCGCAGCGATCAGCTACGGGCAATATTGCCACGCACACGCGCACGCCGCAGCACGGAAGATCCGATAAGCCCCGGGCCGACAACAAGCAGCGTATCGAAAATAGGTGCCTGCACTTCAGCCAATACCCTTATCCTCCACGGTGGAAGATGGAGTGGAAGATGCGGTTTCCGCCGCGCGTTCGCCCGACCGCAGGCTGCGCATTTCCATGACCTGCCATGCCAGCAGAACAGGAATACCGATAATGAGTTCACGCCCGCGCCGTAGTAGGGACAGGCCCAGCGCCACCGAAGGTTCTATGCCAAAAGCATGGCCCAGCGCCATATAGGCCCCTTCCTGCACGCCAAGGCTACCCGGCACCAGAAACCCCATGGACATGATGGCGCAGGTTACGCCTTCCACCGCCACAGCATCCGCAAAGGTCAGGTTCGCTCCCAGAAAACGGGCTGTCAGCCACAGAATGCCAGCGCTGCCCAGCCAGCCTACCAGATGATAGAGTGCCGAGCGGGCGATATGCCACGGGCGGTTCCACGCCGCTTCAAGGCGTTCCTGCAAATGGTCAGCCCCGGCCTGTAGGTTATCATGCCACTGGCTGGCGATATTGCGGGTAATCACCCCTCCGAAACGGCGGAAAATATTGCCGCCATGCCGCTGGGTCCAGATAAAGCCGACAATCCCGACAATCAGAAACACCGCCCCGATCACAACCGGCAGGACAAACGGGCTGGAACGCTGATGCGCAACCAGACACGCCACAGCCAGCAGCACGAAACCCACCTGCCCCATGACTTCGGTAGTGATATCCACAAGATTGGCGCAGGTGGCTTCGGGCAGTTCAATCTGCCTGCCGCGCGTGGGGTGCAGGCCATGGCCCGAGCAGGTGGCGCGGATACCCACCACCATGCCCCCGATCTGTGAAAAAGGCAGGCATGTCGCTGCTGCATCCCTGACCATGCGGGCACCTAGAAGCTTAACATAGCCGATCTCGGGAAAAGCCGCGTGCCAGGCAAGACCCAGCACCCCATTGACAACCAACTGGCAGCAGACAACAGCGACAAAACCACCCATGCCAATGCGCAGAACCGCATGCAGGACGGAATCGAACCCGCTCCATGCCATAGCGGCTGTAATGACGACCAGCCCGAGGAAAGTGAGAAAAACAGTAAGCTTCTTCAAGGTACCAGCTCTGTCCGCCCATCACGCCAGATGGGCCTGCCCGCCCTGAAAGCCTGACAGAAACCCCTTGCGGGCATGTCTATGAATGATCCGCCCCCTTACACCACCACGGGGTCTGGCGCCACCTCATGCGTCAGGATAAAGAAACAAACCGTACGTTTAAATCAGGCTGCCCATCCCGTTTCAGGCACCCTTTTGCACAGAGGCCCCACGCATGACCGCCACCGCCCCCACACTTGTCACCGGCGCCACAGGTTTTGTCGGGTCCGCCGTGGCGCGCACATTACTGGCGCGCGGGCATAACCTGCGGCTGATGGTGCGCGCGGGCAGCGACCGGCGCAATATTGCCGATATTCCGGCTGAACTGGTGGAGGGCGATCTCTCCAGCCCCGAAACCTTCGCCCGCGCGGTAGAAGGCTGCCGCTATGTCTTTCATGTTGCGGCGGATTACCGGCTGTGGGTGCCTGATCCCGCCCCCATGATGAAAGCCAATGTGGAAGGCACGCGCCTGCTCATGCTGGCGGCACAGGCCGCGGGGGTTGAGCGTATCGTCTACTGCTCCTCCGTAGCGGCACTGGGGCTGATCGGGGATGGCAGCGTGGCGGATGAAACTACGCCAGTGCGTGAGCATGCGGTTATCGGCATCTACAAGCGTTCAAAATACCGTGCGGAGCAGGAAGTGCTGCGCCTCGTCCGCGAAAGCGGCCTGCCTGCCGTTATCGTCAATCCTTCCACCCCTGTTGGCCCGCGCGACATCAAGCCCACCCCCACGGGGCAGATGATTCTGGACTGCGCCGCAGGACGCATGCCCGCCTATGTGGATACAGGCGTGAACATCGTGCATGTGGATGACGTCGCCGAAGGCCATGCGCTGGCACTCGAACGCGGTGTTATTGGCGAGAAATACATTCTGGGCGGGCAGAATTTCCTCCTGCGCGACCTGTTTGCCATGGTTTCGGACATAGCCCATGTGCCGCCGCCGAAAATAAGCCTGCCGCAGGAGGTTATCTGGCCTGTGGCCGTTGTTTCGGAATGGCTTTCGCGCGCGTTTGGCATTACGCCGCGCGTTACCCGTGAAATGCTGGCCATGTCGCGCAAGAAAATGTTCTTTTCATCCGACAAGGCCATACACGAGCTGGGCTATACCCCCCGCCCCGCGCGTGAGGCGGTGGCAGATGCCATCGCGTGGTTCCAGTCCAACGGCATGCTGAAGTAAGAAAGAGGGCACGAACTCATGCTATTGGCTCTCGCCGTTCTGTGCGCCGCCATCTGGGTAGGACTCCTCTTTTTCCACGGACGCTTCTGGCAGAAAGGCCCCATTCTGGCCCCTGCGACACCAGATCAGATCATCCCCACGGCGGATGGTAGCGCGCCTGCCGTCACGATTGTCGTGCCTGCCCGTGACGAAGCCGAATCCATTGAGGTCGCCCTGTCCTCGTTAATGGCGCAGGACTATCCCGGCCCGCTTTCCATCATTCTGGTCAATGACCGCAGCGCGGATAACACCGGCCCACTGGCCCGCGCCCTGCCCGACCCGGCCAACCGCCTGCACGTGCTGGACGGGGTTGCCCCGCAGCCCGGCTGGAGCGGCAAGCTCTGGGCTGTCTCACAAGGCGTGCAGGAAGCCGAGCGCCGCGCAACGCAGGGTGATGGCTATATCCTGCTAACCGATGCGACATCATCCACGCGCCCCAGCATGTTGCCACACTGGTTAGAAAAGCCCAGACCGACCGCCTGCACATGGTGTCGGAAATGGTGGAACTACAGTGCGAAAGTCTGGCCGAACGGGCACTGGTGCCAGCGTTTGTCTTCTTTTTCGCCCTGCTCTACCCCTTTGCCAGAGTAAACGACCCCAAAAGCCGGACGGCCGGGGCCGCGGGCGGCACCATCCTGCTCCAGCGCGACATGCTGCGCCGTATCGGCGGCATAGATGCGCTGAAAGGTGCCCTGATTGATGACTGCACCCTAGCACTCTGCGTCAAGCAGGCCGGGGGACTGCTCTATCTGGGCCATTCTCAGTTGGCGCGCTCCATCCGCCCCTATCCCGGCCCGGCTGATATCTGGCGCATGATCACGCGCACCGCTTATGTGCAGTTGCGTTTTTCGCCCCTGTTGCTGGTCCTGACCGTGCTGGGCATGCTGCTGGTGTGGATTACCCCTGCCCTGCTGGGCCTGTTTGCCCACGGTCCGGCGCACTGGATTGGTGCTGCCACATGGCTGGCCTCAACCTGCTCGTTCCTGCCCACGCTCAGGCGCTTCAGACTCTCACCGCTGTGGGCGCTCGCACTGCCGTTCATTGCGGTTTTCTATACCGCCGCTACCGTCGGCTCGGCTGTCAACCACCACCGGGGGCGCGGCGTTGTCTGGAAAAACCGCTCCTATACGGATGCCATCCCCAATGATGGGCGCACCGGCTAGGATACGCGAAGGGATAGGCAGGCCGGGGTGGCTCGTGTAAACCACAGGCTGCCATTTTTGATCGGGCCGAGGCATGACAGACGATACAGACGTATGGGGAACAACCGACGTTTCTTCCGGGAAAGGCGCGTCCGACGAGAATTTTCCCGTCGGCTCCCTACTGATCAGCCGGGCGCTGCGCCCGCATGTTCATGCGTATTACGCCTATGCCCGCGTTATCGACGATATTGCCGATAGCGAAACACTGGCCCCGCAGGACAAGGTTGCACGGCTCAACGCCATGGAGGAGGTGCTGCACGGGCAGCGCTCCGCTATCAACAGGCCCGATGCCCAGAGTGCCGCGCGCCTGCGCGTCTCTCTCATGCAGACCGGCGTGCCGTTTGAAACCGCAACCGACCTGCTGATCGCCTTTAGGGATGATTCTCTGGGCAAGGAATACGCAAGCTGGTCAGACCTGCTGCATTACTGCCGCTACTCCGCCAACCCGGTGGGGCGTTATCTGATCGGCCTGCACAAGGAGAGCGCTGACGCCTTCGCGGCGTCCGATGCCCTGTGCACCTCGCTCCAGATTCTCAACCACCTGCAAGACTGCGCGCAGGATCTGCAGCGGCTCAAGCGCTGCTACATTCCCTCCGACATGCTGCGCCAGCACGGCCTGACCTCCGAAGCCCTGCTTGAAGGTCGCACCTCGGCTGCCCTGCGCCGCGTTTTTAACGCCCTGCTGGACGGTGTGGACACTCTCAACCGTCAGGCCGCTATTCTGCCGGGGCAGATACACAGCCGCCGCTTTCGCATGGAATGCGCCGCCATTGTCACTCTGGCCGAACGCCTGACCCTGCGCCTGCGCCGTGAAGACCCGCTGGCAGGCCGCGTTGCCCTGCGCCGCACAGACGCCTTGCATGCGGCAGCCGCAGCCTTGAAGGCATGGCGCTGACCTTCCCCCATCATGAAACTTCTGTAAAAAGGGGCTCTCTTCTTCGGAACGGTGGCCCCGTTTCCAGCATCCAGAGCAGACAGGTAAGAGCGCGTGACAGCACAGGACATCCAGACGCATAACCAGCCCACCCCCCTGGGATGCGACCCTGCGGACCTCGCGTGGGTGGAAAATACCGTCAAACAGGCTGGTACGTCTTTTGCAGCGGGTATGAAAATTCTCCCGCCCATGCGTCGTTACGGCATGTTCGCCATTTATGCTTTCTGCCGCGTTGTGGACGATATTGCCGATGGCAACGCCCCGCTGGCCGAGCGCACACAGGCGCTGGATGAATGGCATGCCCGCATCGCGCGGCTGTATGGCCCGCAAAGCGCCCCACAGCCCGAACCGCTCGAACGCGTGCTGCTGGCCACCATCAATTTTTTCGCGCTCCGTCAGGCTGACTTCACCGCCGTGATCGATGGCATGATGATGGACACCCAGTCCGCCATTGTCGCGCCGGATGAAGCCACACTCGACCTGTATTGCGACCGCGTGGCCTCGGCCGTGGGCCGCCTGTCCGTACGTATCTTTGGCGAATGTTCCGATAATGGCGACAAGGTTGCCTACCATCTGGGCCGCGCCCTGCAATTGACCAACATCCTGCGCGATATCCCCGAGGATGCAGCGCGTGGCCGCCTGTACCTGCCCTCCGACCTGCTGGAGCGTTTTTATGTCCCGCGCGACGCCGTCAAGGCGCTGGACGCACCGGGGCTTGAGGCGTGTGCCGGATTCTGGCCACCCGCGCGCAGGATCATTTCCGCATCGCGTTTGTCACCATGAAAGCCTGCAATGGCCGCGCCATGCTGCCCGCACGCATCATGGGGGCCAGTTACGAGGCCATTCTCAAAGCACTGTGCAAGCGCGGCTGGTCCGCCGCCGTGCTGCGCCAGCGCCCCAGCACCACCCTGCTCGACAAGGCAAAGTGGTTCTCCCTCTCCTATCTTCCGTAAAATCCGGGCGGTATTCAGCTATGGCAGGCGTACTGCACATTAT
This sequence comes from Acetobacter papayae JCM 25143, assembly GCF_000613285.1. Taxonomy (GTDB): domain Bacteria; phylum Pseudomonadota; class Alphaproteobacteria; order Acetobacterales; family Acetobacteraceae; genus Acetobacter; species Acetobacter papayae. Next base: position 18,532 of record NZ_BAIN01000022.1, on the reverse strand, counting down.
TGGTGGCGGCATGGCAGGACTGGCCGCCGCCGTGGAAGTGGCGGGATCAGGCCGGCATGTTATCGTGCACGAAGCCGGTCGCGCCTGCGGCGGGCGAGCCCGCTCCTATGATGACAAGCAGCTCGGCTGCCGGATCGACAACGGCAACCACCTGTTTCTGTCCGCCAACAAGACCCTGTTCCGCTATCTGGGCCTGACAGGCGCGCTCGATACACTGGCCGGGCCAAAAGCCCCCATTTTTCCCTTCGTGGATTTGGAGGAAGACGCCCGCTGGACGCTCAACCTCTCGCGCGGGCGTATGCCGTGGTGGGTGTTTCAGCCGCATCGGCGCGTGCCGGACATGCGCCTGCCTGACCTGCGCAGCCTCTATGCCCTCATGCAGGCCGGGCCGGACACAACCGTCGATGACTGCCTGCTGCCCGGCGCACTGGCCCGCAGGCTGCTTGAACCCCTGGCAATCTCGGCACTCAATACCGACTGCGCCACAGGCAGCGCCGCCCTGATGGGGGCTGTTATCCGCCAGTCGCTCTCTCTGGGTGGTAACGCGTGCATTCCCTTCCATGCGCGTGATGGACTGTCCGAAACCTTCGTGGACCCCGCACTGGCGCATCTGCGCGCTGTACGGGCCGAAGTGCGCACACAAAGCCGCATGACAGGCATCGAAACCGCACAGGGCCGGGTAACAGCACTGCACACGGCTGAAGGGGCTATCCCCGTTGATGCGCAGGATCATGTGATTGTCGCCACACCCGCCCCCGTAACGCGCGGCCTGCTGGAAAACCACCTGCATGGTCTGGTAACGCCCACCGCGTTCGAGAGCATTCTCAACCTGCATTTCCGCCTTGATACGCCCCCGCAGCCTGTTGGCTCCTTTGCCCGTTGCGGCTTTATGGGGGTGATTGGTGGCATTGCGGAATGGGTGTTCCTGCGCGGCTCTGTCCTGTCCGTCACGGTCAGTGCGGCCAACCGCCATGCCGAGCGTGACCCTGAAGAACTGGCCCGCGCTATCTGGCGCGAGGTCCGCCGTGCCTGCGATCCTGCCCTGAGCATACCGCTACCCGCCACACCGGCCGAGCAGCGGATCGTATGGGAAAAGCGCGCGACCTTTGCCGCCACTCCCGAGCAGAACCGCCTGCGGCCCGGACCCGCCACAGCGCTGGCCAACCTTGCGCTGGCGGGAGACTGGACCAACACAGGCTTGCCCGCGACCCTTGAAGGTGCAATGAGATCGGGTATCCTTGCAGTGCATGCACTCGGACTAAGGGCGCCAGGCTAAAAGCCACCATTCACCGCATAACCGCGCGAACACGCCCGCGAACAGAGAGGAACACTGACCATGGCCGCTGACGGCAGCGCCCTTCCCGCTTCCCCCTTATCCCGTGACGAGCTGGACCGTGTCGTCACCAATGCCCATGCGGCTCTTGGCCGTGTGCAGCAGGATGATGGCCACTGGGTTTACGAGCTGGAAGCCGATGCCACCATTCCGGCGGAATATATTCTGCTGGAACATTTTCTCGACCGGATCGATGATGAACTGGAACAGAAAATGGCGGTCTATCTGCGCCGTATCCAGAGCGACGTGCATGGCGGCTGGCCCCTTTACCACGATGGCGATTTCAATATTTCCGCCTCGGTCAAAGCCTATTTTGCCCTCAAGGCAGCCGGGGACGATATCAACGCCCCGCATATGAAACGCGCGCGTGAAGCCATTCTGGCCCATGGCGGGGCCGAACGCTCCAACGTGTTCACCCGTTTCCAGCTTGCCCTGTTCGGGGAAGTGCCGTGGCGGGCAACGCCCGTCATGCCTGTGGAAATCATGCTGCTGTCGCGCTCGGCATTCTTTTCCGTCTGGAACATGTCCTACTGGTCGCGCACGGTTATTGCGCCGCTGCTGGTGCTGGCGGCCCTGCGCCCGCTGGCCCTCAACCCGCGCCAGATCCATGTGCGTGAACTCTTCTGCACCCCGCCTGAAAAGGTGCGTGACTGGATTCGCGGCCCATACCGCTCCAACTGGGGCTATGTGTTCAAGGGGCTGGACATGGCCCTGCGTCCGCTCGTGCCGATGATCCCGGCCAAGACGCATAAAAAGGCTATCAAGGCTGCAATCGACTTCATTGAACCCCGCCTGAACGGCAAGGACGGCATTGGCGCCATTTACCCGGCCATGGCCAATACGGTCATGATGTACCGCGCGCTGGGCGTGCCCGATACCGACCCGCGCGCCGCCACCGCATGGGAAGCCGTGCAGGGGTTGATCGTGCGCAAGGATGATGAGGCCTACTGCCAGCCTGCGTGTCCCCTATCTGGGATACGGGCCTGTCCGGCCATGCCATGATTGAGGCCGCTTCCGGCCCGAACGGTATCGCCCCGGAAAAAACGTTGGCCGCCCTGAAAAAAACCAGCGCATGGCTGCGCAGCAAGCAGATTCTGGACGTCAAGGGCGACTGGGCTATCAACAAGCCTGATCTGGCGCCGGGCGGCTGGGCTTTCCAGTACGGCAACGACTATTACCCGGACGTGGACGACACCGCCGTGGTGGGCATGCTGCTGCACCGCGAGGGTGATCCTGAAAACGCGGAATCCATCGAACGCGCCCGCCAGTGGATCATTGGCATGCAGAGCACCAATGGTGGCTGGGGTGCCTTTGATATCGACAACAACAAAGACCTGCTCAACCACATTCCCTTTGCCGATCACGGCGCGCTGCTCGACCCACCCACGGCAGACGTAACGGCACGGTGCGTGTCTTTCCTGGCCCAGCTTGGCAACCCGGAAGATGAACCCGTAATCCAGCGCGGACTCGCCTATCTGCGCCGCGAGCAGGAGGCCGATGGCTCTTGGTTCGGTCGCTGGGGCACAAACTATATTTACGGCACATGGTCGGTGCTGTGCGCCTTTAACGCGGCTGGCCTCTCGCATGATGACCCGGCCATTGTCCGCGCTGTGGAATGGCTGCGCTCTGTCCAACAGCCGGATGGCGGCTGGGGCGAAGGCTGCGAATCCTTTGAAGACGGCCCACGCGGCACTTACAAGCAGAGCCTGCCTTCGCAGACAGCATGGGGTGCACTGGCGCTGATGGCTGCAGGCCGGCGGGACGACCCCTCCGTTTCCCGGGCGATGTCGTGGCTGGCCTCCCAGCAGGACGAGCAGGGCGAATGGCACGAAGACCCGTATAACGCCGTTGGTTTCCCCAAGGTGTTTTACCTCCGCTACCACGGCTACAAGCAGTTTTTCCCGCTGCTGGCGCTGGCCCGCTACCGTAATCTGGAAACCAGCAACACCCGCCGCGTGGGTTTCGGGTTCTAGACCCATGGCACTGGCCGCCACACAGTTCCCCCTCTCCCGGCCGGGTATTCTGGTCGGCTGAAGGCCGAAGCCCGCCTTGTCCGCAAGGTATTCCCCCATGCGGCCATTGCGGCCAGCGGCGCCACACGCGCGGGAGCCGAGCGGGAAGCCGCCCGGCTGGCTCAGTGCGGCGTCAACTGCCTACTGTCTTTCGGACTGGCCGCCGGGCTTGAACCGGGCCTGCCTGCTGGCAGTATCGTTATTCCCGATACGGTCGTTGACCATGCTGAGCGCTGGAAATGCGACCCAACCCTGCGCCATATTCTGGGCGGAGAACTCAGTACCGTGCGTGGCGGTGCTCTGCTGCATAGCGATGAAGTCGTGCTGGATGCGGCCCATAAAGCGGCCCTGCATACGCGCTTCAATTGTGTGGCACTGGATATGGAAAGCGGCTTTCTGGCACGGGCCGCGCAGGAATCCGGCCTACCTTTTGCTGTTCTGCGCGTTGTATGCGACCCGGCCGAGCGCTCGCTGCCGCCAGTTGCGGCCACCGTTCTTTCCCCCGATGGCGGCCTGAATATTGGTGCGCTATTACGCTCGCTGCTGCGAGACCCAAGGCAGATTTCAGCCTCATTCGCCTTGGGCAGGATGCCACACAGGCCCGGCGCAACATGATTGGTTTTCTTGAAAACCGTACCCGTTCGCCTGCTTTCCAGCGCCTGACGGCCTGAGCCAACAGCACTCACAGACAAAATTTGGCGTGGCCGGGCGGGTATAAACCCGCCCGCACCCTTTACTGCGAGAACGCCTTGGCCAGCACGTTCTGGGTTTCGAGCGAGACCGGCAGTGTAGAGTTGGTCAAAGCGACACCTTTCCAACCCGCACCCAGTGCCGTGTAAAGGTTAACCGCATCGCGCAGGCGCTCAAGCCGGGCCAGCGCTTCCATGTTCTGGGCCTTGAGGGTCGTGCGTTCGGTTGTCAGCACTTCCAGAAAGCCCACAAGCCCTGCACCGTACAGCTTGCGCGCCCGCTCGCTGGCTGTTGCGCTGTCTTCCGCCGCTTTATGCAGTTGTTCGGCATATTCGATATCATCATGCCATGCCGCCATGCTGTCTTCGACTTCCTTGAAAGCCTGCAACACAGTCTGGCGATAGCTCAGACGCGCAGCTTCCGCTACCGCCTGCGAAGCCCGCACCTCGGCCGTCATTTTACCGCCGTGCATCAGCGGCATGCTGGCCATAAGCAGGAACTGCCAGCTCATGGCATTCGCCTGAAACGCCTGATACATGGCAGATGCATTCGGGTTGAAGGTCAGCGGCACCACGAAATGCGGATACAGATTGGCCACTGCAACACCAATCTGTGCTGTGGCCAGCGCGTATTTGCGTTCCGCCATGCGCACATCGGGGCGGTTTGCAATCACCACCGAAGGGAGAACTGCGGGGAATTCCGGCACATGCGGGAGCGCACGAGGCTGCTTGAGTTCATCTTCAAGCTCACCGGGCATTTTGCCCAGCAGCACGGCAATGGCGTGTGTAACCTGCGAAACCCTCGTTTTCAGCGGCTCACGTTCAGCAATCTGGGCATCAAGCTCGGCCTGCGCCTGAGCGATCTGCAGGGTATTGCCAACACCTTCGCTATACAGGCGGTTTGTCAGGTCCACCGCGTCCTGCGCGACACGGATATTGTCGGTCGCGATCTTGATCTGCAACTGGGTGACACGCAGCAGCATGTAGTCTGATGCCAGTTCGGACAGAAGCCCCATCAGAATGGCGCGGCGGCCTTCAATATTGGTTTCCACCTCACGCTCATGCGCTTCCACATCACGGCGGATGCGACCGAACATGTCCAGTTCCCATGTAGCGGTAGCGCCATAGGTGAGCATGGAGGCTTCAGCCCGGTTCTGGGGATTACCCGGACGAATAGGCCAGTTATCGATATTGAGCGAGTAGCGTACATCGCCACCGCCCATATTGGCATCAAGCTGTGGGTACCACTGCGAGGCCGCACGGTCACGCACCGCCCGCTCGGCCAAGATATGCTGGCTGGCAATCTGCAGGTCGTAATTGCCCTTGATGGCTTCATCCACCAATTGCGACAGCATGGGGTCCTGGAACAGGGACCACCACTCGACCATTTCCTTGTTGGTGCGCGCGATTTCTTCAGGCGTCGCGGGGTGTTCCTCTGCGGCTTCCTTGAAGCCAGCCGGCAGCTTCATGCGGTCAGGCTGGTAGTTCGGCCCAACCGTGCAGGCAGACAGCAGCAGCGAAGAGGCCATGCCCAGCGCGAGACGGCGATAAATCTTCATGACTTTCGTCCTGTCCCCGCGATCAGAGATGATCCTGTAGCCACGTTGTCAACCTGCCGCTCCGGCCCCGAGGCTCCGGCCCAACACTGACAGTAGCCGTCATGCCCGCCGCCAGCGTTACGCTATCGGGCACATGATCGAGGTGGATACGTACCGGAATACGCTGGGCCAGACGCACCCATGTGAAAATGGGATTGACCGACTGCAGCCCCAGCTTGTCGGGAGAGCCATTGGTATCGTTGATACCACGGGAAATGCTGACAACATGGCCCAGAAGGATAGGCTTATAGCCCATCAGCTTCACGCGGGCCTCATCGCCTACATGCACGCCCCACATCTTGGTTTCTTCAAAATACCCGTAAACCCAGTAGGAGTCGGCATCGATGACGGCCATGCGGGCCTGCCCGGCGGAAGCATAATCCCCCACCCGCAGGTTGAGGTTGGTAACATAGCCATTAACCGGGGCATACAGCACGGAACGCTGCAGGTTCAGCTTGGCCACATCCAGCGCCGCACGAGCGGCATCCACCGATGCAATCTGGGTTGCAACGCTGGAGTTGAACACTTCCTGCTCTTCAGCAGACACAATACCGCCCAGCCCCATACGGCGCTTGGCATCGTTCTGCTTGAGCTTCAGATCTTCCAGCGCGCCATCGAGCCGGGCCTGCGCCTCACGGATAGCCAGACGGAAACGCACTGGGTCGAGCACGAAAAGCGGATCGCCCTTATGTACGTACTGGTTGTCCACCACCGGAATCTGCACCACCGTGCCAGACACTTCCGGTGCCACATCCACCACGTAAACCCGCACGCGGCCATCACGCGTCCAGGGCGCGATCATGTAGACATTCCACAGAGTAACCCCCAGCACTATGGCCAGAGACACGACCGCAAGGGTCAGGACGATGCGAATGAGGGTGCGCAGAAGGGACATTGCGGCGGTCTCGAAAGCCTTTTCGGGTCAGACGTAAAGGATCAGCAGGCAGAGAATACAAACGTAAAGCGACACTTCAAACAGCGCGATATGCCAGAACCAGCCCAGCAGGCCGCTCCACCACAGCATGAAGCGGATACCCATGGTAATGGGCAGGGCGGCCAGCGCGTACACGACAATCGGTGCCATAAAGACACCGAACAGATTGAATTCAGTCAGCATGGCGCACACTCACCACGGCAGCAGAAAACCATCATACGTGATCGCTCCCCCGGCCGGTGCCACTGTCCCTGCGTAACGGCACGGCATGAGAAGCCAGTTCCCTGTGCTCCTGCGCAGCCTGTTCCACCCGATCCAGCACCTGACCGCACTCATCCAGCTCCCGATCCGATATGGCGGCGGTAAGACGGACCGTGACCTCATCCGCCACCTGACTGACAAGGGCCGCAACCTGCCGCCCTTCATCCGTAATACTGACAAGTTTGGAGCGACGGTCTTCCTCGTCCGTTTCACGAACGACATAACCGCGCTTTTCAAGCACGTCCAGCAACCTGACGAGAGAGGGAGCCTCAAGCGACAGGGAACGAGCCAGATCGGTCTGGCGCATGGGTGTGGTGGAGAAATTGAGATAGTAAATAGGACGCCACGTGGCGTCAGTCAGGCCAAAAGCGCGTAGATCGGTATCGATCTCGCGCCTCCAGGCTGCGGCAATCCGCGCCAGCCTATGCCCGAAGAACCGGCGGGCCTCGCTTGCCTCAAGAGAATCGTTCTCAGGTTCCATTCACCGCTCACGCTGACAAGTATGCAAAAAATTTGCACGCTTATTAAAATGCTGAGCCATCATTTACTCAAATGACGCCCCGCGCCAATGCAAATTTGGAATGGAACCTATGGCTTTACCCCCGCTAGACAGTTGGGGGACAATTTCAGTCCTTTTTGCGCCGCACGATATCCCATGCCTTGCGCACGCCACCGCGGCCAACAGTACCCGCAACAGTGGCTGTAACAGCCGCCATTGTCAGGGATTCGCGGATATGGGTCATGGAGCGGTCACGCGCGATCCGCGCTTCGACCTCAGCCGTTGTCAGGTAAGAGCGGCGGCCAAACAGCACGCAAACCAGCGCTGCCAGCACATCAAGCCAAACACCATGAAAGAGGCGCCAACAGGCCCCATATGGCCGCCGAAAACCAGCAGAATCCACAAAAGCCCATGCCCCGTTATCAGGGCAAAGAACCCGAACACAGCCGCCATGACCAGAAACGCAAGCTGACGGCCATAGCGTATGGCCATCTGCTGCATGAGACTGGTCTGCGCATTCAGGACGGATTTACCAAGATCGAGGATATGCATGGGTTCTGCGGCTACCTTATACTCGGGTGACGCTCATGCTTCAGCGAGACAGCCGCCCGAGTATGAAACCGACCACGCCTGAAATAGCGATGGACACCCACGACGTCTGGCCCCGCGTCTGCTTTGCGAGATCATTGCGCGCATGATCTGCCAGTTCGCGGGCGTTGGCAACTGCCTGTTCCGTGAAAGCCCCTGCCTGCTCGCTCGCCTTGCCTAAAACCGGCGTGACACGCTGGCCGATCAGCTTCTCCAGCTGCGCCTTCAGGGAATCGATTTCATCACGCACCGTATCCGCGGCAACTGCACCAGCCGCCTTGATATCCTTGATTTTATCAGAAGACATCTCTCAAACCTCGTCTATTCAGGGTTCTTCAGTGTTTACCCCCCTTTAACAGCCGACAAGGATCATGGTTGCATGCCGCACATGCATGGCTCGCCTCCGGCGCTGGCGCTGCACTCTTTCACGGTTCTGCCGCAGGCACCGGGCCTGACACTATCCCTGCCACGGGGGGGCTGTCTGGCTGTGCTGGGAATCGCGCCCGACAGCCCGGATCTGGAAGCCCTGACAGCCGGGCTGACTGGCAGGTGGCAGCACACACACTCGCAACACCCCCGCAGAAAGGCCGCATGCTCGTGGCGGGAGAGGATGTCACGCATCAGCCTCCCGGTTTGCGTCACGTCGCATCCTGCGGCGTGCATGCGCCGCTATTCGGCCATCTGTCGGTGCTGGACAACATTGTCTTTCCCCTGCGGCACGCGGAGTACTCGAGCCGCACGAAATCCTGCGTCAGGGTCATGACCTGCTGGCCCTGACGGGGCTGGACTCAGCCCGCCACTTGCGCGCGAACAGACTTACCTCCAGTCAGGCCTTTCGCGCCGGACTGGCGCGCGCACTGATACAAAAGCCTGAGGTGCTGATCCTCAACCAACCCTTTGCCACCATGGACTCACACACCAGCCAGCAGGAACAGGCCATGCTGGACAGGCTTCGGCACGCTCTAGGCCTGAGCATCCTGCTCCTGACCCGCCAGCGCGCCGAGGCCCTGCTGAGTGCGGATGACATTGCCGTTATGGACAAAGGGACACTGCTGCAAAGTGCGGATGCCCCTACCCTGCTCAACCGCCCTGCCTGCACCGCTGTGGCTGTCGCGATGGATGACGCCAATGTGCTAACCGGCAAGGTGCTGGACATTCAGGATGACATCGCCAGCCTGCGTCTACCTTCTGGCGAGACGGTGGAGGCCATGGCCGACCATGCCCTCGCCGTCGATGATCTGGCCTGTATCTGCATCCCGCCGGATCGGCTGTCCATTCTGCTGCCGCGCGCGGGCGCATCTGTTGATGAAGAAGCCGAATCGGGCGATGTCCACTGCACGCTGGTTTCGGCCCATCATCTGGGCCGTACTATTATCATGCGCTTGCGTAGCCGCGATGGAACGGAGATAACGCTGCATCGTCCGCCTGTTCACACCATGCGCGACCTACGGCCCGGACGCACGGGTCTGGTGGCGTGGCAGGCACGGAACGCCATCGCCTTTCCGATGGATGAAAAATCACGCTAGACTGTTCCCGTCCGACCGGCCTTCAGACGTGCAAAGAGGTTCCCCTGTTCTCCTTCTCATCCCATCGCGTTGCCAGCATAGTAAACGGCAAAACAACATACAGGCCACCAGCCGCGCACGGGATCTCACGTCGGCAGGCGCTGCTGGCCGGTTTGGGCTGCCTGCTCCCGGCAGAAGCCATGGCCAAACGCGCGCATACACTCAGAAGCCTGACAGTGCTGACCTTTGCTGGCAAAATTGCCCAGACCCAGAAAAAAGTCCTGTTTACCCCCTACAGCCAGCTTTCTGGGCACCCACTGATTTGCAGAACATGGAACGGCGAACCCAGCGCCCTGCGGCAGCAGGAAGAACACCCCGTGCACAGTCTGGCGGCTGTCATGATGGAATGCAGCAGCCTGCAGATCGGCTGCGAAATGGGGCTTCTGACCAAAGAAACCGACAGCAGGAACCAGATCGTCTGCAGCACGCCCTCCGCTTCCATCGACTACGCCATGGCGTGGGATCGCTTCCGTTTTGAAGTGGCACCGGGCTGGGCAGATTTCTGGGATGTGGCGCGGCATCCGGGCCGCCGCAGCCTGCGCCGCGACCCACGGACTACACTGGAAATCGCCCTGCTGGCAGACGGCATACCGGCAGATGCGCTCTATCGGGTGCTGAACTCGCGGGATGGGCTGAACCACGCGTTCATGAAACTGGATCAGATACGCCCCTATATTGCCTGGTGGTCCACGCCTGAGGAAGCCGGACAGATCCTGCTTTCTGGCGGCGCACTCATGGGGCTGGTGCCCACAGGGGAAATTCTGGGGGCACAGGCTGACAGCCGGGACAAGTTTGGCCTGCTCTGGAAACAGCGCCTGCTTGTGCAATACGGCTGGGGGGTGCCACGCAACGCCGCCCATAACAATGCCAGTCTGGCACTGGCCTCGTGGCTGGAACAGCCTGCCCAGAAGCAGGCATTCGCCAATGCGTGGCCCTCTCTCCCCTCCATGCAGGACATTACGGCGGCGGGCGGCGCGCTCTCACCACTGCCGCCTGCAACCGTTGTGGACGATTCATTCTGGGGCCAGAATTTACCAGCCATAGCAGAGCGCTTTCACCGCTGGGCCGCCCACCCATGATCGCCCAACTGACCGGCCTGCCCGTTCATGCAGGCAATGCACTCTCCTCACTGCTGCTTGCCCTCACCGCTCTGGCCGGAACGGGTATGGTTCTAGCCGCCATGGTGCGCCTGCGCTGCGCGCAGACTATTTATGTTCTCTCGCTCCTGCTGAGCATACCCGCCACCCTGCTCGCGCTCATGCTCCCCGCTGTCTGGTGGACAAACCTGACAGCTCCGGCACAAGGATTGCTGCTGGTGCCCCTGCTGGTTCTGCCACTAACGCTCCCGTTGCGCACACTCCCCGCAAACTGGACAGCCACGGCATTGGAACTGGGGGCCTCACTCCCCAAAAGGCTAACACTCCTGTGGTGGCCATTATTGAAAAAACCTGCCCTGACCAGCCTTGTTCTCGCCTTTGCTTTTGGAATTCTGAAATGACCGCTTCTCTCCCGTTCTGGGAAACAACCGCTCTGGCCGATATGACCCGTAGCGAGTGGGAATCCCTGTGCGACGGCTGCGGTCGCTGCTGCCTGCACAAACTGCGCGATGATGACACGGAAGAACTGCATTATACATCTGTCGCGTGCAGGCTGCTCAATACCAAAACCTGTCAGTGCGAGGATTACCCAAACCGGCACCGCAAAGTGCAGGATTGTGTAACCCTGACACCAGACATGATCGACACACTCGACTGGCTTCCGCCTGACTGCGCTTATCGCCGCTTGGCCGAAGGGCGCGGTCTGCCCCTGTGGCATCCACTGATCAGTGGCACGACAGAAACCGTTATGAGTGCAGGGGCTTCCGCCGCAGGGCGCTGCATTAGCGAACGCCGTGCCGGCGCACTGGAGGATTACATTGTCACCTGGCCTGGACAACCCGCTACTACCGAATAACATCGACCTTGATTCTATCGGTAATTTTCCGGTGCTCTGGCGTGTATCAAAACAAGCCAGACGCCTGTCCATGCGTCTCGCGCCACGCCAGAATGCCATAACCGTCACCCTGCCCGCCACCTGCCCGCCCGCTCAGGCTCTGGCCTTCCTGCATAATAATAAAAGCTGGCTAGCCAGTCGGCTCAAGCGTGTGCAAAACGCTTTTTCCTTCACTATAGACAGCGTGATCCCAATCGAAGGCCAGCCTCACCGGATTGTTCACAGCCCGAACCAGCGTGGGGGAGCACGGATCGAAAACGGGCAGATTATCGTCTGTGGTGAGACAGCTTTCATCTCCCGCCGGGTTATGGATTGCCTGCGCCACCATGCCGCACGCGTGCTGGGTACCGAATTACGGGAAATGGCGAAAGCTGCTGACCTCAAGCCGACGCGGCTGGATATCCGTGACCCGACAAGCCGCTGGGGAAGCTGCTCCACAACAGGACGCATCATGCTGTCATGGCGCCTGATCATGGCACCGCCTGAAGTCAGACATTACCTGATAGCCCATGAACTCAGCCACCTCGTGCACATGGACCACAGCAACCAGTTCTGGCAGCAGGTCAAACGCCTCACCCCGCACCGCCAGCGAGCAGAAGCCTGGCTACGCCACCACGGCCCAAACCTCATGCGTGCCGGACAGCAGGAGTTGCCGCTGGCCTGAAGCGTTGCTAGAAGACAAAGCGCAACACTGACACAAGCTACCAGTTGCACGCTCCACGCGAACTTGGCGGAATGGTAGACGCAGGAGACTTAAAATCTCCAGCCCATAGGGCGTGCGGGTTCGAGTCCCGCAGTTCGCACCACTAACCATTTGAAATATAACAGTAAAATGAGAATCTGACGGGTCTGCGGGATTTTCCCGTTTGTCTTCCCAGACCGGGAAACGCAGATGCTCAGACTTATCGGCTCTCATTATCATTTTCGCCGGGCTGTTCCTGTTGCAGTGCAGGCCAGACTGGGCCGAACCGAAATTTCTCTCTCCCTGCAGACTCAGAGTAAGCTGGTGGCCCGCGAACGGGCAGCAGCCCTTTACGCCCGAACAGGCGCGCTTTTTGAGAAGGCAAAGACGATGGCAACCGACCTGTCACGCGAGGAAATGATTGCTCTCCTTACCGAACAGGGCAAAATCATCGCGGAACAGGAAGAACTGCTCACCCTTGCCGATGATGCCTTCCGTGCTGAAAAACGCGCCCTGCAGGCCGATCACGCCATGGCGATGATGGACCAGGTGCAGAAGGAAGGCGCTTTCATCTCCTTTGCCACGGACTCTCTCAGGGCACTGGAAACCCGGCTTCAGACCATGATGCAGAAAGTCTTTACGGATCGCGCCGTGAGCAAAAAAGAAAAGGACATGCTGCGCGAGCAGATCAAAATCCTTTCCAATCTGATTATCGATATGGCAAACATCGCCCCGCTGCCCCGGGAGATGCTCCAGCCGGAAGCCCGATTGAGGATGAACAGCCCAAAGTCCGCAAACCAACCTCCCCGCCCCTGTCTGTCATGGCAGAAAAGTTTGTCTTCACTGACAAAGACAAGAGTGAGGATACAAAGAAAGCCACACGCAAGACCGTAACCCTCTTCATTGAAGCTTTTGGGGACATGCCGGTGAAACAGATCACGGGCGCGGTTGCCGGTAAGTTCTTCGACCTGCTGTCCGATCTCCCGGCAACACATGGCAAAGGAAGAACCGGCCTTCCCATCCGGGAAGCCGTCGTCCAGGCCCGCGAACGCGGGCAGGAAACCGTCAGCGGGAAGACCGTGAAAAACCATTTCTCCCGCCTGTCCGCTCTGTGGATACGTCTTGTACAACGAGAGGTGGCTGACCGGAATCCATGGGCCGGGTGGGATTTCAACATCACAAAGAAGATCGTCCGCCGGGGCTGGACGGATGATGAACTGGCGCTGCTGGCCCACGCACCATGGAACGGCACATCCGTATCACGCCGTTCCTGGGCGGGGATCATCAGCGTGGGCATGTTCACAGGGATGCGTCTGGGCGAGATCTGCAATCTCAGGCGTCAGGACATCGAAATTATCGACGGGGTTCCCTGCTTCCATGTCCGCCCGCATCCGGAAGACAGCTGGTCACCCAAGACGGCAGCGGGCAAACGGATCATCCCCGTTCACCCGCACCTACTCGCCATGCAGGGCCTCGACCTGCTCCGTGATACCGGAGAGCACTACCTGTTCCCTGACCTCACGGTCTCATCGACGGGTGAGCGTGGTGACAACTTTGCGCGGGCCTTCTCGAAGCACAAGAAGCGGATCGGCATCCCCGAGGATGTGACGTTCCATTCTTTCCGCCATACGGTTTCCACCCGCCTGCGCAATCAGAAATCCCATATACGCGAACTGTGGATTGATACCGTGCTCGGGCATGAAGCCAGTCATAAATCACAGGGCACGATGAACTACACGAGTGGGATCGAGGTCTCCAATCTCCGGCAGGTGATCGAGGCCCTGACCTATCCGCCAGAATGCATCATGCCTTTCTGAAAACCTTATGTGACAGTCTGGTTTGCATAAGAAGAAAGTTCGGAAATCAGGCATCTGAATAGGTTACCCTTACAGGGAGCCAGCAGTGCTCCATGGCTACCCGTTCCGGGTGCATGGCGCAGCTGGCAAGGGGGAATACTTCCCCCGTTGACCCCCTTGAAGGAGAACCGATCATGCCGATTGCCCGAACGTCCCGTCTTTCTGTCCGTGCATCACCCGATGAACTGGTGCGCTGGAGCAGTGTTGCTCGCCACCTCGGTCACGCCACAACCGCCCACTGGATACGCTCCCTCCTGACCAGTGTGGAACTGACCGGGCATGATGGGCCGCGCGTTTCCGATGAACTGCGCGGGATACGTCATCAGCTTTCCCGTGTTGGAAACAACCTCAACCAGCTTGCCCACTCTGCCAACTGTGGCGATGCCGTGCATTGCGGGGCTGTGCTGGACGAGATTGAAAGGCTGATCCAGAATCTTGATTGCCTTCTCCCCCGCTCACGGAGAAACCGCTCTGACAGGTCTGCCCGTCGCAGGTGCGACAGGTCAGCACTGACCCTGCACTGACTGCCTGTGGTCATGCGCCATGATCGTCAAGGAAAGCAGAATTAAAACGTGCAGTGGCGCGGGTGCTTTGTCCCGCCATGTCCTGCATGGTGTGAAGAATGAAGCCATACGGGTGCTGGCGGGGTCTGGGTGGTTGCTCCATGACGCCATGCGCGAAGCCAGACGCGAGGGACTGACTTACGGCCTGCGTCATATCGCCTTCAATCCTGACGCAGCCATGAGCGATGACCAGCTGGCTGGTTTTGCCCGTCGCCTGTGTGAAGAACTCCATGCAGACCCGGACCACATCACCCTCGTCATTCACCAGAAGGAGGGCAGCACCCACGGGCACCTGATCCTGCCCGAGTGGCAGCAGGACCATGTGCTGGAAAGCCGGTTCACATGGATGCGTCTGGAGAAGATCGCCCGGCTGGAAGAACTCAGGCTTGGCCATGCCCTCGTACCCGGCAGACATGACAGGGCTATTGCCAGAGCCCTGCGACAGGAAGGCCATCATCAGGCAGCGGAACAGGTCGATGCACTGATCCCGCCCTCTGACAGCACCAGACCACGCGCCGCCTACACATCGCAGGCCAGACGGATGGCAGAACGCCAGGGGCTGGATCTCCCGGCGACGAAAACACTGGTGGCAACCCTCTGGTCCCGATCCGACGGGCTGGCATCCTTCCGGTCTGCACTGGCGGAACATGACCTGACCATGCGCGAGGGAGACCGGAACGGAACACGACCGGGAGCGCATATCATCGAAACCGGCGATGGCACGCTGGTTGGCAGCTTTACCCGGCTGACAAAGGTGAGGATGGCTGACTTCAGAAGGCTTCAGGCAGAAGAGCAGTCAGCAGCAAAGGCAAAACAGAAAACGGATATCAGGAGCACCCGTGTTCCTGTCCGCATCACCAGTGAGGAGAGCGATCTCATGGAACTGCCCGCCCTCGTTGTTCCGGCGACCCGGCGGAAACAGCCAGGACGCATCAGGCTTCCGCGCCTGGACAGGCAGCTTGAGGACGTCTGGCGCAGACGCATGGAGGAGGTCGACAGGCCATCCGTCCTGACAGTCTCTCCCCGGCCACCATCCTGTCCGGTCATTCTCAGTGCTGAAGAAGCCCGTACCCGTCGCAGGATCAGGGAACTCATCCGCAAGCAGCAGGCCATTCTCGACCAGAGAGCGCCGGAAGCCGACTGGGCACCTCTGGAGAGAGAAGAAACACTCGCGAAATGGCGGGACAGTCTCACACCCTATCAGAAACAGCTTCACAGCAGCTTTACACGTTACGATCATGCCAAAAAGGAATGGAAACAGGCTGAAGGAAAGCGCTGGCAACGCATGACGGGGCGGGCACGGAAGCTGGAGAAAGTCTGCCAGCAGCTTCTGCTCGAATTTCTGGAAGTGCTGCGCTTTGTGGTCCAGGCCTTGCTGCATGTTGTCGGACTGCGTTCAACACCACCAGAACCCGTCCGGCCTGTTCTGACAGAACGGGACAGATCAGCCCTTGAAGATTTTCACAAACAGCATGACGCCGGGTTCTCCGCCATGGCCGATCCGGAAAAACTTGAGCACTGGCTTGAAGACCGCTTTGACCGGCTGGTGCAGGCGAGAACGGAGCACATCCGACGGTGGGACAAAGCCCACCAACCGGAAAAAGAGCAGGCAGCACACGAGATCGCACGCCTGCGCTCAAAACTCGAAAGCCCGATATCCAGGACCGGATCCCAGGCCCCCGCCCCGTCCTCAGGAATGCCTGCGCCAGGCCTCGGGTAGAACCGCCGTCACCTGCCACCAGCAAAGAGAAAAGGCACGAATGGGGGGGGGAGCAGAATGTCGGCTGTGTGATAAAAAAGAAAACCTATGTGTTCTAGTTGATAAAATATGCTAATGAGTCATCATGAATCGCTGGGAAGTACGACTTGATCAAGAAGGGCGTGTATGTCTGCCGACAAGCGAAGCCTTGTCGGGAAGACATTTGGCTCTTAAGTTGGATCTAAATATCAATCATCCAGGTCGAGCGATAGCCGCAGGTGCAAGTTCATTTTGCCAAGCTTATCGGAACGCTGTTGCTGCCATAGACTCTTGGAGATTAACTGGCACGCCTAACCAAGACTCAAGTCACTTGGCGATAGCTGCTTTCGAAGTGCTGTGCTATAAAACTGCCGAATACATAGATGCTTATGCAGAGCTTCCTAAATCTATTATTGCAATACGGTCTAAAGACGGAAAAGAAAAAGCAAAAAATATTTCTAGTGTTATAAAGTCATGTGGAAGAGACTGGTCCCTGATATGCAATCGTATAAAGCACAATCAAAATGTATTGGTTGCCACTGTATATTCATACTATACTTTTCCCCAGAGACTAGAAGTTTTTTCACTTCTGGAGCCAATTGATGCCGATATGCTCAATATCAATCCTAATTTTCATAAAGGCCGAGAACGCTCTCGACCATTTTCTATAGCTATACGTCAAATTCTTCATGATATTATAAATATTGATCGAGCCGCAGCAAGATTGATCAAGTCACTTCCTGATGACCCTAGCGCACCTCCTCTTCCAACCTACTCAGTAAAACTTGATGTTACAGAAGCTATGAGAACAGTAGAGAGATGGCCATTGTGGGTCATACCGACTGGTAAATCCACAGTTGATAGTTTCACATTATTTGAAAATTCTATTCAGAGCGTACGTTTATTCGCAACCAAAAGACACGAATTAGCAAAGGTACAATTTACCCTACACTTGGATGGGGCTACACGTAGATTTCCGCTTATTTGATGATCTGTTTAATCTGCCTCCGTGAAATTTGCCCGGTTTGAGTGTTGGTTTTTGACGAAGCGGTTCAGCATGGAGCAGATTATTGCCTGCCTGAAACAGGCGGAACTGGGGATGCCGGTGTCGGTTCTGATCCGGCAGATCGGGATTTCGGAACTAACCTTTTACCGCTGGAAGAAATAGTATGTGGCCATGGAATCCGACCAAGTCCGGGAACTGAAGCAACTGGTCGAGGAGAATGCGCGGCTCAAAGAGACGTTAACGTTCAACCACAAGTGGCGGGACAAGCACCAGATGTGTCACTGTGAGCCACTCAAACGGCAAGGAAAGAAAACGGGCCACTCGGAGGCGATGCTTACCCCACTTCCTTCGCCGTCACTCGAAACAGTTTTGGCTTCCCATCTGGCGTGATGCGCTCAACTGAAACAACACAATATTGCAGCCCCTTGGGCGCGAGAAGCTCAAGTTGCCACCGATACGTAGTGATTGCATAAGTCCCCTTAACATGGCCTGTCCAATGCAGCTTCGGGGCTGTATCAGAATTCAACTGGATTTCCAGCATGAAGGCCACAATTTCGGCGCCTGTGCCTTGAAGATTATCGTACTGCTTCTTTGCGTAAAACAATGGCACAAAATTTGAAGACATAGTACATGCTGTCACATGCTGGAAATCTAACTCGCGGCCGATCGAGAAGCGATTTTCGAACTCACCCTCCGAACGCGCTCCACCGCGATAAATAGATGTAATCGGCCCTGAATTGAGAGGCAGAAATCCCCTTTCGATGTCCTGCAAGGCATTATGAATACTAGACGCCCGCTGCTGAGCGAGGCATGTTTTTTCTTCAGAACTCATCCCACTGAGTAGGTCGTTCGAGTCAAGGGCCTCAACTTGTTTCTCTACCGCTTTTTCGAAAGCGGTATCTGGATCCTCGCAAAGGTCAGCGGAAAGCTGCATGATTTCGGTGTTGTTGCAAGTCCATTTCGCTAGGCCTTTGGCAAGCATAGGGCATCGACTTTCCATTTCTTGATCGAGCTCAACTAGCAGTTTTGGAGAACAATTGCTCAGCTCTGCCAGGCAGCGTTTACGTAGTGCGTCGGAGTGGAAGCATGGAAAGGCTTGGGCTATGTTATTGAAATCGGCAGATTCAGCATCAATCATAATATATTACTTCTATTGAAAGGGTCTTCAACAAGTGCGGGCCCAGTCTATGCGGAAGCTTTAACCTTTGCACGGTTC
>NZ_BAIN01000023.1 GCF_000613285.1 Acetobacter papayae JCM 25143 | reverse complement strand
TCCACTTGGGATCTGTGACAGTGAGTGTGCTGTTTTTTGGCCTCGCATCAAACGGATGGTCATAAGTGTGTAGACTTCAGGTATATTGCTTGTCCATGCGCATGATAATAACTCGCATTAACATATGGCGCGATACATGTTATGGCTCCCTCATCAGTCAATGTGATTTGTGTGAGAAAAGATGAGAAAGCATAGAAATCTGAACCAAAAATGTAAAAATGGTTTTGTCTCAGTGACAGCTGCAGGAGTAATGTTATCCGCTGCCATAAATGCTCATGCCGAATCTTCATCAAAAGACATCAAGAAAAAGCATTCATACAAGGAAAACGCCAAATCTCAGAAAAAAAAGGACGAGATATCAGAGGGTGAAGTAGAAAGTCTGATAGTAACCGGGCATGGTTTCAATACAATGCACGATTATCTTGGTTTGTCTCGCATGCCGCAAGATGTGATGCACACGCCACAGACAATTAACGTTGTTCCCCAACAGTTAATGCAACAACAAAATGTTAAATCTTTGGACGAAGCGCTCCGGGATGTACCTGGTGTCACTTCATCAATTGGTGAAGGGGCAGGGGGGATGAACGGTGATCAATTTCTCATCCGAGGCTTTCAGGCGCAAAATGATATTTATGAAGATGGGTTAAGGGACTACGGAGTTTATTCAAGAGACTCCTTTAATATGGAAACTGTTTCTGTTATTAAAGGCCCGTCATCAGAAGTATTTGGTAATGGAACGACTGGTGGAGCGATCAATATGATCACAAAAACTCCAACGCTGGTTAACCGTGCTTCGGCTGAGTTTTCTGGAGGATCTGGTAATTATTATCGCGGTACACTTGATGTAAATCATAAAATAAACGAAACGACGGCGTTTCGAATCACAGGAATGGGCGATGAGCATGACATTGTTGGACGTGACTATATTTATTCGCACCGTTGGGGCGTCGCACCTTCAATAGCGTTTGGATTGGGCGAA
Organism: Acetobacter papayae JCM 25143; assembly: GCF_000613285.1. GTDB lineage: Bacteria > Pseudomonadota > Alphaproteobacteria > Acetobacterales > Acetobacteraceae > Acetobacter > Acetobacter papayae. Next base: position 37,069 of record NZ_BAIN01000023.1, on the reverse strand, counting down.
AAATCAACCTTAATATTGCAATATATGCATCAACAAGAGAATTCCATACCGGATTTTGGTGTGCCTGTTGTTACAAAACCTGGTGCCGCTTATGGTCAACCTATTACCGAGTATGGGGTGCGCCGTACAAACTTCTACGGTACAAGCAGCGATCAAAATTCGACAAATGATAATATGGAAACAGCACGATTTACTTATAAACTTAACGACCATATCACATTTTATGATGATCTAAGAGGTGGGCAGTATTATAGAACATTTGCTGGCTCGAAGGCTACTTGTGACAGCACGTGCGTGAATAATTATTTTTCTGGCACTCCAGCAGATGCGCTGGTTGCTCGATCGGGGCCTAATGGAGCAGGAAATGGACTTGGTGCAGGAACTTATATGGCGCCCTTACCATACCAGCAACAGAGCTGGTCTGTTCAGAATGTCTTTTCTATGGTGGCAAACTTTAAAACTAGTTTTTTAAGGCATCAGCTTGTAGCTGGTTTTGATATTGAGAATGTTAGCGACAGTCGGCAGCAATATACGTATTTAAATGCCAAACCATATGCTAGTTTAGTCAATCCCAATCCGAATGTAGGTAACCTGAATTTGGTTCCCGGAAATTCAAATCCGGGCGGTCTAGTCAATCTTGGCGGTATTGGTGCTAAAGCTAATAGTAATGGATATGGATTTGACACTGGAATTTTCCTCTTTGACCAAATTTGGTTCACAAATTGGTTGTCTATTAAGGGGGGGGGAAGATGGGATCGTTGGCAAACCGCATATAATGTAACGGGAGGTGATGTCTCAAAATATCCTGATAAACATTTCCATGACGTCAGCGGTGTATTCAACCCAAGTGTAAGTCTAATGATTACGCCTGATAGTCACCAGACATATTACTTTACATGGGCAAGCTCTACTACCCCAATGGGTATGTATGTCACAAACGGCTCGGTTCCTATTCGCCCAGGAACGACTTCTTTTGCCAGCCCAGAAAAATCACAACTTTATGAAATTGGCGCCAAATATAGTATTTTCCATGATCGTATTGGACTAACAGCTTCTCTTTTTCGCCTTGATAAGGGGAACGCCTTGAATGCAGATCCAGTAACAGGTGAACTGGAGGGGTCGTCGGACAAGCAGCGCAATCAAGGTCTTGAGCTGTCGGCTGGTGGCGTTATCCTGCCAGGCTGGAATGTTACGGGAACTTATGCACTGTATGATAGCAGCACAACAACCTCTAGTACTTCTTCTAATTTGGGGAAAAATATTCCCTATGTGCCCCATAATCAGGCGACTTTTTGGACTGCGTACAATGCGTTTGCGAGCAAGCCTTACAATTTTATGATTGGGGGGAGGCGTTACGTGGCGTCAACATGTGTGGCTTAATGCAGCTAATACACTGAGGGTGCCGGCTAATGTTGATTTTAGTGCTGTTATTTCACACCGTTTCGACGAACATTGGAAAATATCAATGAATGGATATAATTTGGCTAACCGTTTAAATTACCAAAGCTTGTTCTCCAATAGAGCGACACCATCTACGGGAAGAATGTTTATCGGAGAGGTTAAATATACATACTAGAGGGTGTTGTATCCCTTTTCGATAGTCTTTCTGCTGCATTTTGAAGGGCTGCGGCGATGTGTCTGGCTTCGGCACGATCGTCCCAATCGGCTGGCCCGACGTGGAGTGACGTGCCCCCTTTTTTGTATCCACTCAAAAGGAGAGTTCCCGTTTTTTATGGCTTGGGGTTGGTGGGATGACAAGCGTCTCGGGGGCATGCCCCCGAGACACTTGTCTGGCGACCTAGAGGGTTCGAAAAACCCTCTGTTATTGAGGTCTGCTCTGTGATTCCATTTTCCTTGCGTTGATTGGAGTATGGATCATGAAGCAGGCGGGATTTTTTGACGTTGAAGAGCGGCTTGCCCGGCTGAGCGGGCTTGGTGATCAGCTCGAAGCATTTTCCCGGACTGTGGATTTTGAAGTCTTCCGCCCTGACCTGGAGAAGGCTCTGGCGTATTCTGACGGAAGCAAAGGCGGACGACCGCCATTTGATCCGGTGCTGATGTTCAAAATTCTGGTGATCCAGACGCTCAACAATTTGTCTGATGAGCGGACGGAATATCTGATCAACGATCGCCTCTCCTTTATGCGTTTCCTTGGTCTGGGACTTTCGGATCGGGTGCCGGATGCCAAAACACTCTGGCTGTTTCGCGAGCGTCTGACCCAGGCGGGTGCGATCGATGGGCTGTTCAACCGCTTTGATGCGACCCTGCGCAGCGCGGGCTATCTGCCGATGTCAGGCCAGATCCTGGATGCCACACTGGTAGCGGCTCCAAAGCAGCGGAACACCAACGCAGAGAAAGCCGATCTTCGGGAAGGACGTATTCCTGAAGACTGGCAGGACAGGCCGTCAAAGCTGTCGCACAAGGATCGTCATGCGCGCTGGACGCTAAAGTTCACCAAAGCGAAGCGGCAGGATGATGGAACCATGCCATCCAGTGATCTCGCCATCCCGTTCTTTGGCTATAAATCGCATGTTTCCATCGATCGGAAATACCGGTTCATCCGGAAATGGAAAACAACGCATGCCGCCGCCAGTGATGGCGCGAGATTGAGAGAGGGGCTGCTGGATAAAACCAATACGGCCTCAAGTGTCTGGGCTGACACGGCCTATCGCTCAAAAGCCAACGAAGACTTCATGGAAAAGCAGGGATTTGTTTCCAAGGTTCATCGCAAAAAGCCGCATCTCAAGCCTATGCCCCGGCATATCCAGAAATCAAATGCTGGAAAGTCGGTCATCCGCTCGCGTGTCGAGCATGTCTTTGCCGATCAGAAGTCACAGACGGGGCTGTTTGTCCGGACTGTCGGTATCACCCGAGCCACCATGAGGATCGGCCTGGCCAATATCGTCTACAACATGCGCCGCTTCCTCTTCCTCGAAAGATTGAACGCGAGCGCGTAGTCATTCAGCAGGGGACAACACTCGATCTGCTCAAAACGCAGATCGAATCCTACCCCAGATAGCGTCAATCAGCACGCCAAAAGCCCAAAATCAAAACCAAGATACATCAACCAATAGTTCTTCGATCCCTCCAGGTCAGTGGACTTGTAACCGGTCATGAGAGCATTGCGCAGGCCCGTCATACGTCAAAGACCCGCGTCAGGCGACAATACGATGCATTGATCAGCCTGTTGATGGCCGTATCCGTGCTCATTGTTGGCGTTTCTGGATTTCCATATTCCCGGATGGAGACGGTTCCCGCTTGCTCTTCCTTCTTTCCGACGATCAGCAGCAAGGGCACTTTCGCGAGGCTGTGCTCGCGGATCTTGTAAGCAATTTTCTCGTTACGCAGATCAGATGCAACGCGGATGCCACGCTGGCGGAGCGTGTCGGCTAGATCGTGCGCGTAAGCGTCTGCAGCGACGGTGATCGTCGCTACCACGACCTGAACAGGTGCGAGCCAGAAAGGCAGGTGGCCGGCATGGTGTTCAAGGAGAATGCCGATGAAGCGTTCCAGCGAACCGAACAGGGCGCGGTGCAGCATGACGGGCGCATGCTTGTCCCCATCCGTACCAATATAATGAGCGTCTAGACGTTGAGGCAGATTGAGATCGACCTGAACGGTACCGCACTGCCAATCTCGTCCGATTGCATCACGCAATACGAACTCCAGCTTGGGGCCGTAAAAGGCGCCTTCTCCTGGATTACGCGTGTAGGAAAGGCCTGAAGCTTCGACCCCGCGCTGTAACGCTTTTTCCGAGCGGTCCCAGATATCGTCCGATCCGACACGTTTTTCAGGTCGGTCGGAGAATTTGATACGGACATCGTCGAAGCCAAAATCCTTATAGATCGAAAGCACGAGATGGCAGATCCGCTGTGTCTCGGCCTCCATCTGCTCTGGCGTACAGAAAATATGCGCGTCATCCTGTGTGAATGCGCGCACGCGCATGAGGCCATGCAGTGCCCCCGACGGTTCGAAGCGATGAACCTTACCGAATTCAGCCATCCGTAGGGGCAGGTCGCGATAGCTCTTCAAGCCATGACGGAAAACCTGCACACCACCAGGGCAATTCATGGGTTTGATGGCGTAGGTACGGCCCTCGGTCTCAGTGGTGAACATGTTTTCCCCGAATTTCTCCCAATGACCGGAAGTCTGCCAGAGAGACAGATCCATAATGTCTGGTGTATTGATCTCCACATAGTTCTCGGCCTGCTGGCGCTCGCGCAGATAAGCGAGAAGAGTCTGGAATAGTGTCCAGCCGTTCGGGTGCCAGAATACCGCTCCCGGTGCTTCAGGCTGGAAATGGAACAGATCCATCTCACGCCCGAGACGGCGATGATCGCGCCGTGCAGCTTCTTCCTGACACCGCTCCCAAGCTGCCAGTTCGTCGGCGTCACGACAGGCCGTGCCGTGAATCCTCTGGAGCATTGGATTGTTCCGATCGCCTTTCCAGTAAGCACCAGCCGTACCGAGAAGCCGAAAGGCGTGTCCGATCTGTCCTGTGCTGGCGAGATGCGGTCCCCGGCAGAGATCGACGAAGCCGCCCTGCCGGTAAAAGCTCAGGACGGCATCTGCAGGCAAAGATCGGATGATCTCGGCCTTGTAGGGCTGTCCATTTTCCCTGCACCAGGAAAGCGCTGTCTCGCGATCCCATTCCTCCCTGACGATCGTTTCGTCCCGGTCGACGATCTCATGCATACGGGCTTCGATCCGGACGAGGTCATCATCCGTGAAGGTGTGCTCAGCAGCGAAATCGTAGAAAAATCCGTGCTCTGTGGCAGGTCCTGTCGCGAGTGCGGTATCGGAAAACAGTTCGCTGACCGCTTGTGCGAGGACGTGTGCTGTGTCGTGACGGAGCAGGGGAAGGGCATCGGCGTCCGCACGGCAGACAGGGTCAGATGGTCGGTCTCCGGATGTAGGCGTGGTGAGATCGATGATAATCCCGTTCACACGGCGGGCGAGAACATCCTTTGGGGAATGTGATGCGGAACGGGAAGCGATGGTGGTCAATGACATGGGAGAACCTTGACGAATAAGGGCGATAAGAGGGCCGCGGCTCATTTGGGGGCGCGTGCCGGAAGGTCGTTCTGTAGGGGGTGTTGAGACGCGGGCGAGAAAGAAGGACGGGTAATGCACTGCGCGCAGACGCCCTGTAATTCCATCACCCGATGCCTGACCTGGAAACCAAGGGTCTCGGCTGCGCTGTCGATCAACTGACAGGATGGCGTGTTTTCCACCGCCTGAGCGGCGCCACATCGATCGCAGATACAGTAGACGAGGCGCGACGGATTGCTTGTCTGGATCCGAACGAAGGCATTTCGACTTTCGAGCCGTCCGACGAGCCCATCGGCGATCAGCTTTTCCAGGGCCCTATAAATTGTAGGCGGGGCGAGGGGGCGGCTATCCGGACGACTGACACACCGGAGGATATCGTAAGCTGATAACGGTAAATCTGTTTTAGTAAGCGCATCGAGCACATCACTCAGCAAAGACGTGGTCCGGCCATTTGGGGTATTGGAAACCGGATCGACGCTGCGAGAAGGCCGTGTGACACGTTCTTTCATCGGGAAACTGTATCCATCATAAGGATTGTCCCCGGCATCGGACCGTTTGGGACATTGGCCGGGAGACGATGGAAGCAGCCAGATTCGCTTTCAGCCGCGCCCTTGATAAACGCAACGGCGAAAGACGACAGGGCACTGACAATGCCGCTCTTCGGGTCCTGACTGCTGCACCACTCCGCCCCGGTGTGCCCATAGCCACAGATCAGCCTGAGTACATCGGGGGGCAATTCGAACGCAGCTTCACCACTAGGGGGCGTCATCAGTCGGATGTGCTGCCGGACGCCTCCTGTCAGAACACCGAACAGAGAGGACAGATCCCTGACATCAGTCAGAATGACGGGAGGCCAATCCTGACGCACAGCCGGGGTCTCAAGGCAATCCGCGATCTCCGAAGGCGTACCGAAGAGAGTGAGGGGAGACGGGGAGCCCGACCACTCTGTGAGGGATATCTCCCATGCTGCTGGAACCCTGCGGCCCCATACGACCATATCAACATCGGGCCGTTTCAGATCCATCACGACTGCCGCGTGGGCACAGGCGACCACATGCGGGGCGGGACAGGTTAAGGCGGCGTCTTTAGCCGCGTCGACCTTTGGCGCGGGCCAGCTCTCCATGAACAACATGGCACCGGGACGCTCCTGATCGTTGAAGACCGGAGTTTCTGGTTTCGGTGATGAAAGACGTGAGATTTCCGCCGTTGGCTGAGGCTGTGTGAAAATAGGCATGGTTCCGGAGCTTGACGGGAAGTGGCTGACACCCATAATGTTATATTATAACATAACATAACATAGTCAATGACGGGATGAGGCTGAATGGACGCACTGATTGAAACGGCCCGGAAAGTCCGGGCGCGACCGACACGGGCCCAGGCAGAAGAGGCGGTGCGGACTCTGCTCGCCTGGACCGGAGATAATCCTGATCGCGAGGGGCTTGTCGGCACGCCTGACCGTGTGGTGCGGGCCTATGAAGAGTTTTTCGAGGGGTATCAGGATGATCCGGTCGCTCTTCTGGAGCGGACCTTCGAAGAGACCGGAAACTATAACGAAATGGTGGTGCTGCGCGACATTCGGCTGGAATCCCATTGTGAACATCATATCATTCCGCTGATCGGTAAGGCGCATGTGGCTTACCTGCCGACAGGCGGGTGGTTGGCATCAGCAAGCTGGCGCGTCTCGTGGACGTCTTCGCCCATCGCCTTCAGATTCAGGAAAAACTGACGGCGCAGATCGCTGATACAATCCAGAGCGTTCTTCAGCCGCGCGGCGTCGCAGTCGTGATCGACGCGGCGCATCAGTGCATGACCACACGTGGGGTGCATAAGCCGGGTGTGAGCATGGTCACCAGTCGCCTGCTGGGCGAGTTCGAGACGTCGGAACCCTTGCGTCGCCAGTTCTTCGCTATGGCAGGAATGGGGGGCGTATGACGGGCGCAACTGTCTTTTTCGCATCAACCGCATTCCGGAAGCGCGTCTCTATCGAGCAGGTCGAGGAAGGAAGCGATCTTGCCCCGCGTTTCGACGCTAGCGGACTGCTGACCGTGGTCACGACAGACGCAGAGAGCGGTGATGTCATGATGGTCGGCGTCATGAACGCTGAGGCGCTCGCCCGTACCATCGAAACCCGAGAGGCGCATTACTGGAGCCGAAGTCGCCAGTGCCTCTGGCGGAAAGGTGCCACGAGCGGGTTGATCCAGCATGTCATCGAAATGAGGATCGACGACGATCAGGACGCAGTCTGGCTGCGCGTGCGCACTGCGGGCACAGGAGCGAACTGCCATGTGGGTTATCGAAGCTGTTTTTACCGGCGTGTCGATCTCCCTACTGATGAAGTCGTTTCAGCGTCATCAACAGAACTCGTCTTTTGCGAAACGCACAAAACCTTTGATCCGGTCGCTGTCTATGGCGACGTCCCAAACCCGACGCAGCTCTAGAGGAGAAACACCTATGGACAACAGGCTCCCCGTTACCGTGCTGTCTGGCTTTCTGGGCGCGGGTAAGACAACTCTGCTCAATCATGTGTTGAATAACCGCCAAGGTTATAAGGTCGCGGTCATCGTGAACGACATGAGCGAGGTCAATATCGACGCCGATCTGGTGCGTGAGGGCGGCAGTAATCTGTCGCGCACCGATGAGAAGCTGGTCGAGATGACCAATGGCTGCATCTGCTGCACGCTGCGCGATGATCTGTTGCAGGAAGTGCGGCGGCTCGCGGAGGAAGAGAAATTCGATTATCTGCTCATCGAATCTACTGGCATCGCAGAGCCGCTGCCCGTTGCCGCCACATTCGAGTTCCGCGATGAGAATGGCGTCAGCCTGAGCGACATCGCACGGCTAGATACGATGGTGACGGTCGTGGACGCGGTCAATCTCCTACGCGACTATTCCTCTAGCGATTTCCTGAAGGATCGGGGCGAAACAGCAGGCGAGGACGATGAGCGCGCACTGGTCGATCTGCTCGTCCAACAGATCGAGTTTGCCGATGTCGTGGTGATAAACAAGGTCTCCACCGCCACGCCGAATCAGGTAGACGCGGCACGGAAGATCATTCGTGCCTTGAATTCGGACGCCGATATCATCGATACCGATATGGGGCAGGTGCCAGTTGAACGGATACTGAATACCGGGCGTTTCGATTACGACAAGGCACATCAGCATCCGTTGTGGTTCAAGGAACTCTACGGCTTTGCCAATCATGTTCCCGAAACGGACGAGTATGGCATCCGTAATTTTGTCTACCGTGCGCGCCGTCCGTTCGAGCCCGCGAAATTCCAGGCCTTTCTTGATCGGAGTTGGTCTGGCGTCGTGCGCGCCAAGGGGCATTTCTGGCTGGCCACGCGCCCGGACTGGGTGGGCGAAATGAGTCAGGCCGGAGCCTTGTGCGGAGCGAGGCGATGGGACTTTGGTGGGCCGCGATTCCGAAAAATGATTGGCCGGATAGCGATCAGTGGCGCGACTTCGTGTTGGGGAACTGGGATCCGGTCTTTGGCGACCGGCGTCAGGAAATCGTCTTTATAGGCACCGCGGAGATGGATGAAACAGGCCTATGTCGGGCACTGGATGACTGTCTTGTGCCGGACCTCGGAGACACCGCTTTTGAGCCGTCACGCTACGTAAGCCTTCCTGATCCCTTTCCGGTTTGGCGCCGTCAGCCGGAAAGTCTTGAGTCGGCCTGAACGAGCAATCACACATCATTACTGAGGACTATTTTTATGAAAACCCGAGCAGCTATTGCGTGGGAACCTAACATGCCGCTTGAGATCGATCTGGTTGATCTCGAAGGCCCGAAAGAGGGCGAGGTTCTGGTTCGCATCGTGACCACGAGCCTGTGTCATACAGATATGTTCACCCTGTCGGGGCATGATCCAGAAGGACGCTTTCCGTGTATTCTCGGTCATGAAGGGGTGGGTATCGTCGAGGATGTCGGCAAAGGCGTCACCTCTGTTGTCCCAGGTGATCATGTCATTCCGCTCTATATTCCCGAAGACCCGAACTGCCCAATGATCCGCTCGGGCAAGACCAATCTCTGCTCGACCATCCGTGAGACACAGGCGCTTGGGCTGATGCCAGACGGCACCAGCCGTTTTTCATACAAGGGCCGGCAGATCTTTCATTACATGGGCACCAGCACGTTCAGCGAATACACCGTGCTGCCCGAAATTGCCGTGGCGAAGATCACTAAAGATGCGCCGCTTGCCAAAGCCAGCGTCATGGGGTGCGCCGTCCCGACAGGTATGGGTGCTGTGCGGAACGCCGCGAAGGTGGAGCCGGGCTCGACCGTGGCTGTCTTTGGTCTCGGCGCGATTGGCATGGCCGTCATTCAGGGGGCTGTCATGGCTGGTGCCGCAAGGATCATCGGCATTGACACCAATCCAGCCAAGTTCCTGCTGGCCCGAAATCTGGGTGCGACCGATCTCGTCAATCCGATCGATCATACCGATCCAATCCAGAAAGTGATCGTGGAGATGACGGGGGGCGGCGTGGATTATTCCTTTGAGGCGATCGGTCGGGTCGATGTCATGCGTGCGGCCCTTGAGTGTTGCCATAAAGGCTGGGGCGAATGCACGATCATCGGTGTCGCTGGGGCTGGCGAGGAGATCTCGACGCGGCCTTTCCAGTTGATCACAGGGCGGGTCTGGCGGGGCACGGCCTTTGGGGGCGTAAAAGGGCGTTCGCAGTTGCCCGGCATGGTCGATGAATGGCTGGCGGGCAAGTTCAGCGTCGATCCCTACATCACCCATAACATGACGCATGACCGGATCAATACAGCATTTGATCTTCTGCATCGGGGAGAGGCCATTCGCTCTGTCATGCACTATCAGCCAGGCGAAACCCTGTCGAATGACCTGCCTGGCGTAATTCTGACCGATCTTTAAGGAGACGAAACGTGGCTATGCTGAGACCAAATCCGCGTGGTGATTTCCCCGTTGTTTCTGAAAGCGCCTTTGTCGACCCGACCGCGATCCTGTGCGGTCATGTGATTGTCGAGGACGATGTCTTCATCGGCCCCTATGCCGTCATTCGTGCCGATGAAGCCGATAAAAATGGCCATGTCGAGCCCATCCGGATCGGGAGTGGATCAAACATTCAGGATGGTGTTGTCATCCACTCGAAAGATGGTGCGGCCGTGACAATCGGATCGCGCACTTCAATCGCCCATCGCTCGATTATTCACGGTCCCTGCACTGTTGGAGACGAGGTATTCGTTGGCTTCAATTCCGTGATTTTCAACTGCACGGTCGAACATGGTTGTGTGGTGAGACACAACTCCGTCGTTGAGGACTGCGTCTTGCCTGCGGAATTCTATATTCCATCCACGACGACGATTCATTCGAATACGGATCTGCTGACGATCCCGCAGGTCACGCAAGATGCGACAGCATTTTCCGAAAGCGTCGCGGAGATGAATGTCAGTCTGGCGCGGTCCTATCGACGCATTGCCAATCAGCTTTAGTGCTTCCGTCAAGGGGCGCACGTGAATGGGTGTGACCCTTTTGGGATAAGTGGAAACCTGTTCTCCTGAGAAAAAGGTGGAGGGTTTTTCGACCCCTCCATCTACTTTGACCCATTCCATTTTACGAAGATGATGAACGAGGCAAGTCACTCTACGCAGTCAGTATGACGCTCTCTGCTTCGTTCATTGCCGCCTCCAGCTCGGAGAAATCGGGTTGCCACCGGGGTAAAGGCTTAAACGTCTCCTCGACCGAAGTAACATCGTGCTCGACAGGAGCGGCACCCTCTCCCAACGCTGGCCGCCCCCTTTTACGCCCCGGTACAGGTTTTTCCCGCGCGCCAATCGCTTCACGGAGCGGCGCAAGATCCTTCAGCGCAAAGAGACGTCGCGCAGCACGGTGCGTGACATCGACGACCAGCCCCCGCTCGACGAACCGCTCCAGCAGCACGCACGCCGCCTGAACCGACACCGGCAGCCGCGCGGCCAAAGTCGTGGCTGAAATCACGGGATGGGCGGCAATGATGTCGATGGCCAGAGCCGCTTTCGAATTACGCCGCTGATCACCGGCCTGCGCCCGCGCGTCCCGCCATGACCGCTCCAGCGTGTGAACCATATCTCTGATCCCGGCCGCTTCGCGCTCCAGAGCGCCCAGCCATGTAGGAAGCCAGCGCCGCTCATCCCAGGAGCTGCCCGTTCGAAATGCCGCCGCTCCCGTTACGGGATACAGGCCGCCAAACACCCCTTCTTTCTGCCATAGCCGCACAAGCGCCCCACGGAAGGGGGCACGCGCCTCACCGCCTTCGATCCACTCCCGAAAGGCCAGCGCACTGCCCCACAGCACACCCAAGCGGCCAACCGGCAGGGCTGCACGGCCGAGCGCTTCGGTCATGCGCTCTTCCTGAGATGCTGAAGCCCGTGCAAGCCACTGATACTGCTCAAAAGCGTAACGCAGGGCATCGACCTCGCTGCCCCGCTCGTACACATCGTGGCCGCGTATGCGCGGTCGCAACCCCTCAAGGCTCGCGGCCAGCTGCCAGGGGTCGATCAGAAAGCCATCCACGGCCGCGCACTGCCGGGCTGCTTCCAGCCGCGCCCTGAACAGCACGGCCTCGCGCAGAGGGTGACGGCGCAGCTGCTGGTCGAGGGCGCCAAATGCCAGGGCAGTACGGGTCAGGGCGGCTGCTACATCGTCTGGGCGAGCGGCAAGACGTTCGATGCGCATACTCAGAGCCTTTTCCCGGCCTGTTCATAGGCCCTGGACTGGTTCCGCTCGCCAATCGCCAGAACGAGTACGACAACCTGGCTGTCGATCACCCGGTAGACAAGCCTGTAGCCGCTGGCCCTGAGCTTGATCTTGTAGCAGTCACCCAGCGTACCAGACAGGCGGGCGGCCTCAACCCGGGGGGCTTCCAGCCGTCTGGCCAGAACTTTTTTGAATTGTATCTGGATTGTGCGATCAAGCCCGCGCCACTCCTTCAGGGCGCGCGGGTCGAACTGGAGCGTATAGAGCTCACAGCTCATCCAGTGTCACCGTTACAGGGGCTTGTGGTGTGGCAAGACGTTCACGCACCACCTGCAGCAGATCCGCGTCCTCACTGGAGAGGACATGCCGCGAGACGGGCAGTTTTCCGGTCTGCACGACATATTCGAAGGTCTGGCGGATCAGGTCGGACGGCGTCACGCCCAGCTCCGCGAGACGGGCATAAGCCTGATCCTTCAGGGTGCTGTCGATCCTCAGATTGATGGACGCCATACTTTTTTCTCCTTGCCAGATACGCACAAAATACGCCTTTACAAACGTGAAGGCAAGGAGTTCCAATTCACTCTAACTGACCATTAGCTTGAAAATAGATTATTTTCTCATTTCTGCCCCCTCCCCCGGCTTTATGTCCGATAAGTTCTCTTGTCGGACATAAAAAAATCCGGGCACAAAGCCAGTCGATTGTCGAAATTCCTTAATTAGGAGAATTCCAGCTTCCATGCCGACGATTCACTCCATGTCCATCTTAGGGGGAGAGCAGACAGTCGGCTAACGCGCGTGGTAAGCAAAAAGCTGCTATTCGGTTGCACGTTGCTCACGACCGACATGCGCTAGTATCTAGTCGCCCCATCCGCATGAGAGCATGCTCCAAATCCGACACTCTTGGTCGTTGCCCTTATCAGTCGGGTTGGGAGATTTGCCGCTCATCTCGCAATGAGCTGCGGACATGATGAGAAGATGTTTGTCGCGCTTAGGCGATGTCCTTGCTCGCGATACGAGGCACGTGCGCACCAAGCAGACTTTCCAGCCAGTTAATCCTGCCGCCGCGATCTCTACAGTTGGTGAAGAACGCGCGCTGTTTTGCGCGCGTGAGTGCCACAAAGAACGAGTTCATCTCCTCCATTTTGTTAGGGGTTAGGCTCCACCAGCTGTTACTATCAAGGCCGAAGAAGACAACCGTATGGAACTCCATTCCTTTACTCTTGTGGATGGTCATCAACGGCACTTGGTTACGCCCTTCGAAGCGGTCGAGCGCTTGGCTCCAACTGTCGGCATCGCCAAGGCACTCGGACAGCAGGAGTTCGAAACCTTCCACCACGCGAGCGAAGTCGGCATTGCGTGTGTATGACGGTGTCACGCGCCTTATGACCGCCTCGCCTATTTCCTCGATTAGGAGAGCGACAGCACCCACTGCGTTGGCAGCACGCGGATCATGCGAGGTAATGTAGGCCCTGATCGATTTTACCAGAGCTTCGGTGCGCGCCGCCGATCGTTGGAGTCCGAGGTCGTCGTCAAGAGATATAGCCTCCAGCCTTCGTAGCTGCTCTTGAGCCAACGACCATGCCGCGGGGTTTCTTTTTTCTGCCCCAAGCCTCAGTAGCGGAAGGAGAAGCTCGGCGAGCTCTTCGGCGAGCAAGTCTTGGATCGCGATCGAGCCGACATTCCGTGCGACGTTTCGAAGAGGGACGCCGAGTTCGGCAAGAGCCGGGCCTAATTCTTTCTCCAAAAGTTCGGGGCGGTTCCGCACAAGGACTGCCAGTTCATGGGCCGGAATACCGTCACCGACCTGCTCGGCTATCCAGCCTGCCAGGCCTTCGATTTCTTCCTCTTCGCTTCCGAAATCCCAAATCGCGCAGACATGTCCATCGACCGTCTTTTTCCCGCGCGCAACCGCATGCTCTACATTGGGGTCGATGCTTTGCGCGACGATATGCTGGATCGCCACGAGATCGGTATGCGAGCGCCAGTTCAAGAGTAGCGATATGGGTCTTGCATCGAACTGCTGCGTGTACACCTCGAAGCCGTTCGGCATAGCGCCCGCCCATCCCATGATGCGCTGCTTGTCGTCTCCGACCGCGGTAAATGTGTTATGGTTTTTGTCAAAGGCGGCGGTGAGCAACTCGAACTGAGCGCGCTGCGTGTCCTGGAACTCATCGAGGAAAATGACAGGGTAAGTCATCCGGATCGCGGCGTGGATACGGCGGTTGGCGCGTACGAGATACTCTGCAAGACGATTTATCATCGGAAACGTCAGATAAGCGGTGGGTCGCCCATGCAACTGATCGTTCCAATATTTGTCGAATACGGTCTGAACGTTGGCTGGTATGCCTTGGTCAGCATCGCCGATCCGGACGTATGCGATAATGCGCACGAGTTGCTGAGCATTGATGCCGTGAATTCCGGCGCGCATCAGAAAGTCGTCTAACGCATCTTTGGTCGGAAAGGCGATCTCATAGTTTGCTGGTGGCCTGTACTGGGCCGGCACCGCCATCCGAAACTGATCGACAAGCCCTTTGGCAAATGCATCGAATGTCAGGGACACAAACCGCCGAGCCTGTCCCTCTGGACACCGTTTCCGCACGCGGGCCGAAAGCGTCTCCGCGGCGTCGCGCTTGAAGCTTATCGCAAGGATTCGTTTGGGCGCGGGACAAAGGCCGGTCTGTAGAAGGTAGGAGGCTTTTTGCGCAAGGAACTCAGTCTTGCCCGCACCCGCTCCGGCAGTGACGCATACGCTGCGGTCAGTTTCCCGAAGTGCCTCCCAAGCGCGATCTTCGAGTTCTTCTATGCCTTGAGGCACCCAGTCTTCAGGACGAACGAGGCTCATGAGATAACTTTACGCTTAACGTAAGCGATGAGCTCTTCCAGTTCTTTTGGAGCTTCCTTTTTAAGGTCTTGCGGCTCTATTTCGCTCAAGGCGCGGAGATGGGCTTCGGGCTTGCTCTCGCTCAGGAACAGATACGGATACCAGATAAAGCTATTGTCCCATCCGTCGTCGTAAAGATCGGGATCGCCTTCGGTCTTCAGCGTGATATTTTTCTTGTCCTTGAGCGCCTTCGCACTCTTTTTGGGGCCACGGCCGCCCGGTCTCGGCTTCTGGTAAACGTCTGGGAACACCTCCAGCATCGAAAAATCGATATCGAGCGGGGATGAAAAGAACACGCCTTCTCGTCTCAGCGCCTTGAGCCACGGATGGTTCTGATCTTGGTCAATGAGTTCCTGGTTGTCGATCTTGTCAAGCTTATCGAGATCGATTTTCCCGTCGATAACGAACCTGTTGGCGGTGAGGTCGTTCCCAACGGCAGCGAGTTGCTCCACAACATACTGCACCGTCTTCGCACCTCCGTGCTGTCGTCCGGCATCGAGGTCCAGTAGGGTCGCATAGGGGATCTTAATATCCGACAGGAGACGCCAGAAATGAGCTACGAACCGTCCTGCCAACGGCACAATAGGAACGAATGATCGGTCAAGCGGGAAGTCCGATACCTCGGCGATGGCAGGGAGCACGATCGCCTCGGATTCGCCCTCAGCCAGCACGACGAACCGTGCGAAGTATAGTTCGGGATAAGCACGAACGGCCAAACGCACATACCTACGAGCTTCGGTGCCATCTTCTGGAAGGGTAAGGAGCTTCACCGAAGACTCGCGGGTCTCGGTGTCTAGGCGAGCGTATCGCACTTCTTCGGGTTCTACCCGGCTAAGAATGCTGGCGCTGTGACTAGAAAGAATCACCTGCGCATCGGCAGCGCCGCCGATGTCGCGTGCCTGACGCATGATCCGGGATAGGAAGAACGGCGAGAGGGAGTTTTCCGGCTCTTCGATTGCAAGGATTGTTAGAAAAGTTCGGCGAAGTTTCTCCTGATCGAACACGCTGCTCGCTGGCACCTCCTGTAAAGCATCGCGTTCGATTTCGAGTGTCGCTGCAGTCAGTGCGATGTGGAAAAGAGAGCGTTGTCCATCGCTGAGATCTTCGAGGCGGCGCTCCCGCGCGGCCTCGTCCGGAAAGAAGACAAATTCCGCGCGCCGAACGAGTTCTTCAAGTCTGGTTTCGACCAGTCTGAGCTTCGGGGTCGTGTCCGTGTCTCCGGTGTACACTTCCGACCATCGGGTTTTGAGCCGTTCCAGAATAAATTCCGTGACATCTTCGGCATCAAATTTGTCTTGAAGCGCGCTCGCCGAGGTCTCTGCCTGTTCAATCATCTCCTGAGACCATTTCGCCGCACGCCATAGACGTCCTTTGAGTAGATTCGTGACCTGATCGGCTGCGTTGCGGTTGGCGGGGACATATATCAGCTGGATGAAGTTTCGCTCGACGGCTTGTACCGCCTGACACTCGTCCCAAACGAAATGGTCGTCCGTTGCGCGCACCCATCGGAAGGCCTCCTCTATCGTTCCTTCGGGCGTACCGTCGTCGATCCACTTTGCTTCGAGGCGCATACGCACCTTCAGCGGCTCGTCTTCTCCGCTCGTGGCCATCTGATTGAAGACTTCGGGTATTGCATCCGTATCCGCATCGTCCTCTTCCAACTCCGGGAAGCCAAGCAAACAGTCGATCACCATCAGGGTTTCCGACTGGAGTTCCTCGTCTTCCATGGGCACATGGAAGTCAGATTTCCGGATCGTCCGTTGGGTGCTCGATGTGCCGAAGGCTTTTTGAATAGCAGCGAAAATCGCCGTCTTGCCTGAGCCGTTGTTGCCGACAAAGGCCGTAACAGCATCTTCGAAGGTGAGCGTCACTCCTACTGGCCCAAAGCACCTAAAGTTGCGGATAGTCAACTGCTCAATTTTCATAGATTCCCCCTACGATAGGTAGCCGCCAATAGCTGTTTGTCTTATCGTCTAATCCAGACCTGACATAGCGCATTCGGCCCAAGGTAATAACTGAAGTTTGCGCAGGTCATGTCTGCTGCGCAGAAAGCGATATGGGCAGCTGTATGTTCGAAAAGAAGGCGACTGCCGCCTGTATGCTTCTGCATCACTGAGCGGACAGACAAATCAGGGAGGGAGAAGCGACTGTCAGCTTAGGGATGTTGAAGCGAGCAAGCAGACGCCACATTCCTTAATAAGGAGGCAGCTTAATACTGGGGCGTGCAAGTCTCGAGGTTTCTCGTTCTGACCCATATCGGGAATTGAGGTAAGTATTATGTAAATTTCCGCCCCTTTTAAATATTGGAAGGTCATGCATTCGAAATACGAAAAGTAAATAATAATCACATTGACAGGTCATTAACCCAAGAATACAAATTCAATTTCCTTAAAAGGTGCGAAAAATATTATGCTTCGGCCCACTCCGTACGTGAATGAAAACGAGGACATTCAGCCTGGAGTTATGATCTCTCGGCTAGCTGTTCTTAATCTTTTTAAAGCTATTGGCAGCGCACCATTATCGTACTTCAGGCTTGGTGAACGCGACATGCAGGCTGAAATTTATCATCGCTGCCGGAATACATTCACACATCAAAATATTTTCAGGGAAGTTGGAGGAAATCCCATAGATCAGAATCAGATACTG
Organism: Acetobacter papayae JCM 25143; assembly: GCF_000613285.1. Taxonomy (GTDB): domain Bacteria; phylum Pseudomonadota; class Alphaproteobacteria; order Acetobacterales; family Acetobacteraceae; genus Acetobacter; species Acetobacter papayae. The sequence continues at coordinate 19,789 of NZ_BAIN01000023.1, read as the reverse complement.
ATAACAATTGAAAGTAGCAAAGCTGCCGGGCCCGCAGGACGAAACTTTGGCGTTCACCTCGAAGGAACCATCCATCCAGATTTAATGTTTCATGATCCTTTATCAATGAATGATCAATGGTGTGCAGTAGAATTTAAGCGTATGTCAAATAATACGGACGAAAATGCGATCAAAGCTGACCTTGCCGCCGTCAATGATTATGTGACAGGGCCTCTTCGTTTTTTACGTTCTATTTTTATACTAAATAATGTTCCAATCCATCCAATTTTACAGACAGGTGTTGGAAGGACTTACCGGGCGAATACAATACGAGACTGGTTCTGTGAGGAGGCCAGAAATGAGGGACCCAATGGCCGTTCTAGGTATGTAGAACTGTGGGTTATCGAAGAAGGAAGACGATTCGAAGTAAATGGTATTATCAATGATTTGGATAGTTTAATAATAAGACGGATATTCTTCCACGGCCAGAACAATGGCGGCAGAAATCGCTTTGAAATACAAACATATTCCCGGTCGCGTTCCCGCCTTAGATTGTTACAATAATAGCGCTCCTTCGTAACAAACCGGGCACTCTGATAGCTCTATCGGGTTCAAGTTGCATTGGGTATCCGCCTTGAATGTCCGCTATGCGGAATAGTGCTTCAGGTGGTTTATGTCCACAAGGAAGGCGAATGCCGCCTGTCTGCTCCTGTATCACTGAGCAGACAGGCGGATCAGGGGGGGGCGGAATGTCCAGTTCTGGCGCGTAATTTACAATACCGGACATTCGTACGGACTAAAGTTTGTTAGGCGTTCCATAAAAGACTGAAAAAGCCGATTCCTTCATCAAACCCAGCGACATGAAATAGAGCTTTCCTAAGACCATCTATGCCAGGGGTTGTTAGGTAATGAAAAGCTGGGCCGCGGTCCACTAAGGGCCGAATTCCGAGGGTAGAGATCGCCATTTCGCGCCATTCTAATGACGCCAGAAGATAACCGACACCGTCTAACGCAGGTTGCGTGGCGGAGCTTTGCCCTTAGACCGCACCGCCTCGATCAGAAGCTCCCAGTCCGCCACGCATCATCAGACATCGCAGACTGCATCACGCTCATCATGAAGAGCCATGTAGACCCATAATATCTTCAAGCCCTAACAGGGCCTAACGCGGTGTCGGTTCCTCATCAGAGAACATAGGAGGTCGAGAGTTCGACCATCAATAAATATCGATATCACAGTGTTCTCACATGAAATCTAGATCCAAACTCTCTAACGAGAACCCCGACCCGCGACCTTTCAACGGAAGGTCAACAAAGTGATAGAACCGAATTATGGATTTCGGAATGGAAAAAGCGCGTTCCCACTCAAGAGGCATTGGTGAAGGAAGTGAGAGCTCATCATCTCCTATGCCGATTACACTTCTTTGGTGAAAAATAGAAATGAATGTGCGAACAATCTCAACTTCTTTTTGAGGGTTCGGCCTGTCTAGACGAACATGCAATCCAGTGTAGCATGAACGGTCGGTGTTACTATGCGTGGTGTTTTCAACCTGGAACAGCCACCAGTCCCAACCATTAGACACGATTGCAGCAGCGCTACCGAAAGCATCGAGATAAGTTAGAGTCTGGTCAATCGCATTTTTAAAGCCGCCATTTCCTCCATGCTTGGAACCAAAAATATTTACCTTGGCACTTTTTGCTTCTATTACGACAGAAATATTAGTATCTTTTCTGCTCTTATAAATAAGGTCAGGGTATAATTTACGTCCATTATACGAAACAGAGGGATCAATAGTAGAGTGCAGATCTTCTCTACTAAAACCCAATACATCTGTTAAGATTGGCTCGATTGCACGACGAAGAGTATCTGTCTCATTTGTGCGATGGCTTATCGTTTTAAGAAATTTACGAATCAGATCTAAAGCCGCTTTTGCTTCATCTTGACTAGCCTCGTACACTCGGAAGACGGGTAACGCCGGGTCATCTGCAGAGTTATTCAGAGTTAATCTCCTTGATAATGAAGTGTTTCAAGCTGGCTTATTCGAGGGACTATTTTCCATAGTCCATTTTCGTTGCTCAAATAAGCTTGTTACTGCGTCACAGGAACACCTGCTCTACAGCGGCATAGCGCTCGCTGCAAAAGTCAGTTGCTTCAATGAGGGCGGAATCGAGATTTTTCACCCGCTGATCTTGAAACCGCAGACACCTACAGGAGAGAAGCAACCCAAAGGTGAAATGGCGGACACTGACACGTCCGCTATCCGGAGAATGGCTTGGGTAGCTATATGCCCGATATGAGGACGGAAGCAGACCCGTGCGTTGATAAAAACGTGGTCGCGTTTTGTCACCTAATTAAGGGCCTTTTTCGCATCAATAAGGGACATTCGCATAATTAAGGGTATCAATAACGTGCTGGAATATCGGAATATTGACTAACGTAATTAAGGAATTTCGACAATCGAAAAAAACCAGAATATGAGGATAATGAGCCTAAATCGGGCTTTCCAGCCGCGCGGAGCGCCTGTGCAAACCACAGGGTAAAATGCTCGCTCACTCGCGGACCAGAGAGCAATTAAATTATCACACGCTGCCCAGCTTACCGCTGGGTGGCCGCTTCTGCCTCATCTCGGACGCTCAGAATGCTGCATTACTGTCCGCATAGCAGTCATACGTTACAACTGGCCGTAAGCAGTTCATGGCAAACAGTCTTCGATGTTGCGAGGCATGTGCATCATGTCGAATATGTTGCCACCGTTTGTCAATGAGGCAATATTTTGGCTAAAAGGCAACAGTGCCTACTGCGGTTAAGCCCTCGAATTTAGTAGGACTCGTATTCTTATGGGTAATTTCATATGCCCGAAGAAACGCGTTCGTATTGAAGGCAGATAGATTAAATTAGGAAGCTAACAGTTATGCATCGTATCGTTCAGTCGCATCTGAATAATTTTAGTGAAAATTTTGGGTGCGGGGCGATGTCGCTCTCAATGCAGTTCGAACGATTCTGCAGCTACAGCATTCTCTCGTCCCGATACTCAACTGACTTTGAACTGGACGACGTTTGCACTGGCGAAGACGATGACGGAATCGATGGAGTGGCAATCGCTATTGATGAAATGCCTTGCCCTTCTTCCGAGGATGCGAAAGTAATCTTTGAAGAACAAAGACGAAATCGCGATGTCGACACTGTTTTTATCCAAGCGAAAAGCAGTGAACGTTTTGATCTAGGTGACTTCTTGAAGTTTAAGGAAGGTGTACTGCGCTTTGTCTCTGGTGAAGATTACCACGTTTCGGATTCGATACTTGTTGAGGCAAAGGGAACTTTCGATGAGGTCATCCAAAATGTACCAAAGGTTAGAAATGGCAAGCCGTCAATATACGCTTACTATGTCACTACCGGGCTCTATCAAGCCCCCCAAGAGATTGAGCAGGCCAGACTGGAATTTGAGCGTCAACTTACTCAGTCAGGGTACTTCCACGTTGTTGCAGTGAGCATTCTTGGGAGAGACGAACTTACGAAGCTTTGGGTGGGGACTTATTCAGGAACACAAGCCAGTCTAAGTGCCTTTAGCAATGCTGCTCTCCCTCCAATCTCAGGAATCGATGAGGCATACCTTGCAGTTGTAAAAGGCGTCGATTTGGTTGACAAACTTCTGATTACTGAGGACGGAAATTTGCGTGGTCAGGTTTTTGAAGAAAACGTTCGCGCCTATTTGGGTGACGAGAATCCCGTCAATAGGTCGATATCTGAAACAATTCACTCCCTTTCTGCCTCACGTTTCCCCGTGTTGAACAATGGTGTGACCATTGTCAGTCCCGATGTTCAGCTTCAGGGAAACGTCTTCCATCTACGGAATTTCCAAATCGTCAATGGATGTCAAACTTCGAATGTCCTGTTTGAGAACCGGGCTGCTCTTGGCGATTTAATGGTAAATGTTAAAATTGTAGAGACTCAAGATGAGGACGTTTTCGCTGAGTTGGTGCGTGCGACGAACAGTCAGTCTAAAGTAGACGATGCACAATTCCTTTCTCTCAAACCCGTTGTACGAAGTTGAGCAATATTTCGAGTCCATCGATACCAGTGATATCGAAAAAAAGCTCTACCTCGAGCGGCGCGACAGGCAATATGTAGGTCAGGATATTCCGGCACTTAGAATTTACTCCCTCCATAATGCTGTAAAATGCGTAGCCGCAATGTTTTGCATGAGGCCCGAGCTAGCATTCAGGTATCCCAAGCAAATGTACTCAGATCTGGGTGATACAATGTTCGCGAACGATGTTAAAGAACAGGTGTATTATGCTGCTTCCTTAACGATGCACAGGTTTAATCTTCTTGTTTCAAATGGAACGATCCCGCAAAATATGAAACGGTTCAAATGGCACATTCTTGCTATAGTACGTGCGATAGTTTGCGGGCGCGATAGCTGCAAGCTTAGCTCGAAGGAAGCCGTCAAACAGTCCAATCAAATAATTGAGATAATGGGCTCACATGGTCAGGAAGCGACAACAACCTTTCAAAAGGCCGCTGATATTTGTAATGGTCTAGGCGAGGTAACAAATGACCGATTGAAACGACAAGCTGTGCTAACAGATATGCTTAACGCCCTTTAAATATTTCTTATATATTTCGGTGGTTTTACAACGCAGATGTTTAAATCCCTTCGAAAATTTATAATTGCAGTCTAATTCTGTTTGTATGTGCGACGGAAACTGGCGGCTAATTTAGCCGTCAGTTCGGACGGTCTCCACCTGTGTTGTCTAACCATCGCAAATACTTCAGCTCTCGCGCTGGTGCCGATCGAAGGACATAGTGAAACGAATGGCAGAAAACATGTCTTGGCGCACCAAATCGGACAAACTGATCCCCCTCCCCTACTGCCGACATAAGCGCAGCAGAAATCAGCTCTTAACATCCACCCAAAACTCACTTGCCATTTTTTATCATTAACTAGTGAATTTTTCTGGTCTGAATAGAAGATTATCCATATTAAATGGATTCATAATGCACTGATAAACCAGCGTTCTAATTATCATTATCTTCTGGTTTTCGACACCGGATCAGGTCGCCAGACAAGTGTCTCGGGGCATGCCCCCGAGACACTTGTCATACCATCAACCCCAAGTCATAAAAAACGGGAACTCTGCTTTTGAGTGAATACAAAAAGGGGGTCACGCCAAACGTGGTCGCTCCAACTGATTCTGGCGGCTTATTCCTGCCCGAGCCTTTATTAATGCTAGTTCGGTCACTTCACTTAACACAGAACATCTGCCTAACCGTGGCTTTGACTTGACCAGAGTCAACTGGGATAATTGGGAGTAATGTAGCGCTATGAGCGAAAAACTAAGTCCTGTAGAAGAACTTAAACAACGCAAAGATATCGGTGCGGTTGTTGATGTCAACTTATTGCCTGACGGCCCTCTCAAGGCACTATACATCCGTCTTCTTGCAATAGCCTACCGACGGATTTATGTGAATTCAAATTTTACGCGGCCCGAAATTTGGCAGAATACGCATGTACACATCTCTATGGATCGTGCGTTGGGAGCAAAGTCAACGAGCATGCCAAACTGGAACCATATTATAATAAACGACGGTCTAATTGCACAACTGGTATGGGATGCATACAGAGTTGGACATAACTCAGAATTTTTCTCGGGGTTCAATGACGAAGTGAATAGCCAAGAAACTAATTACTCATCTAAAATTGATTTAAAATCCATTTCTCCAGAAAACTTTCTCAACGATTTTGCGAGTTATCAGGTCGAAAACGAGCGGAGAAATAGCTTGGTTCAAGCCTTGATTACCGTAAGCTTTTTATTTGTTATCGACCATGAGTACCGCCACCTTGCCGCTCACCATGAATTCCTAAGCAGTTCCACGGAAACTCCAGACCGTCTAACGATGCAAGCGCTCGAACTTGATTCGGATACATTCGCAAGCAACCGGTGGGTCCACATGCTTATCGGAACGGATAAAACCCTGAGTGACAACGAAACCAAAGAGGCGATTACTATACTAAGTGAACAGGATAGACAAATTACTTATGTATTTTTCTTGTACGCCCTATTTTGCGGCTTTCGCGGGTTAGGTCAGGCTGACTGGGAGACGACAAGTTTTAGTTTTAATTCCACTCATCCTCCGACATCATTCCGATTCAAAATCATAATTGCAGTTTTATTTGACCACCTCGAAGCAAATAAATCCAATTCAGAATTAGATGTCCTAAAAACGATTTTACCTGTAGTTTGGCCGTTGTTGGAATTTCTCTATAACCAAAATAGCGGTCCGCCATTACTTAATGCTCTTGGAAACGCGAATTCTGATGAAGCTAATGTTCTTTTCGAAAAACTGTATAAGAAATGGCGCGACCTTATTATCTCAAAGTCCATCACTGACTGGATCGGCGATTTTCCTCCAGCCTACGAGGATTTTGCCAAGGATATTTGAGCGTCTTCATCGAGGTTGCAACCCAGCTGGAGGGTAAAGTTGTGCCGTTTTTTCTGGACAGGGTGATAAGCTCAGCCTGACCTGAGGAATGGGACCACTTCATTCTGCTTAAAGACTTTTGCGATTTGCGCTAAATATTGTCTATGGTACGCGTACCGATCAGTTCAGAGTTACCAATCTACCTAGGTGTTTTGTCCCTCCTTTCATATGCATAGCTTCCAGCAGTGAGTCGTCGCGATAGCTATTCGAGTTTTTTCTGGAAAGCTGACCTTCTACGTTCTCCCCATGCCGGTCTGCAAGAAAGACGGCATGCTGTGAAAAATACGGTAACCGCTTAGCGTCGTGAGCTACTACACTGAGTGTGAGACACACAGGGTAGTAGCAAGCACGAGGCTCCGTTTATGCTGGATGACGTTATTGTCCACGGTCGAAAAGATCGGGCGTTCGCTACCCTGTTCGACCGGTGTGACCGGATTACCCGACACCGTCTGACTGAGGTAGGTTCAGTAGCCGACACGCTGCCGGACATTCTTGCTACAGCCCGTTTCTCCCCAGGACTGGAATTACGCCTGTCCGGTATCAGACTTGCCGGGAGCAACACAGACGATCTAGCGATTGCTCATGATGTGCCGTTCGCGGCCCGTGCCCGCGCACTAGCCGCAGAGCGGATCGGTGTGGCACCAGATGACCCCTCACTGTTTCTTACCCTGCATCTCAGTTCAGCTCCGTATTTTCTGGCACGTTACAAACAAGCACACAGCGACGCTATCGCCCAATCTGACACGCCCCCTCCCCTGCCGTCCCCAGCAGGCCAGACGCCCGGCATCATTGTACGATGGTTTGATGCCTCTCTGGGCAGAGCCGTTCCTCAACGTGATGGCTCCCTTGAAACCGCGCGCGATAGTGCCTCAGCCTACGCTTTACAGGCCAAGGCAGATAACACACGCAAAGCCTATCGCGCCGGTGTCCGGGCATGGTGTGCCTGGGCGGATCGTCATGCCCTTCCCTGCCTCCCTGCACGGTCGGCCGACATTGCCGCATTTCTGGCAGACGAAAGAGGTCGAGGCCTTGCTCCGGCAACACTGGAGTTGCGACGGGCCGCGATCACCTATCTTCACCGTCTGGCAGGCTGTGCCGTTCCCACCGCTGACGCCGCTATCGGCGAAACCATGACGGGGATTAGGCGCACCGCCGCAAGGGATGGCTTTACGCCGCGCCGCAAGGCCGCGGCGACGCAGGATGTGCTGGCGACAATCATCAATGCGATAGACCTCAGCAAGCTATCTGGGATGCGGGATCGGGCTTTGCTTCTCGTGGGGTTTTATGGCGCGTTCCGGCGTTCGGAGCTGGCCAGCATCGAGATCCGCCATGTAGCCTTGGTCAGTAAAGGCTTGCTTGTCACCCTTCCCCAGTCCAAGGCCGACAGGCAAGGCAAAGGCGTTGAGATCGCCCTCCCCTACACTCAGGACCAGTATTGCCCGGTAAAGGCATACGGAGCCTGGTTGGCCGTGTCAGGCATACAGGCTGGCCCCGTCTTTCGCCGCGTCCGCAAAGAAGGAGCCGTGGCTTTTCCAGACGACGTGCGCGCTGTTGGAGCGCAGCCTCTGACAGATCGCTCGATCGCCCGCATCATCCAGGCTCGGGCCAGTGCCGCCGGTCTGGAAGGAAAGACCTTTGGCGGGCACAGCCTGAAACGGGGGGCGCTGACGACCGGAATGGATGCTGGTGCGCATCCTGTTAAACTCAAGCGCCTAGCGCGACACGCAACATACGCTGCTCTGGGAGACTACCTCGAACTGGGAGATCCGTTTGATGGGCATGCGTTGGTTGAGTAGCGCAACCGCAAAGCGACGTCAGTTGTGTTTATTGCCGACAATAGATTGTCCATCATCTGCATAGTCGATTCGTCGCCTATGTGTTTAATGCCTGCACTCATCCCATGATGGTTAGTGTTTTTTGCCGACAGTTTTTTTCCCCACGTTCCATGTGTTAATTGTCTACGATACATAGTTTCGTAGTGACCCCACGTCTGATCTCATGTGTTTTTTGCCGACAGCACTAATTCTGATATTTTTAGAAATGCTTTAAAAACAGCAGGTTGTAATGTTTTCCACGTGTTTTTTGCCTACGAAACAATAAATAATATAGAACAATAAAAGGTTGTTTCGTCTGCAATGAACACACCAACAGTGAAGACCGTAAGCAAAAAACACAAGTCATTCGCCTGTAAGCAATGAACACATCGACATCTGCGTTAACTAAGTCACATGCTATGCAACAGTCAGATTGTGCATAATGAGAAACAACATGGATCAATGCCCGCCGCATCCAGATTTGTTTGTATCCATACACAAGCTGGTAGAAGAACACGGAACTCAAAAAGCGCTTGAGATAGTCGACCATTTTTCAGCGGGCAGAGACGTCGCATCTCCACCTAGCGTGTACGACGCTTTGGCCGGAAGGGCTGGCCGGAAAATTGTTGACGCTGTTTCATCTTCCCTTGTTCGAGAAGCCGAGGGCGTTTCAGAGATCGGGTATAGCTATAGTGCTTGGTGTCTAGCTGGCTTACCCCATCGTGAACGTAAGCCAGGTGAAGATTGGTTGATCAAAACCGACTATGCACAGCTTCTTGTTAGGCCAGGTGTCCGTCTGCGTGACGACGACAGCAGAGAGGATTTGTCCGTACCATCAGGCTCGATTGCGCGGCTGCTGCTTATCGACTGGCAGTCTGAAGCCTTTGAACACAACTCTAGAGAAATTAATCTCGGCAGAAGCCCGGCAGCACTTCTTAATAGGTTGGGATTAAGTCGCGGCGGACCTGTAACCAAGAAATTAGTCGAACAAATTGAGCGCCTAGCTACATGTACCGTAGATTTTCGATTTGGAACCGACCGAGAAGCCGTAGTGGTAAACGAACGGTTGGTCGAAGCATTTAAATATGTTGGCGAAGTAGACCCAAGAACCAAGCGTACAACACGAATGATCGAAAAAATAGTGTTGTCCGAGGCGTTCTACAATGAACTTAAACGGCACCCAATACTTGTTGATCGAGCGGCGATCCGCGACATACAAACATCCCCACGAGCGATTGACGCTTATTTGTGGCTTGCATTTAGGCTCCATGCGCTGCAATCGGATGCCTTGGTTTCATGGGCCGCTTTATGGCGCCAATTCGGCAGAGAATTTAAGACGCTGCGATCTTTTAAAGCTGAATTCCAAGAGCCTCTGGCATTAGCTTTGGCTGCATATCGAGCAGCCAAAGTAAGAATTAGCGAAAAGGGGCTATATCTCTCCCCCTCTCCTCCACCTATCCAGCGTTAATTTTCACCACTCTGAAACTTCTTGTAAAGAGCGGGCAGTTCATCAATCAAAAACTGGCTGAATGTCGATCCCATTTCCGGATTAACATCAATGACTGCCCGACTTTTTCGTAAGCTAAACTGAATAGAAACATTTTTATCATCAGAAACCCAGTCGCTCTGCTTGTCAGAAGAAGCAGCCGAAACTCCCACTTTTTTAGATGCTTCTTTTAGCACCGCTTTAAAACGGTCATCGCGAACGATTGTCTTGGCTCGGTCCGTTTGTAGCCAATGAACACATCTTTCAACCACGATTGGATCTCGGAAAAGATCGCTGAGAGCTTGCCAGCGTGTTCTTCCTATGGACGGAGACCGCCCTACATAATCCACAACGGCACCTGGAATGCTCTCGACTATTGTAAGCATGCGTGACAGCAGGGTCTTATCAACCCCCAATGCCGACATGACAGTAGCTCTGTCATAACCTTTTGCGTTCAAGTTTTGGGCAAACAACGCACGTTCTAAAAATGACAAATCCGTTCGCATGCTGTTTTCTTGGCCCAGAGCAACCACTAATTCGTGGTCGGTCATGTCCTTTACAGATGCTTTAACAGCACGGTGGAGTTCGCGGCATATCATTACCCGCCGGTGACCAAATGCTATTTGATAGCGGCCTGTCACAGTTGGATGGGGTCGTACTAAAATAGGACTCAGTTGCCCAGATTTTTCAATGGCTGCTTTTAACTCCTCGTAACCATCATCTTTGGTCTCAAGGCGATCCCTAACGAAAGCGTCGTCAATAAGCTGTGGATCTATCTCAACAATAACAGTTCCTGCTTTCAGGGCTTTTTCTAACTCATCTGCTTTGCTTGCAGTTTCTGCTAAACTGCCTAAGCTTTTTGCTACCGAGCCTAACGCTCCTCCTGTTCTGAATGTTTGCGAGGGCCGCACATGTTGTGCGGTATTCAACGCGTCTGAGGAACCGATGGGAGGAATTAAGCCAAGCGTGTTTTTTCTTGCCATGATCGAAGACCTTCTAACTGGGTGAAGTTGACAGATGTCAACAAAGCTAAAGGAAGGAGAGGCTTAACTTCTTCCCCATGAGCTAAAAATTAGGTCTCTGATCTCACCATTCACCGCGTTCACGGATTCTAGCGCTCGGTCATAAGTGGCGCCCGTAAATTGCCGCCTCTCAATCTCAAAAACTGTTTGCTTGGTTATCGCTGCGTCAGACACTGCAGTGCTTTTCAACATGGGAAATTTGAGCACATGATCTCCGAAAAGAGATCTCATAAATCCAGCCATATTCGTTTGCGGCGCGTCGGAAGGCTCAAACCGGGTCATTAAATATCGAACCCAATTGTAGGACACATTTCCCCCAGCATTCCGTAGATGTGTCATTACATCGCTCATCATAAGCAGGAATTGACACATGGACATCACGTCAAGCATCTGGGGGTGAACTGTGATAAGAAGCCCAGTAGCTGCACACACAGCAGACATTGTTAGGTATCCAAGTTGAGGCGGGCAGTCGATAATGACCACATCATAATTATCTTGCACGTCTTCTAACGCAGCATCGACCCGTGAAAAGAAGATCGCACCAGCTTGATCAGACGATGCCAAAAACCGTGGCGTTTCGTATTCAAATTCGGACAGCTCAATATTCCCGGGCACAATATCAAGCCCTGGGAAATTTGTTTTCCTGATTAATTCCGACATGGGACGTCGATTGTCGTCGTATCTTATCGCGCCATATAATGTCTCATTTTCATGCACATCAAACTCCGGCTGAAAGCCATGCAGCGCCGATAAGCTGGCTTGTGGGTCAAGATCAATCGCCAACACACGCAGCCCATCTAAAGCTAATCCTTGAGCTAGATGGGCCGCTGACGTTGTCTTTCCACTTCCGCCTTTGAAATTCACCACAGCAATCACTTGCAGTTCTTCTGTCGCCGTGCGTGTCGGCATATATCTCCGACCATTGCGCGCGTTGGAGTCCAAATATTCGCGCAACTCTAGTATTTGGTCAGCGCTATAAGATCGACGGCCACCGTTGCCTATTTCTGGAATGGGGCCTTTCCCTTCTAATGCGAGGTTCCTCAAATATCCTGGCTTCAACCCAAGTATTTTCGCAACCTCGCCAATTTGAAATGATCGTAGAGTTTTCTGCGCCATGGGAGGGAATAATTCCATCCGGTGAGCTTGAAGCTGACTTGAAAGTGCGCGGGCTTGATCAGACAGTAGCACGTCAAGCGTGTTGCTATCATCTGTATTGCTTATATCGGCCAAGGTCGTTTCCCTCATCAACATGCGCCACAATGCGCCGGGTGCGGTATATAGTATCGAAGAATTATAATAGCGCATTTTATGGTGTTGTTGACATCTGTCAACTAAAAACAGAAACGAAGTTGACAGATGTCAACAACCAACAAAAAAACTCCGACCAGCCTGAGCGCCGTGCGCAAAGGGTGGGTCGGTCTGCCTGAAGTCAGCCCGATCCCGGCGCAGGCGCCGCCTTTGCCCCCGTCCCACAGGCCCGGTTCCGGAGACAGCATGCAGAAGAAAATCTGACGCGAGACAGCGCTCAGTCCCCTTCCCTGCTGTTGTCCCATCCTCCCCGATCACCGCCTCGTCCCAGACGCAGGCGGCGTTCGGCGTTTGTCCGGAGCCTTCCATGTCCCTGTTCGGTGATCAGCTCAGCCTGTTCTCTTCCTCGTCCCTCAGTGGCGCCTCAGACCTGTTCTGGGGGGAGCTTGAAGGCGAAGACAGCCCCTCCCCTCCCCCGTCGCAGAAACCCCACTGGTCATCCCCCAGACCGATTTCCGCCTGATGGGCACCCGTGGCCTTGCCACCAGCTGGAAAGACCGTGCGCGGGACAATATTGCGGCGATCAAGCTGCTGGGAACGCTTGAAACCGAAGACCGTAATGCAACCCCCGACGAGCAGGCTGTGCTGAGCCGTTTCATTGGCTTTGGGGCCGGTGAACTGGCCAACGCCCTCTTCCCCCGTGGCGGCGAGCCGTATCGGGCTGGATGGGAAAGCCTTGGTAAGGCGCTGGAAGCTGCCTGTAGCGAGACGGAGCATGCCGCCCTCGCCCGCTCCACCCAGTATGCCCATTACACCCCGGAACATATAGTCACCGCCATCTGGGACATGCTCATGAAGCGTGGCTTTCAGGGTGGCTCCGTTCTGGAACCCGGCTGCGGCATCGGGCAGTTCATCGCCCTCAGGCCCGAACGGCTCGAAGGCCGGATTGCCTTTACCGGCATTGAGATGGACAGCATCGCGGCCCGTATCGCCCGTAAGCTCTATCCCAAACAGTGGATCAGTCGGAAGACTTCACCAAGGCCACGCTCGCCAGTGACTACGATCTGGCCATCGGCAATCCGCCGTTCTCCAACCGTCTGGTCAACACGCCTGAACAGCGGGATCTGCGCGGCTTCAGTCTCCATGACTGGTTCCTCGCGCGCTCACTCAGTGCCCTGCGCCCCGGTGGTTTTGCCGCCTTCGTGACCTCACGCCACACGCTGGACAAGAGCGAGCCAAAAGCGCGGCGGCACATCGCCGAAGAGGCTGACCTGCTGGGAGCTGTGCGTCTGCCCGCGGGCGCGATGAGTGCTGAGGCCGGTACCGAGGTCGTGCTCGATCTGCTGGTGTTCCGCAAGCGCATGATCGGTGAGCTGCCCGGCGATCAGGCCTGGCTGGAAACGGCGGTCGTGCCTGACAGTGATGAGGGGCGCGGCCCGTTATGGATCAACCGCTATTTCCTTGATAACCCCGCGCAGGTGCTAGGCCAGCATGGATGGGCTGGCAGTCAGTTCGGACTGGATTACTGCTGTCTGCCGGTGGCGGGTGTGGATCTGCAAACCGCCCTGCCGGAAGCTCTGGCCCGCATCGCCCCCGAAAGCCGGTTTCTGCCCCCTGTAGAGCAGCGTATTACGCGGCCCGAACTGGACGGGCTGTCCGTGGGCACAGCGGCTTCAGGGGCCGACCTGAAGGAAGGCAGCTATTATCTGCACAATCGTGTCCTGCATCAGGTCATTGGTGGCGCAGGTCAGGAAGTGCCGATCCGCAAGGGTGAGCAGAAAGACGGTCTGTTCCAGAAGCATGCGCGCATCATCGAAGCCATGATCCCCGTGCGGGACGCGGCCAAGGCGGTGCTACGCGCCCAGATGGACAACCAGCCTTTCGGGCGGCACCAGCATCGGCTGCGGCAGGCCTGGCAGAGCTTTACCCGCCAGTTCGGGCCGATCAACCTCACCAACACCACCGTCAGGGTGAACGCCACCACCGGCGAGGAAACCGAAAGCCGCCGCAGGCCCAACCTCCAGCCCTTCTATGATGATCCCGATGTCTGGCTGGTCTCTTCCATTGAAGAGTATGATGAGGCGACCCAGACCGCACGGCCGGGGCCGCTGTTTACCGAGCGCGTCATCCATGCGCCGATCGAGCCAGAAATCCATTCCGCGCATGACGCGCTGGCCGTCTGCCTGCATGACCTGGGGCGTGTCGATCTGCCCCTGATCGCTGAGCTGACAGGCAGTAGCGTGATGAGGCGCTGACCGAACTGGGCGAGGCCGTTTATCTCGATCCCGAAGCCTCGCGCTTCGGTGGCGATGTATGGGTGGCGTCGGACGAGCTGCTGTCTGGGGCCGTGCGCACCAAGCTCGTGGCAGCCCGTGAGGCCGCGAAGAGCGACCCGCGTTTCGCGCGCACAGCGGCAGCACTGGAACGGGCCCAGCCTGAGGATCTGAGGCCGTCCGATATTACGGCGCGTCTGGGTGCGCCCTGGTTGCCTGTGAGTGACATCGTGGCCTTCACCCGCGAGGTGCTGGGGGTTGAGACCACCATCCACCATACCGCCGAGGTGGCCTGCTGGAGTGTCGACAAACGACCGTTCTTCGGGCGGGCCGAAGCGACCTCGGTCTGGGGCACGGAACGCCGTCACGCCGGAGAGCTGCTTGAAGATGCGCTCACACAGGCCTCTCCCAAAATCTGGGATACGGTCAGGGATTCAAACGGCAACGATACCCGTGTGCTGAATACGCAGGAAACCGAAGCCGCGAAGGAGAAGCTCGCCGCCATCCGGCAGGCGTTCCAGAACTGGGTCTGGCAGGATGCCGAGCGGGCTGACCGGCTGGTGCGCCTCTATAACGACACCTACAACAACCTCGTGCCGCGCCTGTTCAACGGCGCCCATCTGAAGCTGCCGGGTGCGAGCACCGTCATTGCCTTACGCGAACACCAGAAACGCGTGATCTGGCGGATCATCGCCGCGGGCAGCACCTATATCGCCCATGCCGTGGGGTCGGGAAAAACCTTCTCCATGTGCGCCGCCGTCATGGAACAGAAGCGCCTGGGGCTGGTCAGCAAGGCGATGATCGTGGTGCCGGGGCACTGCCTCGCCCAGATGGCCCGCGAGTTCCTGATGCTCTATCCCACAGCCAAAATCCTCGTGGCGGATGAGACGAACTTCGCCAAGGCCAAACGTCAGCGCTTTCTGGCGCGGGCCGGCACCGGCAACTGGGATGCGATCATCATCACCCATGACGCCTTCAAGTTCATTCCTGTGGAAGCGGCGTTCGAGCGCAGCATGATCGAGGATCAGATCGACGCCTACGAGACGCTGCTCTGTGAAATAGACAAAGACGACCGGCTGTCGCGCAAACGCATCGAGCACATGAAGGAGACGATGGAAGCCAGGCTCGAAGGGCTGGCGACCATCAAGGATGATCTGCTGCATCTGGGAGAACTGGGGATCGATCAGATCCTCGTGGATGAAGCCCAGCAGTTCCGCAAGCTGAGCTTCGCCACCAATCAGGGCGACCTCAAGGGCGTGGCTCCGGAAGGCTCGCAGCGCGCATGGGACCTCTTCGTCAAGGCCCGCTATCTGGAGCGGATCAATCCCGGCCGCGCACTGGTGCTGGCCTCTGGAAGCCCCATCACGAACACACTGGGCGAACTCTACTCCGTGCAGCGGTTTATGGCGCTCGATGCCCTGCGCAGCCGCGGCCTGCATGAGTTCGACGCCTGGGCGGCCAATTTCGGGGAAACCCGGACCGAACTCGAACTCCAGCCCAGTGGTCTCTACAAGCCCGTGACCCGCTTTACCGAGTTCGTCAATGTCGCGGACCTCATGGCGCTCTATCGTGACTTCGCCGATGTGGTGCAGCAGGACGATCTGCGCCGCTATGTGAGCCTGCCAGCCGTGCGCGGTGGGCACCGCCAGATTGTCGTGGCACCTGTTCATGCGCGCTTCCGTGCCTATCAGAAGACGCTGGCCGAGCGGATCACGGCGATTGAGAACCGTACCGGCAGGCCTCAGAAGGGCGACGACATCCTGCTCTCGGTCATGGGGGATGCCCGCCATGCCGCCCTCGATCTGCGCTTTGTTGGCTGGGGCCGGGCAGGGGAGGGGGAGGACAGCAAGCTCGACCTCATGATCCGCAATGTCTTCGCCATCTGGGAAGAGAGTGCGCAGAACCGTTACACCAATCCCGAGACGGGCCAGCCTTATGCGGTGCCGGGTGCGGTGCAGATGATTTTCTCGGACCTGGGCACGGTGGGGGCCGAGGGCAAGCGGGGCTTCTCCGCCTATCTGTGGATCCGTGACGAGCTGGTCCGCATGGGGGTGCCGCGCGAGCAGATCGCCTTCATGCAGGATTACAAAAAGGCGGAAGCCAAGCAGCGCCTGTTCGGCGATCTCAATGCCGGACACAAGCGCATCCTGATCGGCAGCACCCAGACCATGGGCACCGGGGTCAACGCCCAGCAGCGGCTTCTGGCCCTGCATCATCTGGATGTGCCCTGGCTGGTCTCCGACATCGTCCAGCGTGAGGGGCGCATCGAGCGGCAGGGCAACCAGAACCCGGAAATCCGGATTTTTGCCTATGCGCAGGAAGGCTCGGTGGATGCCACCAACTGGCAGTTGCTCGAACGCAAGCTGCGCTTCATCGCTCTGGCCATGTCCGGGGACCGCTCCATCCGCCGTGTGGAAGACCTGAATGGGGAAGGCAATCAGTTCGCCATGGCCAAGGCGCTGGCCTCGGGGGATATGCGCCTCATGCACAAAGCCGGTCTGGAGGCGGAACTCTCACGGCTCGAACGCCTCTATGCTGCCCATTACGACGACCAGTTCGCCGTGCGCCGGGCAGTCCAGCAGGCCGAGCGTGAGATTGCCTGGGCGCAGGCCCGGATTCCGCTGATCGAGGCCGATCTGGCCGCCCGTGTGGCCACACGCGGCGAGGCGTTCCGCTTCGAGACCGAGCGTGGTGTGATCACCGAGCGTGAGAAGGCCGGGGCGTTCCTGCTGGCCCAGATCCGTCTGGCCGTCAGGAACGCGCAGGAAGGCCGGTGGACGCTCGGACGTCTCGGGGGCTTCGCCGTCACGCTCGATGCCGTCAGCCGCCAGCGTTTTAGCGAGGACCGGCTGGTGACGGAGGCCGGGCTGTCTGTCGCTTTCGCGCATGCAACGGAGGATGTCACCGTGGACCAGGACACGAAACCGCTGGGGCTGGTGGCCCGGATCGAGAACCTTGTGCTGCGTCTTGATGCCGAACTGGCCGAGGCCCGGCGGATTGGCGAGGAGGCGGCCCGGCGTCTTCCGTCCTACCTCACGCGTCTCGATGTCCCGTTCCGTGAAAAGGCGCTGCTCGATGAGAAACGCACCGCATTGGCGGATCTCGAAGCCGATCTCGCGGCCACCAGTGGGGCAGGGGAGGAGGAGGCCCCGGCTAATGACGACATGCCCATGACCGACCCGATCAGGGAGGCAGACAGCCCCCTCAGGGACGCGGCCTGATTCCGCTCCGCCGTCCGGCGTCACAACGCCGGACGGCATACTGGAGCGAGTATGAAACCACACCCCTGAAAGGCGCTGCACCATGGAGCAGATCGACGTTAACAGCTACGAGAGGATCATTGTCGCCTGTAGTGGCGGCAAGGACAGTGTGGCGGCCCTGCTCCACCTATTGGACTGTGGCGCACCCATGGAGCGGATGGAACTGTGGCACCATGATGTGGACGGGCAGGGGGCGGCCTTTATGGACTGGCCTTCCACCACGCCCTATGTCCGCGCACTGGCGCAGCATTTTGGGGTGCCCTATTATCTGTCCTGGCGTGAGGGCGGATTGCAGGGTGAAATCCTGCGCGACGCTGTGCCCACCGCTGCCGTTCTGTGTGAGACCCCAGCAGCTCGTGCGCCGTGGCGGCGCAGGCCCCATTGGCACCCGCCTGCGCTTCCCGCAGGTCAGTGCGAGCCTCAGCACACGCTATTGCAGTGCGACGGCCAAGATCGATGTGGCCGACATGGCCCTGCGCGCGCAGGATCGTTTTCTGGGGCGGCGTACGCTGTTCGTCACCGGGGAGCGGGCCGAAGAAAGTCCGAACCGTGCGCGGTATACTGTGTTTGGCCCGCATCGCACGGATACGCGGGCGAGCCAGCGCCGGTGCAGGCATGTTGATCACTGGCGGCCCGTGCACGCATGGAACGAGGCTGCCATCTGGGCGATCCTGCAGCGCTATGGCGTCATCCCCGCACTTCCCTATCAACTGGGTTTCGGGCGGCTCTCCTGTGCGCTGTGTGTGTTCATGAGTGTGGATCAGGCGGCAACCCTGCGCCACATCATGCCCGAGCGTTTTGCTGCGCTGGCAGTGCTGGAGCAGCGTTTTGGTTGCACCATGAAGCGTGAATGTGGACTGCACCAGTATGCCGACAGGGGCCGGGTCTATGGGGCAGCGCTGGCTAGACCTGATCTTGTGGCCCGCGCACTGGAGCACCAGTGGCACGGGCCGATTGTGACTTCACGCTGGAGCATGCCCGCTGGCGCGTTTGGGGAGAGTGTGGGGCCGGGGTAGAACGAAACGCAAGTATGTTTGTTAAGAGATGAGCGTTGCCCAGTGAACTTTTTTAATAACGACAAACTCATAAATTTAAATGTAATTATTTCATAGAATCAAGATAAGGAGCTAATTCAGAAAGAGGAAAATTATAACAATTGTCTCCTTCGCCAACCATGCCAGATCGAACATAAGCATAGAAAGCAGCGCGAATTACGGCTACGTCTCTTGGAATTACCGTTATCCCTTCAATATCACTGATTTTAAATGCTGGGTGGAATGTCTGTCCGTTCAACTGAAAGTCAGGAAATTTTTTCACATCTCTACGGTAGATGCCTCCTCCTGATATCTGTCCGCGAGCCGGTCGTTCAAAATTGACTAAATACGCATCCTGCGCTTCGGTTGCCATGCTATCCCAATCCCAGTAAGTATCGAATATATCACCATATCTTCTCTTGGCTTCATCATCTGCGCTTTGGATTATATTTATATCTTCTTCCAAAACGACTTGATTATATACGACCATCCGTACATTTAGAGCATCAAGATGCTCGGGGGCGGAACGCAACACGTCAATAATATTACGTTCCCGGTATATTGCCGCAACTGCTGCGTCACTTTTCACGCGGGCGGCCCATGCCTCTTCTGCTTGACGTAGGTGACTATCTTCTATTTCTTTTGAATTAGTCCAAAAATCCTCAAACATTTCGACGATTTTATTATGACCATCTTCAAAAATAATATTTGCCTCTAACCACCCAGATTGTGAGCCATCACTGCCAAGGCCGTTTGTCGACATATTTGAAGAACCGAGAAAGCTAATTGTGTCGACTACGCCGATTTTAGCGTGAAGGGTGTTCAGTTGTCTTACCTCGGCACCCCGCTGAATGAGTTTGCGAATTTCACTTGGGTTTGTGCCGCCACCCACAAGATTACAGATAATACGTACCGATGCATCTTCGCGTATGCCGATCTCGTCGGCAGCGCCACGTCCCCAAAAGGCAACAGCGAAGCTTGCGCTGTTTGCAGTGTTCATCGCATATTTTACACGTTTACTGAGCTCTGGGCCGTCAACAAAAATGGGCATTTCCCTCTTTCCTTCAATATTTTGCGGCGCGCGCATTATTGAACGAAAGTTAGGGTAAAGAAAAATAGATGCAAGCATAGACAGAAGAAAAGGACGGCTGCCACAGCTTAAGCGGGCGCGCAAGCGCCAGGCAGTGCGCGA
>NZ_BAIN01000024.1 GCF_000613285.1 Acetobacter papayae JCM 25143 | reverse complement strand
TATATAAAGAACAAAAATTCCATTTATATGTTTGTATTGTATTGAATTCCGCCTGATTTCCATTTCCTTATTTCATTTTGTTTCTATCTTTATTTTGGGTGTGGTTTCATTTTTATTTTTACATAACGGAATTTCCAAATGGTGGATTTTGCAGAAAGTCATGACGAGGAAGGGCAGGGGCTGCCTATAAAATTTGATTTTCTTGGCATGAATGCAAAATTTTACACTAAAATACTAGATGATCTGCCCGTCGCTATTATGGCGGTTGATCCAGAAACATTCGTAATTAGCTATGTTAATAAAACGTCAATATATCTGCTGAAGCAGATAGAGGCTCTTCTGCCGCGTGAGGTGGACAGCATACTAGGCTCCACCATTGATATTTTTCATAAAAATCCAGCCCATCAGCGGCACATCCTTTCAGGGGGCGCCTGTCTGCCCCACCATGCCCGTATCCGCCTTGGAGCGGAAACGCTGGACCTGCAAATTTCGCGTGTCGCGCTGGAGGAGGCTGAAGGGGCCATTCTCGTTCTGACATGGTCGATTGTGACCAAACAGGTGGAGGCGGAAGCTCATATCTGGAAGCTCGCGCATCATGATGCGCTGACGGGGCTGGAAAACCGGCATGCCTTTAGCCAGCGTATCAGCCCGGAGAGGGAGCGCCTCTGGTGGCGGGTGTCCTGCTGATTAGTCTGGTTGGCTTTGAAACAGTGAATGACCTGAATGGACGCCATGTTGGCGAAGCTGATTGTTCAGGTGGCGGACCGCCTGCGTCTGGCGTGCCAATCGGAGCCGGAAAGCCATATTGGGCGGTTGGAAGAGAGCCAGTTTGCCGTAATTGTTCCTTATGCTGAGCGTGAGCGCCTTGAGCGTTTTGCCAATATGCTGGTGGAGGTTCTGGGCCGTCCTTATTGGCTGGGGCAGAAAATGCTGCCCGGTGTTGCGGCGGTTATTGGTATAGTGAAAAGACCCCAGCATGGCACCAGCAGTGATCGATTGATTGCGCGGGCGGACATTGCCATGCGTGTGGCTAAAAGTGGCCGTAAAGGCGCGGTCGGGTTTTTTCATCCCGATATGGAGCGGCATCTGCTTGAGCGTATGCAGCTTGAGCAGGACCTGCGGCATGCGCTGGAAACAGGCGAAGGGCTGTTTGTTTTTTACCAGCCGATCATGGATGTCAGCAGCGGTCGGGTCAGCACGCGTGAGGCGCTGGTGCGCTGGTATCGGCCCTTATGGGGCTGGGTGTCTCCTGCCAGCTTCGTGCCGATAGCCGAAGAAACCGATCTGATCAGGCATCTGGGTGCTTTTGTGCTGAAGCGAGCCTGTTCTGATGCGTTGCATTGGGAGGATTCGGCGCGGGTTGCGGTCAATATATCGGGGCGGCAGTTCGGCAGGCAGTCCCTTGTTCCGGCTGTCATGGAGACATTGCGCGAAACGGGGCTGCCTGCTGAACGGCTGGAAATCGAGATAACGGAAACCGCGGCCCTGTCGGAAGATGCCGATGTTCTGGCCGATCTGCACCGGCTGCACGCAATGGGTGTACGTCTTTCGCTGGATGATTTTGGCACCGGGTATTCCTCCTTTTCTCATCTGCGGACATTCCATGTGGACAAGATCAAGATCGACGGTTCCTTCGTGCGGGATATGGTCGAAAGAGCCGAATGCGCTTCGGTGGTGAAAGCAGCGGCCGACATAGGCAAGCGGCTTGGTATTCCCGTTGTGGCCGAGTGTGTCGAAACAGAAGAACAGTTCCGCAGCATTGTATTTGAGGGGTGCACAGAGGCGCAGGGGTATTTGATTTCAACGCCGAAGCCGACTGCTCAGGATGTGGTTACTATAAATGTCCTTAACGGAAGTGAAGGTGATGCCTCTTTTGTTAAAGGGAATGAAATGGATATTTATTTTTCTTGTTCTGTCAGGTTAAGAGAAATTTATAAAAAGTAAACAATTGCATTTTTTTTTTGAATATGATTACCATTTTATTGAAGCAGGAGTGCACATCATGATTGATCTCAAAAAGGCGCTTCCTTCCTGGAATAGCGCGGATCAGAAAACCGGACAGACTGTATGGAACGCCGTAAACGGCGATCTGGAAAAAATTCTCCTGCGTGCCTACAGGGCGTCGGATTCTAGCTTCAGGCTATGAAAAGCGATGTTCTGTCCGAAGAAGTAAAGAAATTCTCCTATATCAGTCAGGGGAATTTCTGCGATGATTATTTTGCCGTGCAAGAGCGCATTGCCAACCGTCTGGCTGGCGAGGTGGATTATATCCGCTATCTCAGTCAGGTATACGCGCAGTATGTCAGCGGTCTTGTAGAGACTCTGGTCAAGAAAAAGTCCCTGTTCAGTGGTAACAGGAACCAGCTTATCGAGTCTCTTGTACGGTCTGTGATGTCGGATATATCCGTTGTGATGTATCATTATTTCATCCAGCTCAACAAAGTGGCGGATGAAGCCCGTGCGGCGGCTCAGGCCGAGCGTGAACACCGCGCTCAGGAAGACCGCGACGTCATCACTGTCATTACCGAGGCACTGGCGGCCTTGTCGGATGGCGACCTGACCTACCGGATCGAGAGCAACATGCCTGCGCGGGTTGAGGTGTTGAAGGAAAACTTCAACGCCATGGCCGAACGTCTTGAAGACACCATGAAGCGGATATCCGGCAACACGCAGGATGTCATGGCCAATGCTGATGGTATCCGTCAGAGCAGCGATGATCTGTCGCGCAGGACAGAACAGCAGGCGGCAACGCTGGAGGAAACCTCGGCTGCGCTAGCGCTGGTTACACGCCGGATTCGCCAGACAACCGAAGAAACGCAGCAGGCGCATAAACTGGCCGATGCCGCGCGGGGCGATGCCATGCAGTCTGCTACGGTTGTGCAAAACACGGTTGATGCCATTAACAAAATTGAAAAATCGTCCGAAGAGATCGCCAGTATTGTGGGTATTATTGGCAATCTGTCCTTCCAGACCAATATCCTTGCACTCAATGCGAGTGTAGAGGCTGCACGGGCTGGCGATGTAGGGCGTGGTTTTGCCGTGGTGGCGAGCGAAGTGCGTGTTCTGGCCCAGCGTTCAGCCGAAGCGGGGAAAGATATTTCCGCTCTGGTCAGTCGGTCTGGCACGCATGTGGCGGCCGGGGTTGCGCTGGTGCGTGAAACGGGAGAGCTGCTCCAGAAAATTGTGACGCAGATTCAGGACATTAACGTTCTGGTCTCCAATATTGCTTCTGCAGCACAGGAACAGTCATCCAGCATGAGCCAGATTGGCATCGCCATGACGGACATGGAGCAGACAACCCAGCAGAATGCGGCCGTTGCTGAGGAAAGTGCCGCTGCAAGTCACAATCTTTCCACAATGTCGGATGAGCTGGCCCGTTTGGTCGCGCAGTTCAAACTTGATGAACGCTCATTCCAGCCCGCCGGACAGATCGGTAGGGCGTCATCACGCAGCGGTTTGCGCCTGCTGTAATACGCTGCGTTTCTACTGAGATTTGTTAAGAAAACAGTTTCTGTGATCGGTTGTTTTTTATGTCGGTCACAGTCTGTTTCCGTGCGCGGTCTTGCTTCTGGGGTTAATGCTGCCGTAGTGGTGGCGCGTGCGGCTTGGTTGTTAGTCGCTATCGTCAGCGATGGTGCCGGGCAGGGGCTGACCAGAAAGTTCGCGCAGGCACATATCCATAAAAGCGGAAACCCTGAGTGGTAACCTTTGCTCCGTGATGGTGAATAGACCATAGATAAGAGGCGCGCACCTATCGGTCAGCGCCAGATAGGCCAGTGGCTTGTCGTCAAGGGCGTGCTGGTTGCGGGGGCGGGCATTACCCATGCCAAACCCGACACCGCGTGCAGCAAGGCTACGGATGACATCCATGCTCGGATAATGCCCAGCAATCCGCGGCGTAATGCCTGCACTTGAAAAAAGCTGAAGAAAATAATCGCGTGAAAAAGGCAGGTCGAGCAGCAGAAAGGCTCATCGGCCAGATCACGCAGGTGCACGCGCTTTTTCCGGGCGAAAGGATGATCCGACGAGGTAAAGACATAAGGCGGGAGTGCAGAGAGCGGCTGAAAGCTGATGGCGGGCGGCATGGTCATGTTGTAGCTGATCATGACCGAAATTTCGCCCCCACGGAGCTTTTCGCTCAGTTCCTCATGATGGCCCGCAATCACGTGCAGCCGTGCTTCGGGGTAGGTGGCACTGAAGCGCTGGATAAGGTCAGGGGCCAGAAGCGGGAAAAGTGTGGTCATGCAGCCCACGGTCACTTCGCCCTGCACGCGGCCCAGCATGCCGTTGAGCGAACTCCCCAGTTCCTGTGCCTGCAACAGAAGGGTGCGGGCTTCTTCCAGCACAACCCGGCCTTCGGGGGTGAGGGCCAGCCCTTGCGCATGGTGTCTGATAAAGAGCGAAACCCCAAACACGCTTTCAAGATGCGCAATGGCGGCGGATATGGCGGGCTGTGAGATCGGAATCTGTCGCGAGGCCTGTACGATGGAGCCTGTTTCGGCCGTAGCGACAAAATATTCGATCTGCCGCAGGGAAAACTTCACTTTCGGCACTCCATGGTGAAACCGGGCGCGACAGATGTTTTTTGCAGAAGCAGCCTGTTTTTTCAACAGAATTGCCTCTGGTGGCCTTTTGCGTGGTGGCCTGCCGGGTGAGTGGTAGAAAAACATATCCCGATATATCTTGACGTAAGATATATCGGGATATATGTATCGTGATATGAAACACAGAAACAGACATGACGGCGGCCGTAGCCGCTGGTTTTTTCCCCCGAAGCATGCGGGTTCCGCGCCTGAAGGGCGGCATGGTGGCAGAGGCGGGCGAGGCGGTGGTCGCCACCGGCACAGACTGTTCGATTACGGCGAAATGCGCCTGCTGGTTCTGAACCTAATTTCGGAAAAACCGACTTACGGGTATGAACTGATCCGCACCATTGAAGAGCGTTTTGCGGGTAGCTATACGCCCAGCCCCGGCGTGATCTACCCGACGCTGACCTGGCTGGAAGAGGCGGGTTACGCCACTCTGGTCGAGCAGGAAGGGCGTAAACATTTCCATATTACCCCACAGGGAACAGCGTTCCTTGAGGCCAGCCGTGCGGCGGTGGAGGAAATTCTCTCTCGTGTGGCGCGTGGTGCGCCCGAGGGGCGAGGCGGGCGGCATGCGCCGGTGCCGGTCATGCGGGCCATGGAAAACCTTAAAACATCATTGCGCCTGAGGCTCCGCAATGGAGGGCTGGATGCTGAAACCGAAGAAAAAATTGCAGCACTGATCGATGAGGCCGCCAGCGCGGTGTCCCGTCTCTGAAAGTTTGTGGATCAAAGGAAAGGAGTGCGGTTTATGGATAAAAATATCGGACATTGGGGCCATGCGCCTGAAATCAGCCGTGTGCGACATGAATTGCGCAAACGCTGCCTTGAGGTTGTTTCCGCTATCCGGCTCACCCCCCATATGATCCGCGTGACGCTGACAGGGCCTGAACTGGAGGGCTTTGTTAGTGCATCCCCTGATGATCACATCAAGATTTTCATTCCCGGTCTGGATGGGGCTCTGGTGCGCAGGGATTATACGCCCCGCCGTTATGACCCGGCCACGCGCATGCTAACGCTTGATTTTGTTAATCATGAGGGCGGGCCAGCCGCTGCATGGGCCCGGGCAGCCCGGTCGGGAGACAGGCTGGACATAGGTGGCCCTAAAGGCTCGCAGGTTATTGCAGGGGCGGTCGATCGCTGGCTGCTGATTGGTGATGAAACGGCTCTGCCCGCCATTGGCCGCCGGGTGGAGGAACTACCCGCGCAGGCGCATGTCACCACGGTTGTGACGGTGCCAGGGCCAGAGGATGAGCAGGTTTTTGCAACAAGTGCCCACCATCAGGCGCATTGGGTGCACAGGCCCATGCAACAGGCTGATGATGCACGCGGTATTCTGGCTGTTCTAGAAAAACTGACTATACCGGAAGGGAGTTTTATCTGGGTAGGGGCAGAGGCTCATGTGGCCAAAGCCGTCAGGCAGTATCTTGTGCACGATCGCGGCGTGCCGCTGCCATGGATCAAGGCATCAGGCTATTGGGTGAAAGGTCAGGCGGATGCCTCGGTCAAGGATCTGGCGGGTGGAGGCTGAGTAAGCCGGGCGTTTTCCTGCCAGTGAGTATTCCGGCATGGCCTGCGGGTGGCAAAGCGTGATATGCAGCGCGCATGGCCATTCCTATTGCCCCCGGACTGTTTCTGGCAGAGAGCGAACTGGAGTTCAGCTACATTCTGGCTTCCGGGCCGGGTGGGCAGAATGTCAACAAGGTTGCGACCGCCGCTCAGCTTCGCTTTGACGCCGCGCGTTCTCCCTCCCTTTCAGACCGGGTGCGCACCCGGTTGCTGGAACTGGCGGGCAGTCGCGCCACGCGCGATGGGGTGATTGTCATTACCGCGCGGCGGTTCCGCACCCAGCAGCGTAACCGGGAAGATGCGGTGGAGCGGCTGGCCGCCCTACTGCGCGAGGCAACGCATCGCCCGGCGTTTCGGGTAGCAACCCGCCCCAGCAGGGCCGCACGCCAGCGCAGGCTGGACGGTAAAAACCACCGCTCCGCCATCAAGCGCGGGCGTTCCGCATCCTATGATGATTGATTGCATGAAACCCTTTGTATCAACTTAGGGTTTCATGTCTGATCTGTGGAGCACTGTTTTACAACAGGCTCCATGTGGCTGCCCGGTTACGTTAGAGCAGTGTATCCACAATCTGTTTTACAAAATACCCACAGGCATCAAGCTCTTCAGGCAGGATGAACTCATCCGCCTTATGCGCACGGTCTATGGAGCCGGGGCCACAGACAACCACGGGCATGTTCAGATATTCGTTGAACAGGCCACCTTCTGTGCCAAATCCGATGCGTGATGCCCGGTTGTCACCCGTAATGCGCATGATGTCGCGCAGGAAGGATACATCTTCGGCGGTGTCCAGACCGGGATAGGCATTGAGCGTTTCAATCTCGATGCGTGCATGCGGGGTATTGGCGCACAGGCGGGCGGCCTCCTGCCGCAGGCGTTCAATCCATGGCTGCGGATCGGCACCGGGCAGCAGGCGCATTTCAAACTGAACATCGCACAGGTCCGGTACGATATTGAGGGCAACCCCACCCCGGATCAGGCCCACCTGCATGGTGCTGTAGGGCACCTCAAAATGGTCGTCCAGAATGCCGTTATTTTTCAGCTCTTCCTGCAGTTCTTCAATGGCTTTCACCATGCTGGCAGCCAGTGAAATGGCGTTGCACCCACGCGCGGGGTTGGCTGAATGTGCGGCCAGCCCGTGGCAGGTGATTTTGGCTGCCAGCTTACCCTTGTGGCCCGAGATTACGTGCAGGCCTGTGGGTTCGCCAATAACGCAACCGCGGGCTTTAAAGCCCTGTGCCGCCAGATCACGCAGCAGGGAATGCACGCCTACACAGCCGATTTCCTCATCATGCGAAAAAGCCAGATGCAATGGGGCGCGCAGGTCCGGCTTCTGCGCGGCATGGCGGGCGGCCACCAGCATGCAGGCCAGAAACCCTTTCATATCGCTGGTGCCGCGCCCGTACAGCTTGCCATCGCGTTCGGTCAGGGCGAAGGGGTCTGTTGTCCAGGGCTGGCCTTCCACCGGCACCACATCGCTATGGCCTGACAGCACGATACCATCGTCCGTTTCCGGCCCGATACTGGCAAACAGGTTGAACCGCCCGGGGTGCTCGCCAGCGACCCGCAGGCAGCGCGCACCAAGGTCGCGGAGAAAAGCCTCGATCCAGTCAATCAGTTCCACGTTCTCTGTGCGGCAGAGCGTTGGAAACGCGATCAGCTTTTCCAGAATGTCGCGGGTGGAAAGAGAGGTGTTCATGCCAACTCCGACAGGATCATGTCGGCGGCTTTGTCGCCAATCATCATGGTGGGGGCATTGGTGTTACCACTGATGAGTGTGGGCATGATGGACGTATCCGCCACGCGCAGCCCTTTGAGGCCCCGCACTTTCAGGTCTGGCGTGAGCACGCTGGCACTGTCAGACCCCATACGGCAGGTGCCTGAAGGGTGGAACACCGTGCTGGCGGAGGCGCGCAGATACTCCATTAGCTCCGCATCGGTCTGGAGTGTTGCCACGGGGGCCATTTCCTTGCCGCGAATACCATCGAAAGCAGAGGCGCGCAGGATGCGGCGGGCCAGCTTGATGCCTTCGAGCAACACCAGCCCATCACGTTCGTCGGACAGGAAGTTGAAGTCGATTTCAGGGCTGCGGCTGCCGTTGCGCGTCAGGCGGATGCTGCCGCGGCTATGGGGGCGCAGCACACAGGTATGCAGAGCAAAACCGTGGCCCCATTCAAACAGCCGTCCGCGATGGCTGCGATAGCCGGGCACGAAGTGGAACTGCACATCAGGCACGCCTTCGGCATAGCGGGTGGAGGCAAAGCCTCCGGCTTCCACGTAGTTTGTGGTCAGCCAGCCTTTGCGGCGGAGCAGAAACTGCAACGGGGCAGGCAGCACGGAGCCGAGCGATGCGCGTGAAAAACCCAGTGTCGAGGCTGAGCCGGAACGGAGCGTGACCAGACCATCAATATGGTCTTGCAGGTTACGGCCGACCTGCGGCAGGTCCGCCACCACGGACACACCGGATTCCAGCAGTTCCTCGGCATTGCCAATGCCAGAGGCCATAAGCAGGTGAGGGGAGCCGACCGCCCCGGCGGACAGAATGGTTTCACGGTGGGCGCGCAGGATGTGGAACTGCTGATTATGTTCCACAGTCACCCCCTGCACGGACCGCCCATCTGTTACCAGTGAGGCAACGCGGCAGCCGGTCAGCACATGCAGGTTGGGGCGCGAGAGCACGGGGGCCACAAAAGCGCGATAGGCACTCAGGCGTTTGCCGTCTTTCTGGGTGACATTGTAGATACCCACGCCTTCAAGCTGTGCGCCGTTGAAATCGGTATTGGCTTTCAGCCCGACTTCCTCAGCGGCCTTAATGAACAGGCGTGATACATCCAGCGGGTCGCGCGGCTGATCCACGATCAGTTCACCGCCCGTGCCATGAAACTGCGGGTCCTGATGCAGGCGGTTGTCTTCCTCGCGCATGAAGTATTTCAGCACCGAGTCATAACCCCAGCCGGTACAGCCAAGGCTTTCCCAGTGGTCGTAATCCGAGCGGGCGCCACGGATATAGATCATGCTGTTCATGGAGGACGAGCCACCCAGCATCCGCCCGCGCGGGACATGAATGCGCCGGTTATCGAGATGCGTCTGCGGGGTGGAGTAATACTGGTAGGTGTATTTCTGGCTTTTGTAGAGCGAAATGGTGCCTGCCGGTACATGAATACGCGGCGTGTTGTCGGGCCCGCCGGCTTCAATCAGGGCGACGCGCAGGTTGCTGCGCGCGCTCAGGCGGTTGGCGAGCACGCAGCCCGCAGCACCACCGCCGACGATGATATAGTCGAACTCGGTAGGGAAATCGGTCTGGGTGGTCATTATTCGGCACTCCCGATGGCAGGCTGCCCGGCGCGTTCATGGCGCATCAGCCAGACATAGAATACGGTGACAAAGATCAGCCCCACGATCCATGAAATATCGGCCCCGCCCAGCATGTTGGCAACAGGCCCGGTATAAAGGCCGTTGGAAACGAAGGGGATTTGGATCAGGATACCAAACACATAGGCAATCAGGGCGGGCCAGCAGTAGCGGCCATACACGCCGCCATCTGCCCGGAAGAACGAGGCCACATCATACTGTCCATGCCGGATCAGATAGAAATCAGCCAGATTGATCGCGGTCCACGGCACCATTACGTAGAGCAGCAGAAGAATGAAGTTCGTGTATTCTTCCATAAAGTTCGCAGCCGCCCCCAGAGCGATCACGAGCGAAAGACTGGCCAGCACAACAGCTGTGCCCGCGCGGCCCACATGGGTTGCTTTCCATGAGGGGATCAGGGTCTGCACAACCGTGATGGCCGATAGCGCGCCGCAATAGAGGTTCATGGCGTTGGTGCAGGCAATGCCCAGTGACAGCACGGGAATAATGAACAGGGCCAGAGATCCGACCTGTGCCGTCAGGGTGCTGACAACATCGCCCCCGGCTGCGATCACGCCCAGCAGCGCGCCCAGAATCATGGGAAAGAGCGAGCCCAGAACGCAGCCCCAGTAGCTGGCCAGAAAAGCCTGACGGCTGCCTGTGCCGGGCGGCAGATAGCGCGAATAATCCGAAACATAGGGGGCATAGGCAATCTGCCACAGGGCAGCGGTGGAAAGCCCACCCAGAAAGCCCGAAATGGTGAACGTGCCGTGCGACAGCGTGGCGGAAGACACGCCGTTCACACCCAGAATCCAGATAAAGCACAGTGCCAGTGCCAACCCGGAAATGATGGTCATCAGCCGTGTGTAGGCGTGGATCAGGTCATGGCCATAAATGGTGGCCACAAGGCTGATCAGGCCCAGCAGCACAATACAGGCTTTTTCAGGCAGGAAGGTCGCTACCGTGTGCAGGGACTGTCCACCCAGCACAAGGTTGGAGGCGAAGAAACCGACATACATCACCACTACCAGACAGATAACCGCCATGGCCCCCAGAGAGCCAAACTGGCCGCGTGTCTGCACCATCTGAGGCACGCCAAGCTGCGGCCCCTGTGCGGCATGCAGGGCCATGAACAGGCCACCGATCATGTTGCCCAGCACGGCGGACAGCATGGCAGGCCAGAACGGCTGGTCGAACACGGTAGTGGACAGCGCGCCAGTGATGATGGTCAGCATCATGATGTTGGAGCCGAACCATACGGTAAACAGGTCGCGCGGGCGGCCGTGTCTCTGGTCGAGTGGAATCTGGTAGATTGTGTGGGCTTCGGGCCCGCGTGCCGTCGCGGCGTCGGTCATGTGGCGGTTCCTTCCAGTGGCGTCAGGCGACGGAGTCCTGTTTGTGGTGATATCGAAACATTTTGCGCCGAAAGAAACCCCGCAGCCGGTCCGGGCGGCGGGGTAGGGTGGCGGCTATTCGCGTTCGGCTATGACGTCGACTTCAATCAGCCATTCCGGGCGGGCAAGCGCCACAACCACAAGACCGGTAAAGACGGGAAAAACGCCTTTCATGCGGCGGCCCAGTACGCGGTAGGTGGCCTCGCGGTGGCGGATGTCGGTCAGGTATACAGTCACCTTGCAGATATCGATCAGCTTGGCGCCCGCTTCGGTCAGCAGGAGGGTGATGTTGTCCATGACCTTTTCGGCCTGCGCGATGGGGTCGCCCACGCCGATATTCTCGCGCGTGTCGAGGTCCTGCGGTACCTGACCGCGCAGGTAGATGGTGTTGCGCGTGATAACGGCCTGACACAGGTCGTTATCAAGGGCCTGCTCGGGATAGGTGTCCTTGGTGTTGAAAGGACGGAGGCGTGTATGGGCCATGGTCTTGTGTTCCCTGTATGAGTTGCTGCGGCATGGCGATGCTGTGCCATGCCGGGCCACGCGAACGGGGGCGGGCTGTCTGGCCCCGGTGGCAATAACCGGAGGCCGGAATGACAGCCCGCGTGATCCTGTTGCGAGTGTGGAATGTTTTATGGGTTCAGAAAAAGAAATTATTTCTGATGTTCTGCATCCATTAAGCTGAGGTCAGTACTGAATCCATACGGTTTTCAGCGCTGTGTATTTGTCAAAGCTGTGCAGCGAGAGATCCCGCCCGAAGCCGGATTGTTTGACACCGCCAAATGGCGTCATGACCGAGAGCGCATCCACCGTGTTGACGGATACAGTGCCCACCTGCAGGCGCTCGGACAGGTCAAGGGCGCGCCCGATATCGCGTGTCCAGACAGAGGCGGCGAGGCCGTATGGCGTGTCATGGGCAAGGCTCAGGGCCTCGTCCTCGGTGCGGAAGGTCTGGATGGCCAGAACCGGCCCGAAGATTTCCTCACGCGCGATAGGCGCATCATGCGGCACATCGGCAAAGACAGTCGGCTGGATGAACGCGTCAGACGCGCCAATACTCAGCCGCTCGCCCCCGGCCACAAGGCGGGATGTAGCCCGGCCCGAGGCCAGAAACTCCGCCACCCGTGCGGCATGGCGGGCATCGACCATGGCCCCCATGCGTGTTGCGGGGTCAAGCGGGTTGCCGGGTATGATGGCCTCCGCGCGCTGGCGCATCCGCTCGATCATGTCCTCGGCAATGTCGGCATGCACAAGCATGCGTGAATTGGCGGAGCAGACCTCACCCTGATTGAAGAAAATGCCAAAGGCCGCCTTGTCGGCAGCGGCTTCCAGATCGGCATCGGGGAAGATGATGTTAGGGCTTTTGCCGCCGGTTTCGAGCCAGACGGGCTTCATGTTGCTTTCACCCGCATAGCGCATGAACAGCTTGCCCACATCGGTCGAGCCCGTGAACACGAGGCAGTCCACATCTTCATGGCGGCCAAGAGCCTGCCCGGCTTCCTCGCCAAAGCCCGGCACCACGTTCAGTACGCCATCGGGCAGCCCGGCTTCGGTGGCAAGCTCGGCCAGTCGCAGGGCAGAGAGCGGCGACTGTTCAGCGGGTTTGAGCACCACCGAGTTGCCCGCGGCCAAAGCCGGAGCCAGTTTCCAGATCGCCATATCCAGCGGGAAGTTCCACGGCACCACGGCCCCCACAACCCCAAGCGGCATGCGGCGGATCATGGCGATATCGCGCCCGCCCGTGGGAGCGATTTCATCGTAGATCTTGTCGATGGCCTCGGCATGCCATTGCAGGAAATGCGCCGAACCGGGCACATCCACCGTCATGGTTTCCGTAATCGGCTTGCCCATGTCGAGCGTATCGAGCAGGGCGAACTCTTCGTGATTCTCGCGGATAAGGGTGGCAAGCCGCAGCAGCGTATCCTTGCGTGCCGTGGGGGACAGGCGCGACCAGCGGCCATCGGTAAAGGCAGCGCGCGCCGTCCTGACCGCACGGTCGATATCCTCCGCCCCACCGCGTGCAACGCCTGTCAGCACCTGCGCCGTGGCCGGTTGATGCTGTCAAAGCACGCGCCGGATGCGGCGTCGACAAAACGCCCGTTAATCCAGCAGCGGTTGCGCAGGGTCAGGCGCGCGGCCTGCTCTGTATAGTGGGACAGGCTTTGCATCATGCGTCCTTTCTGGCTGGCTTATAGGCCATGTAGCCGCGCTGCTTGGCAATGTGATCCGCGACGTATTTCGCATCATGCCACACACCCCAGATAAAGGAGGAGCCGCGGCGGGTCTGCCAGGGCAGGCCCAGAAAATATACGCCCGGTTCAGAAGAAACGCCGCGCTGGTGGCGGGGGCGACCGGCATCGTCCAGTGCCTCGACCTTCAGCCAGCCATAATCCACACCAAAACCCGTTGCCCAGATAACGGTGCCAATACCGGCTTTTTTCAGATCGAGTTCCAGCAGCGGGTTTGTCATGCAGTCAGGGTCGGGTAGGAAGGTATGGGCTTCGGGCTCGGGCGGCAGGTTCAGCCGTTGCGGGTTACGTAAGCATCGGCCTCGCCCAGCAGGGACAGGTAGTTGGCATCGCCCCGGGCGATGTTCTGCGCCAGATCAGGGGCAAAGCGCAGCACGCCATCGCGGCATGTTTCCGTGCGGCCCAGCAGGGTCATGCCTTCGGCAGCCAGACGGCGGAAATCAACCGTATGCCCGCCATTGGCGCCGCTGACGGCAATGGTGGTGTGTTCAACCCCCGGCGTTGCTTCTGCATCCCATTTGTTCAGAACACCCAGCCACCAGACAAAATCGCGCCCACGGTAGCTGCGCGGCGGACGGTCATGCGGGCCGACTGACAGATAGACCTTGCGGCCAGCGCGCATGAGTTCTTCGGCAATCTGCACGCCCGAGGAACCCGCCCCCACGACCATGACAGCGCCTTCAGGTAGTTGTTCAGGGTTTCGGTAACTGGCTGAATGGATCTGAAGAAAATCGGATGAGGGCGGAATAAGGGGTGGGATGACGGGAATCTGGAACGGCCCCGTGGCGGCTACTACGGCTTCGGCTCGATCACACCTTCGGAGGTTTCAACCTCAAAGCCCGTGCGCCCGACATTGCGGCGCACTTCTTTGACTTCCACACCACAGCGGATCGGCGCTTCAATAACGCTCGCGTAGTCTGCCAGATAATCTGCCACGCGCTCCTTGGGCACGAAATCATCCGGGCCATCTTCTGAAAAATCAAGTCCGGGAAAGCGGTCATGCCATGCCGGGCCATTGGCGACCAGTGAATCCCACCGGCAGCTCCGCCAGCGCTCGGCAATACGGCTGCGCTCAAGCACGACATGCTTGATACCGTATGCGCGCAGGTGTTCGCTCATGGCAATTCCGGCCTGACCGGCGCCCACGACGAGGACTTCGGTTTTTTCGACGGGCATGACCGTCTCCTTTTGCAGGGCCGCATTTTCTGGATGCGGCTTAATTATTATCATATCGAAACGAATTAGGTCGTGCTGACCCGTATCCGCTTGCAGGTCAGTGGTGCCGGGGCTTATTCGTCGCCCGGCACGCCGTAGGAAGGGGCTGCATCAGGGTTGAGGCAGCGCGTCACGTAGTCGTGCATCTGCGGTGCCCAGACATCCCACAGGGTGTTCAGGCGCGTGATCGGGTCTTCATCCCAATCCACGCGCAGGTCGGCCAGAGGCCATTTCTGCGTATCCACCACCAGCAGCCCGGCGGATTTTACGGGGCCCGCTTCGCCCCCCGCTGCAATGCCTGCCTGCATGGCCTGAATAACGCGCAGGCCCAGTTCCTGCTGTGGATCAGACTGGGCAAAGCTGTCTGCAATGGCCTGCGGCACGGCTTTGGTGGCCAGCAGGTTTCCTGCACAGGCAACATCCACACCTTCGAATTGTGCGTTCAGTCCCAGTGCTTTTTCACCAGACCACACGGCCGTGCGTCCTTCCTGGTCGATCAGGGTCATCTGGCGGTAGGCAGGATAGGTGCAGCGGCTGATGATGATGTCACGCGCCTGCTCGGCTGAAGCTCCGGCTTCCATCAGGTCCAGCGCCCAAGGGCCAAGCCGCGGTCCGTGACATTCTGCGAGGTAACCGCTCCCACACCCGCGCGGGCAAAGGCGCAACGCGCCGCCACAGCAGGGGAGGAAGAGGAAACGGCCACGGCAAATTGGCCGGTGCGGGAGCAGCGCGCAACAATGGAAAAGGTCATGGTTTCGGTGTCTCTTTGATAAGAAAACAAAGGCTGTCCGAGCAGAAGTTCCGACAACAGGGAAAACGTAACACCATTATTTTGACACCGGAACATTGACTTTCCGGGGCGCTGGTTCTGTTTTTCTGATGCTATTATGTGCGCGGCATCAGGGAATTATAGGGAACAGAAAAGAAGCTAGGGTGTCTGCCCGGCCGGTTGCGCCAGACGCACGGCTGTATGCCCCCGGCGCACCCGGAAATTGGGCATGACCAGCATGCAGTTGTCATATGGTGTGCGGATTTCATCCGGCCCGTCCAGCGCAATGACGGTACCGGCAGTGGGAATGATCTCTGCACTGGCATAAGGGCGCACAAAAGCAAAGGTGGCTGTGTGGGCCTGCACGCAGTCTGTAACTGTTGCTGTTTCAATCGGTGGTTTTTTACAAATTCCGCTTTGTGTATCCGCCCCGCTCAAGCCTTGCGTGCCGGTCACGGCCGTAAATTGCCTGACAGCCTGCACGGCAGTCTGTGCGGCACTCTGGCTCCAGTGCTGACCGGTTTCGAGCAGGCAGGCGCGGGCCTGCCCCCCTTGGGCGGAAAACCGCGCATAGTCGATCAGCCTGCTGCCATCCTGATGGCCGTCATCGCAGATAACAAGCGGTGTGGGGGAAAGCCCGCCCGCCAGATGGCAGGCCATGCTGTGGTTACGTTCCTGCCCGCTATGCAGGAAAAGCGGCGGGCCGGGCCAGAGCATGGAGTGCAGGTCCAGCAGCAGGTCTGCGGTTTCGATAACGGGCAGCACCTCACGCACACGGCGCATTTCAAGGGAGTCGTGCTGGGAGTGGATCAGTCCAGGCCGCCACAGGCGGTTCATGTCTTCTTCCACATAGCGCGCGCGGGTGGGGTGGGCCGGGTTGTAGCGCGCATAGGCATCGGGGTTGAGAAAAATCAGGCTCAGCCGCCCGTGGCGGGGTTTGGGGCCTTTTTTCAGCAGCATGTTCAGCGCATAGGCGCCGGATGGTTCGTTGCCGTGCATGAGAGCGGTTACGACAACATGCGGGCCGGGCAGACTGCTTTCGAAATGATGCACGCCGCGTAGGCCGCAGTTTCCGGCAAGCCATGGGCTCAGGTCAGGGGGAGGGTACTGGGGTGGAGCTGCTGGCGGGACAGGTAAAGGTAGAGGCAGGGCATCGGATACGGTGCGGACACGCACGCGCCGCCGCCCCGCATGACGGCGTTTGGACGCGCAACTCATGTTTTCCCCCTGACGCTGTCCTGCGCGTTGCTGCCATGGCGAGCTTGCCACGGGCGTAAGGGGAACAGGGAAAAAGGTCTGGCCCGCATGGGGGCGAAGTATGGTTCGGGTTCTGCTTCCCTGCAATCCCCCAACCGTTACCCTTGCGATTTCGCGCGTGATCCTGCGGTGGTGCTTAACGTGTGCGGCGGCTTTTTGAGGTGTCCTGTTCGGTAGACAGGGCCTGCTCAGGGCTGAGAATCCGCAGTTTTACACCGGCACCTACCTCGACCTGTCGCAGGCGCTTGCGCTCGGCGGCAGCGCAGAGCGTCAGGGCCGAGCCTTTTTGGCCCGCACGCCCGGTGCGGCCAATGCGGTGCAGATAGGTCTCAGGCTGTTCGGGCACATCGTAATTGATAACCTGCGCCACGGCGGCAATATCCAGCCCGCGTGCTGCCACATCGGTCGCAACCAGAATGAACAGGCGGCCTGAGCCAAAACTGGCCAGCGTGCTGGTGCGGCGCTCCTGTGTCAGGTCAGCATGCAGGGGGGCTGCGGCAAAGCCTGCCTTGCGGAGTGTTGCGGCAAGCTGGTCGGCTTCTGCCTTGGTGCGGACGAACACGATGCTGCGGGTTTTGGGAGCGCGGCTGAAAAAGGTTTTGAGGAAAGCCGCTTTTTGCGTGTCTTCCATGAACAGCGCACCCTGCCGGATCGGCCCACGCTTGAGCGGTTCGCGCTCGACGGTAATTTCCTGCGGTTTGTATAGCAGGCTGGCCAGAAGGCTGGCCTGTGCATCGGGCCGGGTAGCCGAAAAAACAAGGGTCTGCCGGGGCTGGGGCAGGTGGTCGAGCAGGGCCGAGGTCTCATCCAGAAACTCGGCAGAAAGCAGGCGGTCGCCTTCATCAAGCACGAGGCTTGCACAGTCATCCAGCGAGCACTGACCCGCCATGACAAGGTCAAGCAGGCGGCCGGGTGTTGCAATCAGGATCTGGGTGCAGGGGCGTGTCAGGTCCGATGTCGCATCCACCAGAGCCTGTGTCTGCTCCGCGCGGTCCGTGCCGCCGATAATGGGCACAACCGGCACGGGAGGCTGGCTGGTGGCTTTGCCACGCCCTGTTGCAACCCCCATGCAGTGCAGGAAGACTTTTGCTGTCTGGAGCACAAGGTCACGCGTGGGCAGCAGCACCAGAACCATGCGTGCTTTGCGTGTTTGTAGCAGGGTCTGGATCAGTGGCAGCGCGTAGGCCGCGGTTTTGCCAGTGCCGGTGGGGGCAGTGGCCAGAATATCGCGCCCCTGCAGAATAGCCGGAATGGCGGCATCCTGAATGGGGGTGGGCTGCGTCAGCCCGGCCTTGGCGGCCATGGCGCACAGAACGGGGGACAGGCCGGTGTGTTCGAAGCTGTCAGCCATGCTGTTGCCTTTCTTGTGCTCTTAAATACGGTGTGTAGTCTGACGACAGGGCTGGGACTACCCATAGGAAAAATAACGGCGCGCCAAACGCGCCAGACGGGGTGTAGCAAAGGAAAGCGCGTGATGGCGAGTGTTGACTATGCCGCGGACAGCAATGACACGCGACCGCCACCAGTAAAGGTGGAGCAGGAGGCCGGGCAAACGGCAGTATCCGGGTCGGATGAGTGTGCGCTCAAGCCGTGTCAGGCGTTTGTCATGGGGGAAGATTTCGCGGGTATGCGTTCGCAGGCGCTGGGGCTCGCCACACGGGCCGGGTGGCACGGGGTGTTCTGCCCTATCTGCCCGGACCGTGTGGCGCGTCTGGCCCTGTCTGGCCCACGTTGGCTCAGCCATGGCTTCCTGCGCGGCCCGGATGGCCGCCACCTGCATGAGCATGAAGATCTGGGTGCTTCGGATGTGGTGATCAGCATTGGGGGCAAGGGCGGAGCGCTGGGTGCGGCATTGGGCGAACACCAGCCGCCGGGGCGCAGGGAGCGCCTGCCGGTTGTGCAGGTGCAGCACCCCAGGCTGGATCTGGGGCGTTTCGATCTGGTGGTTGCCTGCCGTCATGATGAAATCAGCGGACATAACGTGCTGGTGGGCCGCACGGCGCTGCATGGCCTCACGCGTGAGCGGCTGGATGAGGCAAAAGCACTCTGGGCGCCACGCTTTGCCCATTTGCCCCGCCCGCTGGTGGCGGTGCTGGTCGGAGGGTCCAACGGCCGGTACACCTTTGGTGTGGCCGAGGCCGCGCGGCTGGGGCGTGTGCTGGTGGAAACCATGCGCGCGGAAGGGGGCAGCCTGCTGGTAACGCCCTCGCGCCGGACCGATGCGGCCGCCCTGCGTGTTCTGAGCGATGCGGTCAAGCAGGTGGACGGTTTCGTGTGGGATGGCGAGGGCGAAAACCCCTATCTGGGCCTGATTGCCTGCGCGGATAGTCTGGTCGTGACCATGGATAGCGTGTCCATGATGTCCGAGGCCGTGGCCGGTTTTGCCCCTGTAACCGTCTTTCCTCTACCCGGCCGTTCACGGCGGATCAGTACCTTTGTCGAGGAAATGGAACTGGCCGGGCGCGTGAGATTGCTTGAGGCGGATGAAACCCGCCTGCAACGCCCATGGGCTGTTACCCCGCTGGATGATACGCCCGAGCTGGTGGACGAAATGCACCGCAGGCTGGGGTTCTGACCCGACCGGGGGTTACGCGCGGTTGAAAAAGCGGGTTTTTCAGCCCGCGTGGCCGCTCAGATCCAGATCGTGCCGAGTAGCAGCAGCGTGCCCACAATCAGGGCCGCGATGTGGCGCATGACAAATTCGGGGGAACCGGGTGGCAGCGTCAGGGCAAAATGCAGGCAGTAGCTCACCAGAAACAGGCCCAGCACGACACAGCTTGCACGGATGAACGGATAGGTTGAAACGTCACGCGGGTCGAACTGCATGGTCATTCCTTTCCTGTACGGCTGCCAGTCTCTTTTAGCCCGGCGCCGATTCGTCTTATCCAGAGCGGCTGTGCCTGATCCTGCCTGAGTTCAGGCGCTCACAAAAACCGATGCCGGATAACCCTGCGCGAACAGTGCTGCTCGCAGCGAAGCGTAGTTGATCTGGTTGGTAATGGCCTGCCGCACAACAGGTTTCGCATGGAATGCCAGCCCAAGGCCAGCCCTGTGCAGCATGGGCAGGTCGTTTGCGCCATCCCCAATGGCCAGCGCCGCATCTTCGGGCAGGTTGTGGCTCTGTTGCAGGGTTTCAAGCAGGTGCAGCTTGGCATCCGGCCCCAGTACGGGCTGGGCGGTCTCGCCTGTCAGGCTGTCGGTGGCTTTATCCATCAGCAGCACATTGGCGTGGTGTTCATCAAACCCGCACAGAGCCGCCACGCGCGCGGTAAAGAAGGTAAACCCGCCTGAAACCAGCGCCGTTCTGGCCCCAAAGGCGCTCATGGTGCGCACCATTTCCAGCGCGCCGGGGTTGAGGATGACATCCTTCCACGCCGTTTCCAGCAAGGAGGTGGGCAGGCCGCGCAGCAGGGCCACCCGTTCACGCAGCGAGGTGGCAAAATCGAGTTCACCATTCATGGAGCGCGCGGTAATGGCGGCTACTTTCTCGCCCAGCCCGGCATGGGTTGCCAGATCGTCCAGCGTTTCATTGGCGACAATGGTGCTGTCCATGTCGGAAACCAGTAAGCGCTTGCGGCGGTTGGCAGCCGGGGTCAGCAGCACGTCAATGGCTTGCCCCTCCATGGCTGCATGCAGGGCGGGCAGGCTTTCGCGGGCTGTCTGCGGGCAGGGAATATCCACGGCTTCCGCAGGGCTGAGTACGACCGTTTCGCCTTGCGCGAGAACAATATCGCGGGCAAGGGCAATGGTCTGGGCGGCGAGTGAGGTTTCCTCACGCCGGGCGACAAGGGTCAGAACAAGGCTCGTCATGGCAGCAGGGTGTGTGGCAGGAATGCGGGCATGAAGCAAGCGGAACACCCCATGACACTTTCTGAAATCCGTCCTTCCTGCTCCATGGCGCAGGGCGCGCCCGTGGCGCTGGTGGTGGCGGGGCCAACCTGCTCGGGCAAATCGGCACTGGCCCTGTCGGTGGCGCGCGCGCTGGCCGAGCATGGGCGTGAAGGAAAAGGCTGGGTAGGGGCAACCATCATCAATGCGGATTCCATGCAGGTCTATAAAGACC
Organism: Acetobacter papayae JCM 25143; assembly: GCF_000613285.1. Classification (GTDB taxonomy): domain Bacteria; phylum Pseudomonadota; class Alphaproteobacteria; order Acetobacterales; family Acetobacteraceae; genus Acetobacter; species Acetobacter papayae. The sequence goes on along the minus strand of NZ_BAIN01000024.1, from coordinate 17,181 downwards.
TGCGGGTGCTGACCGCACGCCCGAGTGTGGCGGAGGAGCAGGCGGTGTCGCACCGCCTCTATGGGGTTCTGCCTGCCTCCAGCACGGGGAGCGTTGCTTGGTGGCGCACCCATGCGCTTGAGGCCATGCAGGAGGCATGGGGTGCGGGCCGCCTGCCGGTTCTATGTGGCGGAACAGGGATGTATTTCCGTGCGCTGACCCATGGGCTGGCCGCGATTCCCGAATGCCCGCAGGCCGTGCGGGATGAAGCCCGGCAGGCCATGGCGCAGGATGGAGCCCCCGCCCTGCATGCCCGCCTTGCCAGTGTGGACCCTGAAACGGCGGCGCGCCTGCAACCTGCCGATTCCCAGCGGATTACCCGCGCGTGGGAGGTCTGGCGCGCTACGGGGCGCAGCCTGAGCTGGTGGCAGGCCCAGCCGGGGTTGCCGCCTGCTGCCTGTCGTTTTGTGGCGGTAAGGCTTGCGCCGGAGCGCACGGTGCTGCGCGCGCGCATACAGGCCCGGTTTGAAGCCATGCTGGCTGCTGGTGCGGTGGATGAAGTGCGCGCTCTGCTGGTACAGGGGCTCGACCCCGCTCTGCCTGCCATGCGTGCCCATGGTGTGCCGGAACTGGCGGCCATGCTCGAAGGCCGTATAACGCAGGATGAGGCCATGCGGCTCGCCGTGCAGGCCACGGGGCGTTATACCAAACGTCAGGCGACATGGTTTGCACACCATGCTCTGGCTGAGCCAGACTGTACATGCAATGTTGATACGTGTTTTGAGAATGTCGCGCAATTTTCGGAAAGAAAATTGCATGGAATCATCTCTTTTATTTTGCGCTTGGCTTGACGCCTGTAATCACAAGGCATAAACAAACCCCCTGATCCCACTTCAGGGGCTATTGAGGATACCATGATGTCAACCACTACCCAGTCCCCAACGGACGCCCAGACCACCACCGCCCTGACCGGCGCGGAAGTGCTGATGCGCGCGCTGGTCGAGCAGGGTGTGGAGGTTATCTTCGGGTATCCGGGTGGGGCTGTCCTACCTATTTACGATGCCCTGTTCCGGCAGAACCATATCCGCCACATTCTGGTGCGGCACGAGCAGGCTGCCGTGCATGCGGCGGAAGCCTATGCCCGCTCCACCGGCAAGGTGGGGGTGGTGCTGGTCACAAGTGGGCCGGGGGCGACCAATGCCGTGACCGGCCTGCTCGATGCGATGATGGATTCCATCCCGCTGGTGTGCCTGTCCGGGCAGGTGCCCACCGCTCTGATCGGTAACGATGCCTTTCAGGAGGCAGACACAACCGGCATTACCCGGCCGGTGACCAAATATAACTATCTGGTGCGCCGTCCTGAAGACCTCGCTCCCGCTGTGCATGAGGCTTTCGCCATCGCACGCTCGGGCCGTCCCGGCCCGGTGCTGGTGGACCTGCCCAAGAACATCACCGTGGGCGATGCGCCCTATGTGAGCGCACAGGATATCAGCCCCCGTACGGCCAAGGTGCAGATACAGCCCGAGCGCGAAAGTGTTATCCGCGCGGTTGCCGCCATGAAAGCCGCCAAGCGTCCGCTGTTCTATACGGGTGGGGGGGTCATCAATGCCGGGCCGCAGGCCAGCGAAGCCTTGCGCAGGCTGGTGGATGTTACGGGTTTCCCCATTACTTCCACATTGATGGGGCTGGGGGCTTTTCCCGGCACGGATAAGCGTTTTCTGGGCATGTTGGGCATGCACGGCACATACGAGGCCAATCTGGCCACGCATGGCTGTGACGTGCTGATTGCCCTCGGCAGCCGTTTTGATGACCGCGTGACAGGCCGCGTCAATGCGTTCTCGCCCGGTTCGTTCAAGATTCACGTCGATATCGACCCTTCGCAGATCAACAAGATCGTGCGGGTGGATGAAGGCATCGTGGGCGATGTGGGCGCTGTCATAGACATGATGATCGAGGAGTGGGAGCGCACGCCTGCCGCAACACATGAGGCTGATCTGGCCGCATGGTGGGCGCAGATCGAAGGCTGGCGCGCGATCGACTGCCTGCGCTTCACTCAGGATGGTGCGGATGATGCCGTTATCAAACCGCAGCAGGCCATCAGCCGTATTTACGAGCTGGCGCGTGAGACCGGGCGCGACACCTATGTGTCCACCGAAGTCGGGCAGCATCAGATGTGGGCGGCGCAGTTTTTCCGCTTTGATAATCCCAACCGCTGGCTGACATCGGGCGGGTTGGGCACCATGGGCTACGGCCTGCCTGCCGCCGTGGGGGCGCAGATTGCCCACCCGGATGCGCTGGTAATGGATATTGCGGGCGAAGCCTCAACCCTGATGAACATTCAGGAACTGGGGACGATTGCGCAGTATCGTCTGCCGGTGAAGATTTTCATCATCAACAACCACTATATGGGCATGGTGCGCCAGTGGCAGGAACTGCTGCACGGCTCACGCTATTCCGAAAGCTATAGCGATGCCCTCCCTGATTTTGTGAAGCTGGCTGAAAGCTTCCATGGGCGCGGCCTGCGTGTCACCCGGTTGGATGAGCTGGATAACACCATCCGTGAGGCCCTTGCACATGACGGGCCGGTGATGGTCGATATCTGCGTTGCGGAAGGCGAGAACTGCTTTCCCATGATCCCGTCAGGGGCCGCCCATAACGAGATGATTCTGGGGCCTGAGCAGGAAAGCAGCGGGGCCGAAATCAGCACGGAAGGTCGCATGCTGGTCTGAGCAGCGTGTTTTCCATTTTGCGTATTCTGGTCTGTCTTCAGGGAAACTGAACAATGCAGCAGGAAATTTCCGGTTCCGCCGTGATCTCGCTTCTGGTGGATAATGAAAGCGGCGCGCTGGCTCGTATCGTGGAGCTGTTTTCGGGCCGCGGTTACAATATCCAGAGCCTGACCGTGGCCCCGGTGGACGAGCAGGGCAGCACATCGCGCGTCAATATCGTCACCACGGGTACGCCCTCGGCCATCAGGCAGGTCAAGGTGCAGATCGAGCGTCTGGTGCCGGTCTCGCGCGTGGTTAATCTGTCGGATGCGGGGCCGTATGTCGCGCGGGAAATGGCGCTGGTTAAGGTGGTGTCCTCGGGTGAATCCCGCACCGAAGCGCTGCGGATTGCCGAGGCGTTCCGCGCACGGGCGGTAGACACAACCGCCACGTCTTTTGTGTTTGAACTGACCGGCTCATCCGACAAGCTGGACAGTTTCATCGATCTGATGCGTCCGCTCGGCCTGGTCGAGGTGTCTCGTACCGGCGTGGCGTCAATTTGCCGCGGACCGAAGACAATTCAGAACTTCTGAAGTATAGCAGGCAGCAACGCCGGAGGGAGTCTCCGGTTTGAAGGAGAAGTAAATATGGCTATGCGCGTGTATTATGATCGTGACGCCGATGTGAATCTGATCAAGTCCAAGAAGGTGGCCGTTATCGGTTATGGCAGCCAGGGCCATGCCCATGCCAACAACCTCAAGGACAGCGGCGTTTCCGAAATCGTCATCGGCCTGCGTGAAGGCTCTGCTGCGGCTGAAAAGGCACGCAATGCAGGCTTTACCGTCATGACGCCTGATCAGGCTGCTGCCTGGGCTGATGTTGTCATGGTGCTGACGCCTGACGAAGGTCAGGGCACGCTGTACAAGGAATCGCTGGAAAAGAACCTGAAGCAGGGTGCCGCTCTGGCGTTCGCGCATGGTCTTTCCATCCATTTCCGCCTGATCGAAGCCCGTCCTGACCTGGACGTGTTCCTGATCGCTCCCAAGGGCCCCGGCCACACCGTGCGTTCTGAATACCAGCGTGGCGGCGGCGTGCCCTGCCTGGTGGCTATTGCGCAGGACAAGTCCGGCAAGGCTCTGGATATCGCCCTGTCCTATGCTTCCGCTATCGGTGGTGGCCGTGCAGGCACGATCGAAACCTCCTTCAAGGAAGAGGTCGAAACCGACCTGTTCGGCGAACAGGCCGTGCTGTGCGGTGGTGTTGCCGAGCTGATCCGCGCTGGTTTCGAAACGCTGGTTGAAGCGGGCTACGCTCCTGAAATGGCATATTTCGAATGCCTGCACGAAATGAAGCTGATCGTGGACCTGATCTACGAAGGCGGCATTGCCAACATGAACTACTCCATCTCCAACACCGCGGAGTATGGTGAGTATGTGTCCGGCCCGCGCGTGATCACGGCTGAAAGCAAGAAGGCCATGAAGGACATCCTCACGGATATCCAGAACGGCACCTTCGTGCGTAACTTCGTGCTGGAAAACCAGTCCGGCAACGTGTTCTTCAAGGCCACGCGTGCGCGTAACGACGCCCACCAGATCGAAGCCGTGGGCGACAAGCTCCGTGGCATGATGCCGTGGATCTCCAAGTCTCGTCTGGTTGACAAGACCAAGAACTGATCCGGGTTTCTGTTCCGGCCCGCAAGGCTGGAATGGTTCCGCCAGTTTGTGGCATGGCCCCTTTCCGTTTGATGACGGGAAGGGGCTTTTTTATGGTGGGAGCCCGCCCGGGCAGGCATAAAGCCAGAGGGGCTGCGCGCCAGAACCCGCCCCTATCATACTGTCCGTTACAGGTAATGCAGGAAAAGCCATGACTGTTTCTCCAACACTCGTATGGTTTCGCGAGGATTTTCGTCTGGCGGACAATCAGGCCCTGCATGAGGCTGTGCAGCGTGGGCAACCGCTGATCTGCCTTTTTATCCTTGATGAGACCACGCTCATGGGGGCTGCGGCGCAGTGGTGGCTGGATGGTGCCATTCACGCTCTTGCGGCCGACCTGCGCGCGAAAGGTGGAGACCTGCATGTTCTGCGGGGGCCAGCCCAGAGCGTGGTAGAGACTGTCGTGCAGGCAACAGGGGCTGGTGCGGTGTTCTGGAACCGCCGGTATGACCCGCATGGGCGCGAGACAGATACGGGTATCAAGGCGGCTTTGCAGGGGCAGGGTGTTGTGGCCCGCAGTTTTGCAGGGGCATTGCTGCATGAACCATGGACTGTGCGCACACAGTCAGGCTCGCCCTATAAAATATTCACTGCCTTCTGGCGGGCGGCCTGCACACTGCCAGTGCAGGCTTTTTTGCGGCCTGCGCCAGAAAAGCTGGTTTTTGCAGCGCCAGTTCCGGCGCTCGAAGCATTGCGCGTGCCGCCGGAACAGTATGGTCTTCTCCCCACGACCCCGGACTGGGCGGGAGGGCTGCGTGAGACCTGGGTGCCGGGCGAGGCGCAGGCTTGCGCACAACTGGCTGATTTCTGCCAGTATGATCAGGCAGATTATGCCCAGACCCGCGATTTCCCGGCAAAGGAAAGCACAAGCGGCCTGTCTCCTTTCCTGCGGTTTGGCCATGTCAGCCCCGCGCGGGTGTGGGAAAGCGCGCAAGCTCGTCCCAACCCGGAAAAATTTCTGACCGAACTGGGCTGGCGCGACTTTGCATGGTCGCTCCTGTTTGAGACGCCCGATCTTGCATCCCGCAATTTGCGACCGGAGTTTGATGCTATGCCGTGGCGCACAGACCCCAAGGGGCTGGCGGCATGGCAACATGGGCAGACAGGGTACCCGCTGGTGGATGCCGGTATGCGTGAATTGTGGCATACAGGGGTCATGCACAACCGGGTGCGCATGGTTGTGGCGTCGTTTCTGGTCAAGCATCTGCTGATCGACTGGCGTGAGGGCGAACGCTGGTTTGCAGATACGCTGGTGGACTATGACCCAGCTAGTAACCCGATGAACTGGCAGTGGGGGGCGGGTACCGGCGTGGATGCCGCACCGTATTTCCGCATCATGAATCCCGTTTTGCAGTCACGCAAGTTCGACCCGCAGGGTGCGTATATCCGGTCATGGGTGCCCGAAATCGCGCATCTGTCCGACAAGGATATCCACACACCGTGGGAGACGGGATGCCGGGGGTATGTCGCCCCGATTGTGGATCATGCCATGGCGCGTGCGCGCGCACTGGCCGCATGGAAAGCCCTGTAGGCGCTTTCTAGCGGATCATCTTTCGAATAACGCCCATGAGTTCTTCCAGCGTTTCATCGCCGCCATTGTCTTGTACGGCGTGGCGCACGCAGCCTCTGGCATGGTTTTCCAGCAGGCGGATGCTCAGCGCATCTATGGCTGAGCGCACGGCGGAAAGCTGGGTCAGAATATCCACACAGTAGCGGTCGTCACGCACCATGCCTGCAATGCCGCCAATCTGTCCTTCGATCCGGCGCAGGCGGTTGATCAGGGCGGTCTTGTCAGGTTGTACAACCTGTTTGCCTTCCGCCTGCTCGGAGGGGGAGCAGGCCGCGCAGCCGCCTATATCGGGCTGGGATGTGGTGCCGGGCTGTTGAGCGTTCATGCCGGTCAGTTTAAGCGATTCTGACAGGAATATACAGCCTTGTTCTGGTATCGCTCCTTATGTCACGTGGCATAAGGAGTATAAGGGATAGAGCCGTTTATTGTCCCTGAGGCCTCTGGAACACTGCCGGGTGATTGTACAGGCTGCCCGTGATTGCGGCATAGAGGATGGTTTTTCCGTCAATGCTCTCCGGCCCGCCGCCGATATTCAGCCATGTCAGTTCTTCTTGCGGGCTGTTATCTTTGGTTTCGAACCGTAGGCCGTACATGGTTTTGTCGTTGAACATCAGGACGAACTGGTGATTTCTGCAATCATGTTGCTTGCAGGACAAAAGGACGGTGTAGGGCTTGCCGTCCATTGTCACCTCAACAGGTGCGCTCTCGGTCGCCCTTTTGAGCCAGCCGGGTTGTTCGACCTTGCCGAACAGTGCCCCAACCCGCTTGGCGAATGTCGCATCCTGCATATCGACACTCAGGGTGCGCGGTGCATCCTCGGCCATGGCGAGGGGGGCTGACAGCATCAGGGCCGCCACAGGAGCGGCCAATAGAGACAAACGCATCATCGGCACCTTGCAGGCAGAATCACAGACCCAGTTTCAGCTTCTCGATTTTCTGGTCGGTCTTATACTGGCTGAGCGCGTAAACGGACCAGATTGCCGCAGGAATCCAGCCGAGCAGGGTGATCTGCAAAATCAGGCAGATAATGCCTGCAATCGGCCGCCCGATAGTGAAAAATTGCAGCCAGGGAAGGAAAATAGCCAAAAGTAAACGCACGTTGTCTCTCCTGTTTGTTGCATCACATCTTAAAATACTATTCCCCAGTGCAAAAGGTTCCAATCCCGTGGCAAGAAAAATGGACACTGTTCATCTGGCAGGGAAAGAGTTCGAAAAAACTGTGGTTTTTTGAAGACTCTCTATAAAGCCCTCTTCTGAATCCATGTTGCTGTATTTGTTAAAACGGGTTTGCGCTTTTTTCCAAGCCGGTGTGCGGTACCCGTTCTGCCGATCCATCCGCGCGTTTCTGACACCATGGCGCGGCTTGCCGAGGTTGGCTTTAGAGGCAGTGCGGTTGGCTGTGTGACACCAGTGCGTCGCTCGGGCGCTTTGCGTTGACGCGGTGCGGTGGCCCCCGTAAAAGTCCGCATTCCGAATCAGCGAAGCCCCAACAGGCGCAGCTTTACCCGGCGCCGGAGGCGTTGTCTGAGCATGTCCATGACCTTTACCGACCTTTCACTGGCGCCGCCTCTGCTGCGTGCACTGGATGATGAGGGCTATACCGCCCCCACGCCCATTCAGGCCGGGTCCATTCCGATTCTGCTCGAAGGGCGCGACCTGCTGGGTATGGCCCAGACAGGCACGGGCAAGACCGCCTCCTTTGCGCTGCCGCTGCTGCACCGCCTTGCCGCGACACCCGGCCGGCCCCTGCGGGGGTGCCCGTGTGCTGGTGCTGGCCCCCACGCGTGAGCTGGTTTCGCAGATTGCCGATGGTTTCGAGCGTTTCGGGCGCTATCTGCAACCGCGCGTGACAACGATTTTTGGCGGTGTCAGTCAGGTGCATCAGGTCAATGCGCTCAAGGACGGGGTAGACATTATCGTTGCGGCACCGGGGCGTTTGCTTGATCTGGTCGAGCAGGGCCTGTGTGACCTGTCGCAGCTTGAGGCGCTGGTGCTGGATGAAGCCGACCAGATGCTAGATATGGGCTTTGCCAAGCCGATCGAACGGATTGTCGCAACGCTGCCCAAGGAACGGCATACCCTGCTGTTTTCCGCGACAATGCCCAAATCCATCGCGGCACTGGCCGAAAGCCTCCTGCGCGATCCGGCTAAGGTCGAAATTGCTCCGCCTTCAACCACGGTCGACAGGATCGAGCAGTCGGTCATGTTCGTGAATGCGGCGGACAAGAAGGACGCACTGCTTTCTCTGCTGCGCACGCCGGGCATCGGGCAGGCTGTGGTCTTTACTTTGCAGAAGAACATTGCCAACGAGGTCTGCTCTTTCATTACCGAGGCAGGTATTACGGCCGAGGCCCTGCATGGCAACAAGTCGCAGGGGCAGCGCGAGCGCGCGCTTGATGCCTTCCGCTCTGGTGCAGCACAGGTTCTGGTGGCCACGGATATTGCGGCACGCGGGATTGATGTTGATACGGTCACGCATGTTTTCAACCACGATCTGCCGAGCTTGCCAGAAAGCTATGTCCACCGTATTGGCCGTACAGGCCGTGCGGGCCGCAGCGGCTTTGCCGTAACCCTGTGTGATGCCGAACAGCGCGCATGGCTGCATGACGTGGAACGTGAAATTGGCCGCACCCTGAGCGTGCAGGCTGATCACCCGTGGCATTCGGATGATGCGCAGCATTCCACCATGCGCCCGCCCGTGCTGGGTGGTGGGCCGGTCAAGCAGGTCAAGCCGCAGGTAAAGCGCGAGCGTAAGGTCTGGACCGAGGAAGAAAAGAATGCCGCACGCGCTGCGGCTGCTGCCAAAACGGCCTGAAGCATAGGGGCAGCCCCCGCATGTGTGTGTGAGGGCTGCCCGCAGGTTCCGGTGTCCGCTTTGCGCAGGCTTGCGGCCACCGGGGCCTGCTTATTGGCTAGGCTTGATTATGATCGGGCCTTCAGCAGAGACAATACCCATTGCGGGGCATCGTTCTGCTGAAAACCGTAAGAGTTCAATAAAATAGCAGCCCCAAGGCTAGTACCATGTGCGCAGCCCGAAGGTGAACCGCACATCTTCCGGCCCATTGGCCGGGGTGGTGCGTGTAGCCGAAGGTGAGCGCGCGGCGGCCCCGTAATTGCCCGCATAGGTTACGGCAATATAGGGGGCTAGTTTGCGTTTGAACTCGTAGCGCAGGCGCAAACCCGTATCGATGGAGGAAAAGCCCTGACTATCCCCACGGGCCGGGTCCGTGCGGGAATAGAAGTTCAGTTCCGCCTGCGGTTGCAGAATAAGCCGGTTGGTAATCAGCAGGTCGTATGAGCCTTCCAGCTTGCCCGCCACGCCATCGGCATTGAAATAGGCTGTGGCGGATACATCAAAGAAATACAGCGCCAGCCCCTGCACACCGACCGCGCCCCATGCGCGCACCGGCCCGCTATCAAGGTCCAACCGGGTGCCAGCTTGTAGGTCGAAATAGGTGGAAATAGCGTGGTCGTAGAGCAGTTCATGGTCACCATCGCTCATGGTGCGGTGGCCATCTACCGTGCCTTCCGATTTGATCCACAGCTTGTCATGGTCGGTGCCGAACCACGCCTGACCGGAATAGCGGAACAGGCTGTCACCCGCCGCATAGCGCCCTTCGAGCTGTTCCATGAGAATATGGAAATAGGTGTTGTGGTCCATCACCGGCGGCATGTTGTGGATGTAGCGCACCTTTGGCACCGGGGGCGGCGTTGCGGGCCAGCGCGTGCTGGGGCTGAGAGGGGGCAGGCTAACATGTGTCTTGCCTGCGGCAACCGGCGCAGAGGGGGGCATGGCCATGCCCGGCATGGCGTCCATAGGTGCCATGGTTTTGCTGTTGGGGCAGGCAGCGTTGCGCGCGGCTGTCCGGTGTATGGGGCTGTGCGGCTTTGGCGGGGGCGGCTGGCTTATCCATATCCTCCATGCCGTCCATTCCTTCCATGTCATCCATATCGTCCATGTCGGACATGGCGTGTCCTGACATGGGCTTTTTCGGCATGGCGTGCGCATGGTTCGGAGGTTCGGCGGTGGCGGCCCATGTGCGTGGGCCGGACAGGGCTATGGCAGAATGGCCAGAAGCCCCGCCAGAAGCCGGGTTGTGTGGGTGCAGGCAGGCAGGTTTTTCATGACACCACCACCGTGCGGAACATGCCAAGGTCCATGTGATAGAGCAGGTGGCAGTGATAGGCCCATAATCCCGGTGTATCGGCCGAAACAAGATAACTCAGGCGGCTACCCGGCTGCACGATAATGGTGTGTTTGACCGGGTTATAGGCGCCCTGACCGTTCTCCAGTTCGCTCCACAGGCCGTGGAGGTGAATGGGGTGTTCCATCATGGTGTCGTTAATCAGCACAAAGCGCACGCGTTCGCCCAGCCGCAGGGGAATGGGTTCGGCTTCGGAAAACTTGCGTCCGTCAAACCCCCAGATATAGCGCTCCATGTTGCCAGTCAGGTGCAGGGTGATCTCGCGCGAGGGCGGGCGTGGGTCACTGGCGGGGCGGGTTGCGCGCAGGTCTGCATAGCTCAGAACCCGGCGGCCGTTATTGCGCAGGCCGTCTCCGGGATCTGCCAGACGGTTGACAGGCATGGCGGCCACGTTCTGGTTTTCCACATTGAGTGGAGGGGTGTCGGCTTTTGGCTGATGGGCCATGGCTTTCATGTCCATACCGCCCATTTTCATGTCTGAGCCCATGCCCATATCCAGCATGGTGCGCACAGGGCGTGGGTCCATGGGCGGAATGGCGGCACTCATACCCGCGCGGGGGGCCAGTGTGCCGCGCGCATAGCCTGTGCGGTCTTCGCTCTGGGCAAAAATCGTGTAGGCCTGCGTGGCCTGAGGCACCACGATACAGTCATAGGTTTCCGCAACCCCGATACGGAATTCATCGACCTGCACGGGCTCCACGTCATTGCCATCGGACTGGATGATGGTCATGGGCAGTCCGGGAATACGGATATCGTAAAACGTCATGGCGGACGCGTTGATAAACCGCAGCCTGATCCGCTCACCAGGAGCAAACAGCCCGGTCCAGTTGGCGTGCGGGGTCTGCCCGTTCATCAGATAGGTGTAGATAATACCGCTGACATCTGAAATGTCGGTGGCCGACATGTTCATACCTGCCCATTGCATGCGGTTTTTCAGTACAGGCAGCACACCATCGCGCCGTGCATCGGGAAAGAAAGATGCCGCCGTGCGCTGACGAAACGTGTAGTAGTCGCTCTGGAATTTGAGGTTTTTGATAATGTCTGACGGTTCGACATCCGACCAGTCTGACAGGACAATTACGTAATCCCGGTCGTAATGGCGGCTTTCCCCGTCCTTGGGGTCGATAACAATCGCGCCGTATAGCCCCTTGGCTTCCTGCATGTTGGAGTGGCTGTGGTACCAGTAAGTGCCGCTCTGCTTGAGCATGAAACGATAGGTGAAAGTCTGCCCCGGTGCGATCCCGCCAAAGCTCAGCCCCGGCACGCCGTCCATGTTGGCGGGGCAGCGTAGCCCGTGCCAGTGGATGGAGGTTTCCTCATCCATCGTGTTGTGAACATGCAGGCTCACCTCGTCCCCCTCGCGCCAGCGCAGGGTGGGGGCGGGCATGCTGCCATTGACCGTGGGGGCCATCTGCGGCTTGCTCAGCACATGCACAGGGGTATGGCCAATGTTCAGCAGGAACGTGCTGGCGGACTGCTGCGGAATATGCCCGGCAGGCAGGGGCGGGAGTACGGGGGCATCCATGGCGCTGGCGAAGCGTGCCGGTGCGTGCAGCGCACTTAGCCCCGCCAGCGCTCCAGCACCGGTTATGAACCGGCGGCGCGAAAGTCTACCCGCAAGGGTAGGAAAGGGAGAAGGCATCATATCCATCCATCAGGGCCGCCATGCCGCAAGGCACAGCGCGAACCGGAAAAAGACCCCGAGCACGGTATCGGTCATACCGCTTCGGGTTTCTGTTCAGGCGATGGAGGGTCTGGGTGGGGGGAGCAGCGGTGTTACGCCCTGCCCGGCGGGGAGAGCATGGGCATGGGGCAACCGCACTCTGGCCGTGGGCAGAGGGCGCAGAACGGCAAGCTGGTAGGTTCCTGCCGTTGCAACTGGGCTTTGCCCCGAGGCTGTGCAGCAGGGCATGGCGTGTTCATGCGTGGTGTGGGCTGCATGCAGGCAGGTATCGACCCCGCCTGTCTGGCTCAGTGCGTGGATACCCGGTGTGGTGCTGGCCTGTTGGGACAGGCCGTGCGCATGCATGGCCCGCTCAGGCTTAGCCGTTTCCTGTAGAGTGTTGCCATGGCACGGCAGGGCAGGCAGCGCTGCGTGCATGGCCATGGCGTGCTCAGCCTGCATGGGGGCTGCATGAGCAAAAGCCGGGACAACCGCTGTAAACAGCAGGCCCAGAACGCTCACGACAAGGCTCATCACAAGGCGGGACATGGCTTGAATATACCCCATGGGGGCATATATAGCAAATGAAAGCGCGCCATTACCCACGGCGCTGGCGGCAGAAGGAGCGCGTGCGATCATGGAGCAGACCATCAGCTTTCCGGTGGAGGGAATGTCCTGCGCCAGTTGCGCGGCCCGGCTTGAAAAAGTGCTCGACCGGCTCGATGGCGTGCAGGCCTCGGTCAATTTCGCCACGACGCGCGCGCAGGTTTCCCTGTCTGATGGGCATGCGGATATGGTGGATGTGCTGGCAGCAGTCCGGCAGGCGGGCTTTGCCCCTACCACTCGCAATCTTGACCTGAGCCTGAGCGGTCTGTCCTGCGCCTCATGCGTGGGGCGGGTGGAAAAAGTGCTGAACGCCCTGCCTTCCGTGCAGGCGAGCGTCAATCTGGCAACGGAGCGGGCCCATGTGACATTCGTGCCCGGGGTGGTGGAGGTGCCAGCCCTGATTGCCGCCGTGGAAAAAGCCGGATACGGCGCCCGTGTTTATGAGGAGCAGAACGCTCAGGACGATGCCCGTGCGCAGCAGCGTGTGTGGCAGCGGGCGCTGTGGGAGTTTGGGCTCGCCACAATACTCAGCCTGCCTTTTGTGGGGCAGATGGTTATCATGATGGTGGGTCTGCCCATGATGGACATGCCCCGCATGCTGCAACTTGTGCTGGCGGGTGTGGTGCTGTTCGGGTGTGGGCGTGGCCTGTTTCGCGCAGCATGGCATGCCGTGCGCGGTGCTCCGCCAATATGGATGTGCTGGTGGTCATGGGTACGGGTGTGGCTTGGGTTTTCAGTGCCGCGGTTACGCTCATGAAACTCGATCAGCCTGTTTACTTCGAGGCCAGCGCGCTGGTGGTAACGCTCGTTCTGCTGGGTCGCCTGCTTGAGGCCCGGGCCAAGGCCAGTGCTGGTGCAGGTATGGCCAGCCTGCTGCGGCTTCAGCCCCGTATGGCGCATGTCGAGCGCCCCGGCGGTGTGGTGGATGAGAGTGTTGACCAGCTTGCCATAGGCGATGTGTTTGTCGTCCGCCCCGGAGAAAGCATGCCGGTGGATGGTGCTGTGCTGGAAGGGGCCTCTGAAGTGAACGAGGCCATGCTCACCGGCGAGAGCAATCTGGTGGCCAAGACAGCGGGAGCGGAGGTTTTTGCCGGAACCCTCAACCAGACAGGTGCCCTGCGCGTGCGGGCGACCAAGGTGGGCGCGCAGACCGTTCTGGCCAGTATCGTGCAGATGGTGCAGCAGGCGCAGGGCAGCAAAGCCAGCGTGCAGCGGCTGGCAGATAAAGTATCTGCGGTTTTTGTGCCTGCGGTGCTGGCCCTTGCGGTGCTGACCTTTGCCGGAACATGGCTGGTTACGGGCTCTGCTACTGTAAGTCTTGTCCACGGCGTGTCGGTTCTGGTGATTGCCTGCCCCTGTGCGCTGGGGCTGGCCACGCCAACGGCCATTATGGTGGGTACAGGGCTGGGTGCGCGGGCGGGTATTCTGTTCCGCAACGCCGATGCACTGGAACAGGCCCGCAGGCTGAACCTGCTTGTTACGGACAAGACCGGCACGCTCACCCGCGGCCAGCCCGGCGTTGTGGCCAGCCAGACGGCGGAAGGCATCCAGTCCGATGATTTTCTGCGTCTAGCCTGCGCGCTGGAACAGAATTCAGAGCACCCGCTGGCCCGCGCTGTCATGGAACATGCCCGTGCCGCAGGCATTGCCCCCGTGGCGGTGGAAGATTTCAAGGCCGTACCGGGGCAGGGGGTAAGCGCGCGCGTGGGCGGGCAGGTGGTGCGCTTGGGCTCGTCCGATTTTCTGAGCCAGAATGGCTGCGTGGTGGATACCGCACTGGTGCAGGCATGGCAGGCGGAGGGGCGCACGGTTATCGGGGTGGCGCGAGAGCAGGCGGTGCTCGGTTATCTCGCCCTTGCGGATGAAATCCGGCCCGAAGCGCGTGCCGCTATAACCGCCCTACGTGCGCGCGGCCTGCGTGTTGTCATGCTCACTGGTGATAACGAGCGGGCTGCACAGGCCGTGGCCCATCAGGTCGGGATTGACGAGGTGGTGCAGGTGTTCTGCCCGATGGCAAGGCGGCGGAAATCACCCGGCTAAAAGGCGCAAGCTATGTGTGGGTATGGTGGGCGACGGGATAAACGATGCTCCGGCACTGGCCTCGGCCGATGTCAGCTTCGCCATTGGTGCTGGGGCAGATGTAGCACTGGAAACGGCGGATGTGGTGCTGGTGCGCAGCGACCTGATGGCCGTGGTGGATGCGATAACCCTCTCGCATGCAACGGTAGGGAAAATCCGTCAGAACCTGTTTTTCGCGTTTATCTATAACCTTCTGGGCCTGCCGCTGGCCGCACTGGGCGCGCTGAACCCGGTTCTGGCCGGGGCGGCCATGGCCATGAGTTCGGTTTCGGTGGTGAGCAACTCGCTGCTGCTCAACCGCTGGAAACCAGTCCGCCGCGAGGCGGTAAACGCCACCCCGAAGGTCTGATTACGTAAGGCTGGACGCACCACCCAGCCTTACATGCACTCAGCTATGGCAGAGTGTCACGCCCGCATCGTTCAGGGCACGCAGGGTCGGGGCGGGGGAGGCTTCCAGCCCGCGTGTGGCGTCAGTCAGCAAAAAGGTGTTGAACTCTTCCGCCACAGCGTCCTGAGCGGTGTTGCGAACACAGTATTCAAGCGCGAGACCGCAGACAAAAACCCGTTCGATCCCGTGCTGACGCAGCGTTTCAGCCAGCCGCGCGCCTTCGGTGGTCTGGCCTTCAAAGGCGGAATAGGCATCTTGGGCGGCATCCTGTCCTTTAAGGACAAAGAGGGTGCCCTGTGGCAGTTCCAGTGCCTCGGAAACAGCGGCACCCGGTGTCTGTGCCACGCAGTGCGCGGGCCATGGGCCGTCCGGAGTGAAGGAGGAATGCTGCTCCGGGTGCCAGTCCAGACTGGCAACCACCATGCCAAAAGGCTCCTGCGCCAGTGCGTTCACAACCGGCAGAATGGCATCCCCTTCCGGTACGGCCAGAGCGCCACCGGGCAGGAAATCGTTCTGCACATCCACGATAATCAGCGCGTCATTGGCGCCGATTACGGGCAGCTTTATGGCTGACAGGGAGGTCTGCAAGGGGGTGACGCTTGAGGGCATGACGAGGCCTTTCCGGTCTGATGGGGCGACTGCTCCCGCTGGCGAGGGATGAAACGAACCGGCGCTGTCAGGCGCCGGGTTTAAGGCGGGAAAGCACGCGTGCGCGCCCCATCAGAGGGAGCAGGTCGCGCAGTTCAGGCCCCTGTTCCTCCCCGGTCAGGGCCAGACGCAGCGGGTGAAACAGGGCCTTGCCTGAACGGCCCGTGCTTTCACGCAGGGCGGTTGTCCAGCTTTTCCATGTTGTTTCATCCCACGGTTCGGGCGGAAGCAGGGATGCGGCTTCGCTCAGAAAGGCATCCTCACCGTCCTGAACGGGGGGAATAATGTCTTCCATGACAACCTGAAACCACAGCCGTGCTTCGGACAGGAGTTCGATATTGCCACGGATGGCGTGCCAGAACGCTTCGGTCGATCCCTGCGGCAGGCGGTCTGCCACGGTGCTGAAAGGCAGGGTGGCCAGCAGTTTATGGTTCAGGGCCAGAAGCTGGCGGGTGTCGAACCGTGCGGCCGAGCGCGAAATGCGTGAAAGGTCATAGACCGCCGCCTGTTCGTCAAACGGCAGCAGCACGGGGTCTTCCGACGAGCCAAGGCGGGCCAGATACGCCACCAGCGCCTCGGCCTCTACGCCGTCCTGACGCAGGGTGCGCAGCGAGCATGCATCAAAACGCTTGGACAGCTTGCCGCCGTTTTCATCCAGCAGCAGTGGCAGATGAGCAAAGCGGAAATGATCCGGCCGCGCGCCCAGCGCCTGTGCGATGTCGATCTGCACACCGGTATTGGTGACGTGATCTTCACCACGGATGATATGCGTCACACCGGTTTCAAGGTCATCCACCACCGAGGCGAGGGTATACAGCACCGTGCCATCGGCACGGACAAGCACCGGGTCGGAAATGGAGGGCAGTTTGACCTGACAGTCCCCCATGACCAGATCGCGCCAGCGGATAATGGTGTTATCCGACAGCTTGAAGCGCCAGTAAGGCGTTTTGCCATTGGCCAGAGCCTGAGCGAGCTGGCCCGGTGTCATTTTGAGCATTGCGCGGTCATAGATCGGCGCGCGGCGCTGGCGGATCTGGTGTTCGCGCTTGGTGGCCAGTTCCTGCTCGCTTTCAAAGCACGGATACAGACGCCCCGATGCCTTGAGCGCTTCTATGGCGCGTTCGTACCGATCCAGCCGGTCTGTTTGGCGGAAGGTTTCCGTCCAGTTAATGCCGAGCCATTGCAGGTCCTGCCGCAGGGCATCGGCCAGTTCCTCGCGTGAGCGGGCGGTATCGGTATCGTCAATCCGCAGTTGGAACTGGCCGCCATGGCGGCGGGCGTACAGGGCGTTGGCAAGGGCAAGACGGGCGTTGCCAACATGCAGAAGGCCGGTCGGGCTGGGCGCGAAGCGAAGTTTCATGACACAGGCTTATGCCTCGAAAATCGCCCCAATACCAGCGCCAACAGCGCTTTGCCCAGTCGCTTATCCTATGTCTGCTGCGCGTATGCGCACCCGGTCTGCCGGGGCTTGTTCTGCCCCGGCTCCTGCGTGTCAGGAACGATCCGGTGTTAGTGCCAGTCTGGTGTCAGGGGCAGGTCGCGTCGTCATCATCATCAGATAGGGTGTCATCGTCGTCATCCGTGCCGAGCAGGGACAGCACATCGTCATCCACTACAAGGCGG
>NZ_BAIN01000025.1 GCF_000613285.1 Acetobacter papayae JCM 25143 | reverse complement strand
CCGGCCCCTGCGGCCAATGCCCCGGTTCTGCCGGGTGTGCGCACGGTTATTGCCGTAGCATCCGGCAAAGGCGGAGTGGGTAAGTCCACCACCGCCGTCAATCTGGCGGCCGGGCTGGCCATGGAAGGCCTGAAAGTCGGGCTGATGGATGCCGATATTCACGGTCCTTCGCTGCACCGCATGCTGGGCACGCAAGGTCGCCCGGCCGTGGTGGAAGGCCGCATCCAGCCTGTGGAAGCATGGGGCATACGGGCCATGTCGCTCGGCATGCTGGTGGATGAAAACGCCGCCATGATCTGGCGCGGCCCCATGGTCATGGGGGCCATCAACCAGCTTCTGGTCGATGTGGACTGGGGCACGCTGGATGTGATGGTGGTCGACCTGCCCCCCGGCACGGGCGATGCGCAACTGTCGCTCACGCAGAAAGTGCCGCTGGCCGGGGCGGTTATCGTCTCCACCCCGCAAGATATCGCCCTGATAGATGCCCGCCGCGCCGTAACCCTGTTTGAAAAGGTCGGGGTGCCGCTGCTGGGGCTGATCGAGAACATGTCGTATTTCTGCTGCCCCAACTGCGGCCATAATACCGAACTGTTCGGCCATGGGGGTGCCCGCAAGGAAGCCGAAGCGCTGGGCGTGCCGTTTCTGGGTGATGTCCCGCTGCTGGCCGATATTCGCGCCAGTGGCGATAACGGGGTACCGGTTGTGGTGGGTGCGCCGCAAAGCGAGGGGGGCAAAGCATGGCGGCACATTGCCCATACCGTGGCGCAGGCGCTCAAAACCCAGTTCAAGGCCTGAATACAGACACGGTGTGCCGGGCCACGCCCCCGGCACACAAAACTACCCGCCGGGCTGCCGGATAAAAAGCGGGCCAGCAAGGGGGCTGCCAGGTCATGCCCGGCAGACGATGGCTCAGCCTTTCAGAGTGGCCTGCATTTCATCCCATTCGCGGCGGCTCAGGCCTGATGCGGCCTGCTCCACCACCTCACCTGCCAGCATGCGGCGCAGAACCGACATCATGGTGGCGGAAAAGGTCACGGCACCCCGGCGGTATTCCTCGAAAGCCGCCGCCGCCTGCGGCACCCAAGCATGCAGCACCTTGAGCATTTCCTCGGCATAGACACGGATTTCGTACTGGGCGTGCGGGTCTATGCGCAGAGCCAGAAAATGCATGAGGTTATGCAGGTCTGTCTTCCAGTACCACTGGGTATAGGTGTTAAGCGTCAGGTTGATACGCGCAAGCTCGCGGGCAAGGCCGTAGCCTTCCTTTTCATCCAGCATGCGTTCGTAATCGCCAAAAGCGCGCAGGGCATCGCCCCGCAGGATATCGAGCACCTCGGCTGCGGCCTGCGGGGCCAGTGTTTCCCCACGGCCCTGCCGGTTGACCGCGCTCTGTGCCGCCATGTTCTCGGGGGCGGGCAGATAGAACTCGTTATCGAGAATGGAATAGCGGGCGGAATATTCGTTCACGCTCGCCATACGGTGGCGAATCCACTGCCGGGCAACAAAAATCGGCAGTTTGACGTGAAACTTGATCTCGCACATCTCGAACGGTGAGGAATGGCGGTGCCGCATGAGATAGCGGATCAGCGCCGCGTCTTCCGTCACCTTGCGCGTGCCACGCCCGTAGGAGACCCGTGCAGCCTGCACGATAGCCCCGTCATCACCCATATAGTCGATCACCCGCAAAAAGCCGTGGTCCAGCACTTCCAGCGGCTGGTACAGCATGGCCTCGAGCGCAGGGACACTCGGCCGCAGCGTGGAGGAGACTTCCTGCCCGTGGGCTGCGATCTCGGCGCGTTGTTCTTCGGTCAGGGGCATGCGCGGGGGCCTTTTACCATTACCATGTGGACGATACGCGGCGGTTGTACAGGTTACCCCCGCAGGATGAAAGGCTTAAGCGCGCGCAGCCCTTGCGCCTGCGCCGCACGCCGCCTATGTTGGGGGTGCCGGGAGTTTTCTCGCGGCTATGGCAATAAACGGGGTGTGGCATAGGCGTAGTGGACCCGGGGGCGGTACCCGGCGTCTCCACCAAAAATCCCAGCCGGATAACGGTCAGGATCACTGGGGACGAAACAGGCTCGACACGCGCAGTAAAGACATCTTTTTTGCCCGGTATTGTACCACCGTTATCGGGCTAATTTTACAAGTGCCAATGATAACACTGAGGTGCTCGCTGTCGCTGCATAAGCGATAAGCGCGGTTCGGGAGGGCACCGGGCAACAGAAGCCCTCCCACTTCATAACGACTCTGCCAGACAACACCGCATGACCGGGCTTTGCATGCCCATGCGGTGCTGCGCACTGAGCAATACGGGCCACCATGGCGCACACAGTTGGGTGTGACAGGTTGCACTGACGCGGCTTTTCGCGCATGGCTGGCACAACACCCCCACCCGGCGGCAAGGAGAGCAGGCATGACCGATGACCACGATAACACCGGCGAGAATGCCACCTTCCCCCCCTCCGGCCTGCTGCCTTATGAACGCTGGCTGAACCTCGCCTACAGAAGCGTGATGATCAACGCGCTCGAACATGTGAGCCGCGAAGGGCTTGCGGGCGACCATCATTTCTATCTGACTTTCCGCACGGACTTTCCGGGCGTGGAAATTCCAGCTCGCCTGCGCGCCCAGTACCCGCACGAAATGACCATCGTCCTGCAACACCAGTTCTGGGACCTCAAGGTCGATCACGAGACCGATATCGTATCGGTCGGGTTGTCCTTTGGGGGTGTAGGCACAACGCTGGTCATACCCGTGTGGGCCTTTACGGGCTTTGCGGACCCGTCCATCGGCTTCAGCCTGCAATTCGCGGCTGAGGAACTGGAGGACGAAGCCGCTGAAGAAGCGCACGAAGAGCACACGCCCGAAGAGTCCGGGGCGGAAACACAGGGTGAGGCAGCCTCGCAGGTTGTCAGCCTTGACGCATTCCGCAGGAAAGGCCCATCACCGGCCTGACCCCGGTGCCTGACAGTCAGGGGCCTGGGCCGGGCCAACGGAGAACAAGAAAACAGTCATGACCACCAAGCCCCCCCGCCCCCCCCTGCCAGACTTCGTGTACACCCCTGTTTTCCCGCTCGGGGAAGATACAACCCAATACCGCAAGCTCGATATTGACGGGGTCAGCACCTCGCAATGCGGCGGCAAGACGGTTGTGCATGTCACCCCCGAAGCCCTGAGCGAGCTGACGGCACAGGCCTTCCACGAAGTGGCGCATTTCCTGCGTGCCTCGCATCTGGAAAAACTGGCCGCCATCCTCAAGGACCCCGAAGCCTCGGACAATGACCGCTTCGTGGCGATGGACCTGCTGCAAAATGCCTGTATCGCGGCGGGTGGCATCCTGCCCATGTGTCAGGATACCGGCACGGCTATTGTGTTCGGCAAAAAAGGCCAGCGGCTGTGGGTGGAAGGCAACGAGGAAATCGCCTTCTCGCGCGGGGTATACGATACCTACACCCGCACCAGCCTGCGCTATTCGCAAATGGCGCCGCTGAGCATGTTCGAGGAAAAGAACACCGGCACCAACCTGCCGGTCCAGTGCGACATCTTTGCCTCCCCCGCCGGTGAGCATGATGAGAGCTTCGAGCTGATGTTCGTCGCCAAGGGCGGTGGCTCGGCCAACAAGACCTTCCTGTTTCAGGAAACGCGCGCCCTGCTGGGTTCCGAAGCGCAGCTGCTCTCGTGGCTGGATACGAAAATCCGCACACTGGGCACCTCGGCCTGTCCGCCTTACCATCTGCCATTGTCATTGGCGGCATGTCAGCCGAGCAGACGCTCAAGACCGTCAAGCTCGCCTCCACCCACTGGTATGACAGCCTGCCCACCTCTGGCAGCCCCACCGGCCATGCCTTCCGTGATGTGGACATGGAACGCAAGGTGCTGGAGCTGACCCGCAAGCTGGGCATTGGGGCGCAGTTCGGCGGTAAGTATTTCTGCCATGATGTGCGAATCGTCCGCCTGCCACGCCATGGGGCCTCGCTGCCCGTGGGCATGGGCGTGTCCTGCTCGGCTGACCGGCAGGTGAAAGCCCGCATTACGGCAGACGGCTTCTTTCTCGAACAGCTTGAGCACGACCCGGCACGCTTCCTGCCCGAAACCACGGATGAGCACCTTGAAGGCGAGGCGATCAAGATCGACCTCAACCGCCCCATGGACGAAATCCGCCGTGAGCTGTCGCAATACCCGGTCAAGACCCGGCTGGCACTGAGCGGCACCGTGGTGGTGGCGCGCGACATTGCACATGCCAAGTTCCGCGAACGGCTGCAAAAGGGCGAAGGCCTGCCCGATTATCTGAAAAACCACCCGGTCTATTACGCGGGCCCGGCCAAAACGCCCGAGGGCATGCCCACCGGCTCCTTTGGCCCCACCACCGCAGGGCGCATGGATTCCTACGTGGACGAGCTACAGGCCAATGGTGGCTCCTATGTCATGCTGGCCAAGGGCAACCGTTCCAAGGCCGTGCGCGATGCCTGCCAGAAATATGGCGGTTTCTACCTCGGCTCCGTTGGTGGCCCGGCAGCGCGTCTGGCCAAAGACTGCATCCGCAAGGTTGAAGTGCTGGAATACCCCGAACTGGGTATGGAAGCGGTCTGGAAAATCGAAGTGGAAGATTTCCCGGCCTTTATTGTTATTGATGACAAAGGCAACGACTTCTACGCTGAGTTGTAACCCCTGCCCTGCCCACTGCCTCCCCGGCGGATGGGCAGCCCCAGCAAAAGGAGTGGTGCGGCCACATGCGTTTCACTGTTGATCGTCTTGACCATGTTGTCCTGACAGTCCGCGACCTTGAAATCTCCGCGTCATGGTACCAGCGCGTGCTGGGCATGGACCGGGAGGAATACGGACGCAATAACCGCACGGCCCTGCGTTTCGGGGGGCAGAAACTCAACCTGCGCCCCCATGACGCGCAAGGCTGGGATACGGCAACCCACGCCCTGCCCGGCGGTAACGACCTGTGCTTCATTACCGCCATTACCAGCGCGGATGTTATCGAACATCTGAAAATCTGCGGGGTGACAGTGGTGGAAGGGCCGGTTGCGCGGCTTGGCGCCATTGGCCCGATCACCTCTGTTTACTGCCACGACCCGGATGAAAACCTGATCGAGATCGCCTCGTATCAGGGCTGAGCCTTACGCCCGGCGAAAAATAACGGCCCCCCGCACCTGCAGCCTTGCTGGCACAGATGCGGGGGGCCTGTTTTTTATCAGGCGTGGTTGCCTGTTTTGGGAGAAGACAGACCTGCGTGCTGGCCGGTCGCGGGGGTTACGGCTTCATGCGGCGCATTGCCCAGCCACCCACCAGTAAACCCGGCACGCAGCAGCCCCTGCCGGATAACAGGGTTATGCTTCATGGTGTTCCACACCAGCCCACTACGCCAGTTTTCGGTCATCAGCAGGATCGGCCCCTGATCGATGCCTATATAGGTGTTATCAGCCCAGAAATTCTTCTGGCCGTCATCATGGTAGCTGGGGTTGAACGCATCCACAAAACCATACTGGCCGTAGATACGCATGCCGTATTTGTCCTTCATGGACCGCAGGGCACGGATAGCAATTTCAGGCGCGAAAGCTACCGAGCCACCAGCAGCAGTCGGGGCCAAAGTGCCATCATCCAGCGTATAATCACGCCCCACACCACGCGCGGAATAGGCCATGAAATGCCGGTCCTGCCCGTCTTCATGGCGCACGGTATCCGCTGGGCCATCACTGGCTGTCAGGCCCCAGATGTTGCTACTGTAATCCTGCCAATGCCCCGGGTTATGCTGGGCATATGAACGCTGGGCATACACCGCGCGGCGACTATTTTCGAAATAGTCGATCCCTTTTTCGCGGTTCCAGTCATCGCGAATACCCCGGAAGTCAATCCATGCATGCGTGTACTGGTGGCCAAAAAGTGGCGCGAAATTAAGGAAAGTCTGCCCGTAGGACTCACCCCAGCGCTTGTCGTTGGTGGCGATCCAAGCCTGCCATGATACCGGGTCCAGTGCCGAGTGGCTTGCGCCAAGGCCCAGCACATACAGCATCATGCCTTCGCTATAGCCTTCCCAGTAATTGGACAAAAAGCCATGCTCGGGCGACCAGCCCATGCTCAGCCGGTTATCCGGGCGCAGCATCCACCGCCAGTCAACCCGGTTGAACAGGGTATCGGCCAGATCGCGGATTTCCCGCTCAGACACCGTATCCTTCGTGTAGAAGCTGCTGGCAAACAGCACGCCCTGCATCAGCAGCGCCGTATCGATGCTGGAAAGCTCGGTATCGGTATTGAAACGCAGCCCCGTGCGATGATCGAGGAAATGATAGAAGAAACCATGATACCCGCCCGCCTGCATGGGCGTGGCGTTCTGTGGCAGCCGCACCATGGTACGCAGCACACGCAGGGTGCGCTCCACTGCCTGCTCACGCGTAACATAACCGCGCGTCACCCCAATACCATAAGCCGTCAGCCCGAACCCGACAGAAGCAACGCTCGACTGGGTCTGGTCGGATGGGTAGCGATCCGGCACCAGCCCCGTAACCGGGTCGGCTGAATCCCAGAACCAGCGGAATGTCCGGTATTCCAGATCCTTCATCAGCGCGACATCCGTCGCACTGATACCCCTGCGGCCATCATGGGCATGCACCATGCCACCGGGTGGTAGCGGATGGGGTTCTGTACCCTGTGCGGTGGCCCGCTCTGCGCCCTGAGATGCAGCCGGGGCCGGTCCCTTAACCGGGGCCTGCGCCGCTACAGCCGGAGCGGCTGCCGCAACCGGAGCCGCCGGTGTGTCCTGCGCCGTAGCCGCCCAGACAGAAGAGGCACTCCCTGCGCCAAAGGCCGAGGCCCCCAGCCCCGATACCGTCAGAACCATGTTCAGGAACGTAAGCGCCCCACTCCGGCCCCGCCTGCGCGGGGAACATCTGTCCAGCTTCATACTCTGCCCGTATCTCTGTTATGATGCAGTGCCGCGCACGCGCAGCGTCACCGCAAGCGCGCCCGAAGGCGGCACTTACTACACTCTTACCATCGGCATTATTTTTTTCTTTTTGTTATATCCGCACGTCAAACCCCACATCCATTAATATCTCTTTCAAGAAACATTATGGTGTGAAGATGTCATTCGTGCAGACCGGGCGCTTCGCGGCCAGTACGAGCCACGTATTCCGTATAGCCGCCATCGTAACGATGCAGGCCTTCAGGTGTGAGTTCGAGCACACGGTTGGACAATGCAGCCAGAAAATGCCGGTCATGGGAGACAAACAGCATGGTGCCATCGTAATCGGCCAGCGCCGCGATCAGCATTTCCTTGGTGGCGATATCGAGATGGTTGGTCGGTTCGTCCAGCACCAGAAAATTCGGTGGGTCATACAGCATCACGGCCAGAACCAGCCGGGCTTTTTCTCCACCGGACAGAACGCGACACAGCTTGTCCACGTCATCACCCGAAAAACCAAAGCTGCCCGCCAGTGTCCTCAGCGCACTCTGCGGGGCCAGTGGAAAGGCATCGTTCAGGGTTTCAAGAACCGTACGCTCGCCGTTCAGCAGGTCCATGGCGTGCTGGGCAAAATACCCCATTTTAACACTGCCACCCAGCGTGGCCGTTCCGGCATCGGGCTCGGTGGTGCCTGTCACGAGCTTGAGCAAGGTTGATTTACCCGCCCCGTTCACCCCCAGCACACAGCAGCGCTCCTGACGGCGGATGAGCAGGTCGAGCCCCTGATAGATCACCCGGCTACCATAAGCCTTGTCCACCCCGCGCAGGTTCACCACGGAATCGCCCGAGCGCGGAGCGGATGGGAAGGTGAAGCTTACCGCCTGACGGCGCTTTGGCGGTTCAACCCGGTCGATCTTGTCCAGTTTTTTGACACGGCTTTGCACCTGTGCGGCATGCGAGGCCCGTGCCTTGAAGCGCTCGATAAACGCGACTTCCTTGGCCAGCATGGCCTGCTGGCGGTCAAACTGCGCCTGCTGCTGCTTTTCGTTCAGTGCGCGCTGCTGTTCGTAAAACTCGTAATCGCCCGAATAGCTCGACAGCACGCCCCCATCGATCTCGATCACCTTGTTAATGATACGGTTCATGAACGCGCGGTCATGCGATGTCATCAGCAGCGCGCCATCATACCCGGCCAGAAACTGCTCCAGCCAGATCAGGCTTTCCAGATCAAGATGGTTGCTTGGTTCGTCCAGCAGCATCACATCGGGCTTCATCAGCAGGATTCGCGCCAGCGCCACGCGCATTTTCCACCCACCGGAAAGACGCCCGACATCGCCATCCATCATGTCCTGGCTGAAACCCAGCCCGTGCAGCACTTCACGCGCGCGCCCGTCCAGCGCGTAGCCCCCCAGTTCCTCAAAACGGGCCTGCACCTCGCCAAACCGTTCCAGAATGGTGTCAAGCTCGTCAAACCGCTCGGGGTCAGCCATGGCGGATTCCAGCTCGGCCAGCTCAGCCCCGACCTCAGCCACCGGGCCTGCGCCGTCCATCACCTCGGCCACGGCACTGCGGCCGGCCATTTCGCCACATCCTGATTGAAAAACCCGACTGTCACGCCCCGGTCAGTCAGGACATTGCCTTCGTCGGGTTCTTCCTGACCGGTGATCAGGCGAAACAACGTGGTTTTGCCCGCACCATTCGGCCCCACCAGCCCGATTTTCTCGCCTTTCTGAAGCGCTGCCGAGGCCTCGATAAAGATAACACGATGGCCATTATGCTTGCTGATGGAGTCGAGACGGATCATGGAGCCTCAGGAACTGGAGGGTAAGGGGGCGAAAGCCGGAGCCGCCCTTATTGCGTAACCCCCGCGCGCCGTAAACAGCGCGGGGTGTTCACACCCTCCGCCCGACCTGCACTTTATGCAGGCAGGTTCAGGAAAAATAACGCGTGATCGCTAGGTCATCCGCCGCAATATCGGGTTTGCGGCCCGACATCACATCCGCCAGCACCCGCCCCGAGCCACAGGCCATGGTCCAGCCCAGTGTTCCATGGCCGGTATTAAGATACAGGTTATCAAGCGCCGTACGGCCGATAACAGGCGTGCCATCCGGTGTCATGGGGCGCAGCCCGGTCCAGAACTGCGCCTCCGAGGGGTTACAGCTTCCGGCAAACAGGTCGGACACCGAATGTTCCAGCGTTACCCGCCGGGGCTCGCGCAGCCGCAGGTTGAAACCCGCCAGTTCTGCCGTGCCCCCAACCCGCACCCGGTCGCCCAGACGGGTAATCCCGATCTTGAAGGTTTCATCCATGATGGTGGAAACCGGGGCGCGACTTTCATCCGTAATGGGGGCCGTGAGCGAATAGCCCTTGACCGGATAAACCGGCAGCCTGATGCCCAGCGGCCGCAGCAATGCCGGAGAGTAGCTGCCCAGCGCCAGCACATAGGCATCTGCCGTCAACAGGCCCTGCGCCGTTTCCACCCCGCTGATACGCCCACCTTCGGAGCGCAGCCGCCTGATGGCCGTATTGTAGCGGAAGGTTACACCCTGCGCCTGCGCCATTTCAGCCAGCCGCTGGCTGAACTTGAAGGCATCACCCGTTTCATCACCCGGCAGGCGCAGCCCGCCCACAATCTTGTGGCTGGACTGGGCCAGACCCGGCTCGGCCCGCACGCAGCCCTGCGTATCCAGCACCTCGTACGGCACACCATACTGATTGAGCACAGCCAGATCGCCCGCAATACCGTCAAGCTGCTTGCGGGTGCGGAACACCTGCAACGTGCCCTGCTGACGGTCATCATACGCAATGCCTGTCTGGGCGCGCAGGTCGAGCATGACATCGCGGCTGTATTCCGCCAGCCGCACCATACGACCCTTGTTGCGGTCATAGGCAGCAGCCGTGCAGTTTTCCAGCGTTGCCGCCAGCCAGCGCCACAGATACGGATCGGGCAGCGGCCAGAACACAAAGGGGCGATACTTCATCAGCAACCAGCGCACGCATTTGAGCGGCACACCCGGCCCCGCCCATGGTGCGGAATAACCGGGCGAGACCTGCCCTGCATTGGCAAAGCTGGTTTCCAGCCCCGGTCCCGGCTGGCGGTCCACCACCGTAACCTCATGCCCAGCCTGCGCTAGATACCAGGCGGAGGTAACCCCCACCACGCCACTTCCCAGAACAAGAACCTTCATGCGCGCGCTCCTTCTCCTGCGTGCGAATGCTCCGCGGCACACGCGCCATCCGTATAAACACGGTGATAACGACGCCCGAGCGATGTCAGGATTTCATAACCAATGGTTCCCTGCGCTTCGGCCAGCGCATCCACGCCGTAACCGGGGTTCAGCAGGTCCACCATGCCATCCACCTCGAGCTGGCCTTGAGGAACATCCGTAATGTCCACAGTCATGGAATCCATGGAAATACGCCCCAGCACAGGCAGGCGTTGCCCCCTGAACCATGCACATTGCTGCCCGGCCCCATGGCGGGCCTGCCCGTCCGCGTAGCCTGCGGCAATTGTCGCCACACGCCGGGGCGCACTGGCCTGCCATGTCAGGCCATAACCCACGCGGTCTCCCGACTGGAGTGTGCGGATCTGCAGCACATGGGCACTCAGCCCCACCACCGGCCGCAGCAGGCCGGAGCTTTCGCGGTTGGGGGCCACGCCGTACAGGGCTGCGCCCGGCCGCACGAGGTCAAAATGATAGGCAGGCCCCAGAAAAATACCCGAGGAGGCCGCAAGGCTCAGCGGTGCGGGGGGCAGCATGGCCGCCATCCGCCGCAGGCACGCCGCCTGCATGGC
Organism: Acetobacter papayae JCM 25143; assembly: GCF_000613285.1. GTDB lineage: Bacteria > Pseudomonadota > Alphaproteobacteria > Acetobacterales > Acetobacteraceae > Acetobacter > Acetobacter papayae. Next base: position 23,715 of record NZ_BAIN01000025.1, on the reverse strand, counting down.
ATTGGCCGGGTCTGCCGGGGTATCGGCACAGGCCAGATGGCTCATGATCAGTTCCACATGCAGCCCTTCCAGCAGGGCTGGTGTGCTGGCCAGTTCCGCCACATCCGCCTCGGACAGGCCAAAACGCGACATGCCCGTATCAAGCTGGAGCACAACCCCGACACCACGCCCTGTGGCACGGGCTGCCTGCCGTACCCAGCCGATCTGCTCAAGGCTGTTCAGTACGGGCCGCAGCCCCCCAGCCAGACAGGCCTTGACCGCATCGGGGCGTGGTCCATGCAGAACCGTAATACCTGCCCCGGCACTGACATGCGCACGCAGTTCCAGCCCTTCATCCACATGGGCCACAAAAAACTGGCGTGCACCGGCCTGCTCCAGAACAGGGGCAACCTGCGCCACCCCCAGCCCGTAGGCATCCGCCTTGACTACGGCCGCACACACAGCACCGGCAGCCTGCCCGGCCACCAGCCGGTAATTGGCAGCCAGCGCCGCCAGATCGATGCTCAGCACCGCGCCCGCGCGCGATGCGGGCCAGCCAGCACTGGAAGGGGGGAAGGCGGTTGTCACGAGTTCCATCCGTCTTTTATTGCCATACCGTAAAGTGTAATCCACAGCGCATGGTATATCCCGTCAATTTGTTGCATGATGTGCCATAATTGCTTTATTTTAGAATAATCATGCACAAAATTGGCAAAAAAGACAGATCATGCCAGACCCGATAACCGATGCCATTCTCCGCCATCTCCGCCACAATGGCCGCCTGAGCAATGCCGAACTGGCCGAGCGTATCGGGCTGTCTCCCTCCTCCTGTCTGCGTCGTGTCCGCAGGCTGGAGGAGGAAGGGATTATCCGCGGCTATCAAGCCATTATCGCGCGGCGTAACGCGCCCCAACTCGCGACCGTCATTGTCCAGATCACGCTCGAACGCCAGACGGAGGAATGCCTGCGCCGTTTTGAAAGCCGTATCCGTGAATGCCCGGACGTGCGCGAATGCTATCTGATGACAGGCGATGCCGATTACCTGCTGCGGGTGGAAGCGCGCGACATGCAGGACTACGAACGCATTCACAAGGAAGAACTCTCGCGCATGCCCGGTGTCGTGCGCATACAGAGCAACTTTGCCATCAGGCCGGTTGTGCAGCAGGACAGGCGCCTTCCCGAACACTAAGGCACCCCAGCCCGCATAAACTGGGCACGTACCATCCGATCAAATCGCCGGGTGTCCGTTCCAGACAATGAATATGTCTTATTATGGATGGCCAGCCGGTTCCAAAACCTGATACGCGTTTGAGTAAGACATTCCGAAGTAGAAACATTTTGCGTGCCTGCACGGCCACCTGCACCCTTTGATCCCGCGCCGGTCCGGGTCGTCAGACAGGCCCCGGCGCGCAGGGACACCGCATCTGGGCACGCATCCATCTGGATGAGGTAAAACCTTGCGGCCACTCGGCATCAAAGCCTCGCTGGGGCTGGTTCAGCTCCTTGTCGCCAGTGCGTGTATCGTGGCGGGCCTGTATTCGGTCCACGGGCTGACACTCGTCAACAACCGTATGGAAGAAATCAACAGCAGGTCCCTGAGCAGCATCAAAGCCATAGGCCCGATCGACGAACTTTTGCGTACTTTCTACACGGCGGAAACCGAACAGCTTGCCGCCACCACGCCGGATACGCTGCAAACGCAGGCGGCCCTTTCAGATGCCGTCGAGCAGGAAGTGACCGACACAATCGACGCCTATGCCCCACTTGCCCATTCCGCGCGTGAAAAAACCCTTTATGGCGCGCTAAAAGACAAATGGACCGCCTACAAGACCGATCACGACGAAACATTCAAAAACTGGTCCGCCACCACCGAGCGCAGCAGCGCCATAGCCGCCGGTTCGCGCCTGCGCGATCTGGAGGAAAGCGTTTCATCCGCACTGGCCGCCCTATCCACCTTCAGTACGGAACAGGCCGTTACCTACGCACAGGATTCCAGAACCACTTACCAGACCACGCTCTGGCGCGTTTATTACGCCTATGCAGCTCTGGCCGCCATTATGGTGCTCTCAGGTGTGGTGGTTATCTACAATATCCTGCGCCCGCTACGCGCTATCAATATCCTGATTACCCGGCTGGCCGGAGGCGATACCCAGACCCCCTCCCAGTTTACCAACCGCCGCGACGAAATTGGCGCCATTGCGCGCTCCCTGAACATCTTCCGCTCAGGCATTATCGAAAAACACCAACTGGAACAGGAAGCCAAAATCCAGCGTGAGCAGGCCGAAGCCGACAGGCTGAGCATCCAGGCCAAAGCGGAATCCGATGCCACCCAGCGCTTGCACACCGCCACCAGCGGTCTGGCCTCCGGGTTGCGCCGCATGGCCGGGGGCGACCTATCCTTTCAGCTCGACAGCCGTTTTTCAGCCGAATTCGAACCCCTGCGGCATGATTTCAACCAGTCTCTCGAACAGCTTGCCGCAACCTTCTCCCAGATGTCTGACGCGGTACACACCATCAGCAACGGCACGCAGGAACTCGCCACGGGGGCAGACCACCTCGCCCACCGCACAGAAACGCAGGCCTCATCGCTTGAGCAGACGGCAACCGCCATTGCCCAGATTACCAATAGCGTTGCCCAAGCTGCCCAGCGTTCGGAAGAAGCGCGCCAGATCGGCACACAGGCGCGCGAAGCCGCTACCACATCGGCCAGAATTGCCCATGATACCGAAACCTCCATGCACCATATGGAAAGCGGCTCAGCCGAAATTGCCTCCATTGTGGACGTGATCGACAGCATTGCCTTTCAGACCAATGTGCTTGCCCTCAACGCCAGCGTGGAAGCCGCACGAGCCGGAGAGGTCGGGCGGGGTTTTGCCGTTGTCGCCAGCGAAGTGCGCGCCCTTGCCCAGCGCAGCAGCGAAGCTGCACGCGATATTCGCGGTCTGATCCAAAAAACCGTTACCGATGTCAAGGAAGGTTCGGAACGTGTGCGCGAGAGCAGCCAGACCCTGCGCACCATCACCGATTTTATAAGCCAGATTGCCAGCCATCTGGACGCCATAGCCCAGTCCGCTGCCGAGCAGTCCTCAAGCCTTGCCTCCATCAACACCACTGTTACGCAGCTTGACCGCACCACGCAGCAAAACGCCGCCATGGGCGAGGAATTCAACGCGACATCCCGCAGCCTTGCCGTGGAAAGCCAGAAACTCAATGAACTGGTGCGCCAGTTTCTTCTGCCACAACAGGATTATACCCAGCAGGCACCCGCCCTGACCTATCGCCAGCACGGTTAGCACCCGGCACATGCCATAAAAAATGCCGGAGCCCCATATGGCTCCGGCATTTTTTCAACATATCATCCCAGCAAGGGAGGGCTGAAAACTCAGCCCTCGGCCCCAGCCGGACGCATGCGCGCAATACGGTCAGGGTCGCTCACCGTGCCCGAACCCCCTGCGCCACGCTTGATCTTATCCACGTTTTCCATGCCTTCGATCACTTCACCCACGATGGTGTACTGGCCATCAAGATGGGGAGAAGGTTCGAACATGATAAAAAACTGGCTGTTGGCGCTGTTCGGATCAGCCGTGCGGGCCATGCCGATGGTGCCACGCTCGAACTTAGCCTTGGTGGTGAATTCTGCCGGCAGGTCAGGCAGGTCGCTGCCATGCATGCCCGTGCCCGTGGGGTCGCCACCCTGCGCCATAAAGCCGGAAATCACCCGATGGAACGGCACGTTATCGTAAAAGCCCTGCTCGGCCAGCGTGCGAATACGTTCCGCCGCCTTGGGCGCGATATCCGGACGCAGACGAATGACAACGCGCCCGGCGGGCACATCCATGTAGATCAGGTCTTCAGTGGTATTTTCAGACATCAGGTTTCTCCTGTTGCAGATAACAGCAACACCCATGACACGTTATCGGTTTTCAACCCGCACGCATGGCCAGCCGCGCCAGAAGGCGCGCCTGCGTGGCCGGTGTTACAAATTCGGAAATATCGCCTTTATAACTGGCTATTTCCTTAACCAGACGGGACGATATGAACTGGGTTCTTTCTGATGCCATCAGAAAAACCGTTTCAATCCCGCCATCCAGCCTGCGGTTGACCCCACTCATCTGAATTTCATAGTCAAAATCAGACAAGACCCGCAGACCCCGGAAAATCAATGTCGCGCCATTGGCCCGCACGGCTTCCACCAGCAAGGAATGAAACGACACCACCACAATATCCGAACCAGTCCGCTGGCGTATGGAAGGCAAGGCCTCTTCCACGCAGAGCATGCGCTCATCCACCGGCATGAGTGGATTTTTACCGGGGTTGTGCGCAACCCCGATCACCAGACGGTCAACCAACCGCGCCGCCCGTTCGATCACGTCCAGATGCCCGGTCGTGACCGGATCAAACGTACCGGCGTAAAAACCGACCCGGCGCGCCACGGCTGGTCTGGCTATCATGCGCCGGAATCCGCTCCGCTTTCCTGAGCACCGTCCTCACCCTCATCATCCCCGTCATCCATAACAGGGAATACACTGGTAATACGCTCGCTATCATTCAGGCGCAGTACGGTCACACCGCTAGCCTGACGGGACATGACCCGCACCTGATCGACCGGCACGCGGATAAGCCGCCCGCCATCCGTCACCAGCATGACATCCGTGCCCGCCAGAACCGGCAGGGTTGCCGCAACCTCGGTTCCCCGCTTGGAGGCAGAGAAAGTCATGTTGGTAATGCCCTGACCACCACGCCCGCTGACACGGTAATCATAAGCGGAGGAACGACGGCCAAACCCACCATCGCTCACGATCAGCAGAATTTCCTCTGCTGCCTCAAGCTGTGCAAAGCGCTCGGCCGACAGCACGGTGGTGTCGGATACGGTTTCATCCTCACCCTCTTCCACCGTTGTAGCCAGATCGGCCTCATCAGCAGCCTCATCCCCGGCTTCGGCTGCATTTTCAGCACGGCGGCGGGCATTGGCCATGCGCAGATAAGCACTGCGCTCCTCCACCGTAGCGTCAACATGGTTGAGCACCGCAAGGCTGATCACCCGGTCGCCCGAAGCAAGGCGGATACCGCGCACGCCCGAAGAACCACGCCCGGCGAATACACGCAGGGTGTCATCCGTAATCTGGAAGCGGATGCAGCGCGCGCCCTTTGTAGCCAGAAACACATCCTGCCCTTCGCGACAGGTGGCAACACCAATCAGGCTGTCACCTTCATCAAGTTTCATGGCGATCATGCCGGAAGAACGGATATTGCGGAAATCGCTCAGCCTGTTCCGGCGCACATGCCCACTGGCCGTGGCAAAGACCAAGTGCAGGCTTTCCCACAACCCTTCATCCTGCGGCAGGGGCAACACGGCGGTAATGGCATCCCCGCCCAGATCGGGCAGCAGGTTGACCAGAGCACGGCCCTTGGCCGCAGGCCCCGCCTCTGGCAGACGCCAGACCTTCTCGCGGTACACCTTGCCACCTGAAGAGAAGAACATGACCCACTGATGGGTATGGGCATTAAAGGAACGCACCACGATATCATCACCGCGCGTACCAGCCCCCGTGCGGCCACGGCCACCACGGTTCTGGGCGCGGAATACATCCAGCGGGGTGCGCTTGATAAAGCCATCACGCGTGATGGTCACAACCATCTGCCCCGGCTCGATCAGGCTCTCATCATCCTGATCGCCATCATATTCGGCAATATCGGTCATGCGCGGCGTTGCCAGTTCGGCACGGGCGCGCTGCAATTCCTCGCACAGCACTTCCATGCGGCGGGGGCGGCTGCCGATAATCAGGAGCAGTTCGTTGATGCGGGTTGCCACATCCGACAGTTCCTGCTGGATCTTGTCGCGCTCAAGGCCGGTCAGGCGCTGCAGGCGCAGTTCCAGAATACCACGGGCCTGCGCTTCAGTCAGGCGCACCCGACCATCCACCACCACGTTGCCGTCATCATGAATGAGCGCCAGCAGCGGTTCGATCTCGCCTGCATCCCACGTAGCGGACATCAGCGCTTCACGCGCGCTGGCGGCATCCGGCGCCGCGCGGATCAGTGCGATCACCGCATCAATATTGGCCACCGCAATGACCAGACCCACCAGAATGTGCCCGCGGTCACGCGCCTTGCCCAGCTCAAAGCGCGAGCGACGCAGAATGACTTCCTCACGGAAGGCAATAAATGCCTCCAGCACATCTTTCAGCCCCATCAGGCGCGGCTGGCCGCCATCAAGGGCCAGCATGTTCACGCCAAACGATGTCTGAAGCTGAGTAAAGCGATAAAGCTGGTTAAGGACCACCTCAGGCGTTGCATCACGCTTGATCTCGATCACCACCCGCATGCCCGAACGGTCGGACTCGTCACGGATATCGGCAATGCCTTCGATCTGCTTGCCGCGCACCAGTTCAGCGATACGTTCCTGCAGGGTGGCCTTGTTCACCTGATAAGGAATTTCGCTCACCACAATGGCTTTGCGATCCTTGCGGATTTCCTCAATCTCGGCCTTGGCGCGGATGATGATGGAACCACGCCCCGTCGTATAGGCGCTGCGGATACCCGAACGCCCCAGAATGGTGCCACCTGTGGGGAAATCCGGCCCCGGCACATGCTCCATCAGCTCTTCAAGCGAAAGAGCCGGATTAGCAACCAGCGCCAGCGTGGCGTCTATGACCTCGCCCGGATTATGCGTAGGAATATTGGTGGCCATACCCACCGCAATCCCGGTCGCACCGTTGATAAGCAGGTTGGGGAAGGCTGCGGGCAGAACCGTGCTCATGCTCGCTTTCATCATAGTTGGGCTGGAAATCAACCGTGTCACGGTCAATATCATCCAGCAGGAAGGTGGAAGACTTGGCCAGCCGCGCTTCGGTATAACGCATGGCCGCCGGGCTATCGCCGTCAACCGAGCCAAAATTTCCCTGCCCGTCTATCAGACGCACACGCATGGACCACGACTGCGCCATACGCACCATGGCCTCGTAAATCGAGGAGTCACCATGCGGATGGTATTTACCCATCACGTCACCCACCGCACGGGCGGACTTGCGATAGGGCTTGTCGTGGGTGAACCCACTTTCGTGCATGGCGTAAAGAATACGCCTGTGCACGGGTTTCAGACCGTCGCGCACATCGGGCAACGCGCGGCTGACAATGACCGACATCGCATAAGCGAGGTAGGAGGAACGCATTTCCTCCTCAATGGTCACAGGCAGCAGGTCTGAAGGTTCCGGTGATCCGGCTTGGTCAGAAATCTCGGTCAAGGTTCATCCGTTCCGTCAAACGGCGCGAGCATCACGCCTGGTCTGTCCGCAAGCCGGTTGCCACGGCATGCACGGCCTTGTTCTAGCACACAAAGGCCCAAGCACCTAGCCTCTGCCGGAACGCGAAATCCCGCAGGGCCAACTCGGGCAAGGCCCACGGGGCTATATGATGTGGAAAAAACCTGAGCAGACCCAGCCGGGCCACAGAGTATGGATAAAACCGTAAGACTACCGCACGCGGCTCAGCGCGCGGTATCTTCCTCGTCATCCTCATCGACCTCGTCAGCCGCTTCGGAGCCAAGGTCACGCTGGACCTCAGGCAGACGCAGCAGCGTATCGACATGCATGGCCGTATCCAGCGCCGTATCGGCCTGAAAATGCAGCTCCGGCACCGTACGGATCCGTAGGGTGTGGGCAAGCTGCGTACGCAGCCAAGGAGCTACCCGCTTGAGAGCGGGCAGCAGAACCTCGACATCGCTCCGGCCCAGACGGGTGACAAAAACCGTGGCATGCCGGAAATCGGGCGAAAGCCGGACTTCTGTCACGGTAATGGACACACCAGCCAGTTCGGGATCACGAAAAGCCGAACGCGCAAAGACTTCGGCCAGCACACGCCGGACTTCCTCACCTACGCGCAACTGACGCTGTGAGGGGCCTGATGTTGAAAGACCGGCGAGATACCCCGCCGGTCCTCCTGTCTTGCCGTTTGTTCCGTTCCGTCGGCTCATGCCGGAACCAGTTCGCTTTCGAAGCACTCAACGACATCGCCTTCGCGCAGGTCATTATACCCGGCAAAAGACAGGCCGCATTCGTACGAGCGCGCCACTTCCTTGACATCGTCCTTGAAGCGCTTGAGCTGGCTCAGGTCACCTTCATGGATCACAACGCCATCACGCAGCAGACGCACGCCGCAACCGCGCTTGACCACGCCTTCGGTAACATAGCAACCCGCGACCTTGCCGATCTTGCTGATTTCGAAAACCCTGCGGATTTCGGCATAGCCAAGGAACTTCTCGCGATGCTTGGGCGCCTGCTTGCCGCGCACCAGTGCTTCCACATCGTCCGCCACCTGATAGATGATGGAGTAGTAGCGGATATCGACACCTTCACGCTGCGCAAGCTGGCGAGCCTGCACCGTGGCGCGCACATTGAACGCCACGATAACGGCATCAGACGCCTTGGCAAGCTGCACATCGCTTTCCGTAATCTGGCCGACCGAGGCGTTGAGAACGCGCACGCCCACTTCCTCGTTGGCCAGTTTCAGCACCGTAACCTGAAGCGCTTCCGCCGAACCCTGCACGTCGGCCTTGATCAGAACGGAAACTTCCTTCTGATCGCCTGCCTGAATACGGGCCAGCATCTGATCAAGCGTGCCGCGTGCGGCAACCTGACCGGCTACCTGATGTTCCTTGAGCTTACGCTGACGGAACTCGGAAATTTCACGCGCACGGTTTTCGTTATCGACCACCACAAACGGTGCCCCAGCCGCCGGCACACCGGACAGACCAAGAATTTCCACCGGCATAGACGGGCCAGCCGCATCCACCTGTGCACCGTGGTCATTGACCAGCGCACGGACACGACCCCATTCGGACCCGGCCACAACGATATCGCCCTTGCGCAGGGTGCCCTTCTGGACCAGCACCGAAGCAACGGAGCCACGGCCACGATCCAGACGGCTTTCGATCACGGAGCCTTCGCCCGGACGATCGGGGTTAGCCCGCAGTTCCAGAATTTCCGCCTGAAGCAGAATGGCTTCTTCCAGCTTGTCCAGACCAGTCCGCTTGAGAGCCGAGACCTGAATATCCTGCACATCGCCACCGAGGGATTCCACCACGATCTCGTGCTGGAGCAGTTCCTGGCAGACCCGTTCAGGCTTCGCACCGGGCTTGTCGATCTTGTTGATGGCAACAATCATCGGCACGTTGGCGGCCTTGGCATGCTTGATGGCTTCGATCGTCTGCGGCATCACGCCGTCATCCGCTGCCACCACCAGCACCACCACGTCAGTCATGGACGCGCCACGGGCACGCATGGCCGTAAACGCTTCATGTCCGGGTGTATCAAGGAAGGTGATCTTCGAACCCGAAGCTAGCGTAACCTGATAGGCACCAATATGCTGGGTAATGCCACCCGCTTCGCCAGCAGCCACATCCGTGGTGCGCAGCGCATCGAGCAGAGAGGTCTTACCGTGGTCGACATGACCCATGACCGTCACGACAGGTGCACGCAGAACCATTTCCTCAGGCGTGTCTTCCACACCCTCGATACCCAGTTCCACGTCGGCTTCAGACACGCGGCGCACGCGGTGGCCGAATTCTTCAACCACCAGTTCCGCCGTATCGGCGTCGATCGACTGCGTTACCGTCGCCATGACACCCATTTTCATGAGCGCCTTGATAACCTCACCCTGACGGGCGGCCATACGGTTGGCGAGTTCCTGCACCGTAATCGTTTCGGGCAGAATAACATCGCGCACGACCTTCACCTGATCGGAGCGCAGGCGTTCCAGCTCGGCCTGACGGCGTTCACGTTCACGCTGACGACGCACGGAGGCGAGCGAACGGGTCTTGTCATCATCCCCTTCGATCGCGGCCTGCACGTCAATACGACCCGCACGACGCCCACCACCGGTATCAGCCTTGCGACCGCCGCTGTTGCTCTTACGGTTGCTCGGCACCACCTTGCGAGACGGGCTGCTGCGACGCTGCTCGTCTTCACTCTCGGCACCACGGCCACCACGCAGGCGCAGGGTCTGGGCGGCACCGTCCTTATCGGCGGCACCCGCTGCATCAGCCGCAGGGCGGCTGGCAGGCGCGGGTGTGGGACGCAGCGGCTTGGCAGGCATGATGGCACGTTCGGCCAGCGGGCGCAGACGCCCGACCGGCGGTGCCAGCGTGACTTCACCCGGAATGGGCACGGCCGAAACAACGGGCGCCTTCATTTCAAGCGGGCGGATCGCATCGATCCGGGCCTTGCGCTCTGCCTCTTCCTCGGCCTCACGTTCGGCCTGGGCTTCCTCAGCAGCGCGCTTGTCTTCCTCTTCCTTACGGCGGGCTTCTTCCGCTGCGGACAGGATACGGATCTTTTCGGCTTCACGCTGAGCAGCTTCACGCTGGGCAGCCAGTTCCGCTTCTTTTTTCTGCTCGTCCAGCACGCGCTGACGCATGGCCAGTTCGGCCGCTGTCAGCGTCCGCCCTGCACCTGCACGCGCACCACCCGAACGGCCACCCGCTCCAGCAGGTTGGCGCCACGCTTTTTGCGCACCTCAACCTGCACAACCTTGGAGCGGCCATGACTGAAACTCTGTCGCACGGACCCGGCATCGACCGTACGCCCGACCTCCGAACGTCCTGCCGGTCGAAGGGACAGACGTCCCTTGCCCTGATCCTGATCCTTGCCTTCGCTCATTGATCCGCCTGTTCAAACCCGTCCGCCGGAAAGGTCCGGTGAACCCAGGAGGCGCGCTTGCGCCACTCCCGTAAAACGCTTGTTTTCACAACACAACCGCGTAGCCAGCCCGCCGGCTGCCAGCGCCACATTCACAACACGCTCACGCCCGAAAACCTTTGCCAGATCCTCGGATGTCAACGCATCGACAACAGGAGTATCGCGCCGTCCTGAAAGCAGGCGCTCAAGCTCCTCCTGGCTTCCGTCTCGAGCGTGAACAACAACACCAGCCTTACGCTGGGTTACCCATTCACGCGCCTTGACGAAACCACTGACCGCCTGACCGGCTCTTCGCGCCAGCCCGACAACCTCGATCATCCGCCGGGCCAGACCTGCTTCCACTTGGGAGAGCAAATCTTCCGGCACAACCACCTGTGCACGCGCCGCACGGGAAAACACCCCCTTGGCGCGGGCCTGTTCTATCACATCCCGCCGGGCACTCAACCAGATTCCCCGTCCCGGCAGACGCGCATCCAGATCAGGCACCACAACCCCGCCAGGCGAGAGAACAAACCGAACCATAAGTTCGGGCTGCCCCTGCTCGCGCGTCAGAACACAGCGTCTATGACTGGCTTTCCGTTCATCCGCAAGGGTCAGGGCCTCAGGCCCCTCCTTCGGGGTGGCTCTCCACACTCACTCCGGCGTCAGTTCAGGCGTTGCCGTCCTGGCTCTCAGGGGACTTTCCTGCGTCACCATCAAACCAGTGCGCGCGTGCTGCCATGACAATTTCGTTGGCGGCTTCTTCATCAACGGCATCAGCCCGAGAAGCTCGACCAGTTCATCACCTGCCAGATCGGCCAAGTCATCGAGGCTTTTTACACCCTTTTCGCCCAATGTCACAAGCATCTGATTCGTAAACACGCCCAGACCTGCGATCTCGTCGACAACGCCAAGCTCACGGCGGCGGTCGTCCAGCTTTTCTTCCTGCCGCACCAGATAAGCTTCTGCGCGCTGCATCAGCTCCTGCACGACCGATTCGTCAAAGCCTTCGATTCCCCCCAGCTCGTCAGGATCGGCATAAGCCAGTTCCTCGACACTGTGGTACCCTTCAGTCACGAGCAGGCCCGCGATCACGTCATCCACATCCAGCGCTTCAACAAACTGTGCGGTCCGGCGGCGGAATTCTTCCTGACGACGTTCCGATTCCTCGGCTTCGGTCAGAATATCGATATCCCAGCGGGTCAGCTGGCTGGCCAGACGCACGTTCTGCCCACGACGGCCGATAGCGAGAGAAAGCTGGTCATCCGGCACGACAACCTCGACGCGCCCGGCTTCCTCATCCATCACCACCTTGCTGACTTCAGCCGGAGCCAGCGCATTCACCACGAAGGTCGCAGCCTGCGGGCTCCACGGAATGATGTCGATTTTCTCGCCCTGCAGTTCGGCCACAACCGCCTGCACGCGTGAACCACGCATACCAACGCAGGCCCCCACCGGGTCGATCGAAGCATCACGCGAGATCACGGCCATTTTCGCACGCGAACCGGGGTCACGCGCCACGGCCTTGATTTCGATAATGCCGTCGTAGATTTCAGGCACTTCCTGCGCAAACAGCTTGGCAAGGAACGCCGGATGCGTGCGGGACAGGAAAACCTGCGGGCCACGCGTCTCGTCACGCACATCGTAGATATAGGCACGCACGCGATCAGAGTTACGGAACGTCTCGCGCGGGATCAGTTCATCACGCCGCAGCAGGGCTTCGGCAGAACCGATCTCGACCAGCAGGTTGCCGTATTCGGTGCGCTTGACCGTGCCGTTGACGATTTCGCCCACACGGTCCTTGAACTCGTTGTACTGGCGCTTGCGCTCATATTCACGCACGCGCTGGACAATCACCTGCTTGGCGGTCTGGGCTGCAATACGCCCGAAATCGATCGGCGGCAGCGGATCGATCAGATATTCGCCAGCCTGAATTTCAGGGCGGAAGCGCTGCGCAATCGACAGGGCGATCTGCGTATCTTCATTTTCGACCTGATCCACCACTTCCGTCCAGCGGGACAGGCGAACCTCGCCCGAGCGGCGATCGATCGTGGCGCGAATGTCTTTTTCGTGCCCGTATTTGGCGCGTCCGGCTTTCTGGATGGCCTGCTCCATGGCCTCCAGAACCTCTTCACGCTCAATGCCTTTCTCGCGCGAGACGGCGTCCGCCACCAGCAGCAGTTCAGGACGGGAAACAGAGGTATCCATGCTCTCAGCTCTCCAAAACAGGCAGCGCCATCAATGCACCTTGCGACCGGACGGACCAGAGGCCTGCGGCCCCTCCCCATCCACGTCTGTATCATCCTGCCCGTTCACCTCGGGGTTCTCCCCTTCGGTGGCGGGACGGGCCATTTGCGCGCTGGCCTCGATCAACGCATCGGTCAGAACCAGACGTGCGCGGCGAATTTCGCCCAGCGGCAGCGCCACTTCCGAACCGTCATCCAGCCGCATACGTGCGGCCGTGCCATCGCAGCCCAGCACCACACCGGCAAAACGCCGCCGCCCGTCGAGCGGCACCAGCATTTCCGCGCGGGCCTGATGGCCAGCAAAACGTTCCCAATCCTTGGCGCGGGTCAGCGGACGGTCAATCCCCGCGGAGGACACTTCCAGCGTCCATGCACCGGGAATCGGGTCTTCCACGTCCATGACCGCGCCAACCGCATGGCTGATGCGCTCACAATCCTCAACATTGATCAGCATGCCATCGGCCCGGTCAGCCATGATCTGCACGGTTGGGCGCTCACGCCCGAGCACCGCCACACGCACGACCTCATACCCCATTGCCTCAATAGCAGGGGAAATCATGGCGGCTAGGCGGCCTTCAAGGCCACCATGGGCGGAAAGATCTGTGTCCAATGCAAAATCAGGCGGCCCGTCAAGGCCACCCCCCGAAACTTTTGGCTGAATTGAAGAAGGATGAAGCTCTCTCTAGAACACCTGCCCCCAAACCGCAAGAGGAAGAAAAATCTGCTGTTCGGTGCTACAATATCGCCATGATTTTGGCATGATGATGCTGCATATTTGCAACGGCTCAGCGTGGAGGCTGATACACGCATGAACAAACCGGCCGACCCCGCGCCAACACCCCAGCCCGCCATACAGCCCCGCAGCGGGCGAGCGGTCATGCTTGGAGCCGCGTTCTGTCTTATGGCCGCCGGGTGGGCCGGTTTTCACGCCATGGCCCCGGCCAAACAGACCGATGCGACACAGGATAACGCTACGCAGGATGTGCAGGGCCAGTCCGCCATGCCACTGCGCATGATCGCCCCCGAGCAGGCGGCGCAGGCCCTCGCGGCCTCGGGCTACTCGGCCAAGGAGCAGGCGGATATTCTGGCTGCCGTCAAACGGCGTGATCTGCGGCTGCTGGCCATGCCCATTTACGATGCCGCGGGCACGGGGGGCACCGTCAGCGTGCTCTGTGGCCCATGGCAGCGCACGGTTCCCCTGAGTGCCACGCCTACAACGGTCATCCTGCCCATTGCCATGGCGGGCAGCGTCGATATTGTAGGCCTTTCATCCCAAGGGGTAACGGGCATCAATAGCGGCATTATTACCGCTTTTGGCCCGCAGGTTCTGCCGCCGCTCTCCAATGGGCAACATCTGCATGTTTCGGTTATCGCGCAATGAAAGACCTTATGCCCACGCTGAACCGGTTCATGCCGCTGATGATGGTCATCTTTCTGGTGCTGGCCAGCATCCAGATCGCCATTTCGCTGCATCTGTCCCTGCATGGACTTTTACACGTTCTGCAATGGGGTGCGGCCATATGGCCAGTACTGGCAGCAACAGGACTGGCATTCAGTATTGCCGGTCTGCTGTTTGAAACGCGCTCTGAAAAAATCGCCCGCAAGGGCCTTCTCCGCCGACGGGGCTTTATCATGGATGTTCTTGCCAGACTGACCAACCGCGCCGCCCTTGAAGAAATGCTGGCGCGCGAGCAGCGCGAAACCACGATCGACGCCGAGGAACTAGCCGCGAATCTGCGCGCCCGCGTAATCGGGCAGGATCAGGTATGCGAAGATATGGCAACCCAGCTCCGCCGCCGTCTGGCGTTGCAGGTACGGGGCAAGCCTGTTGGCATTTTCCTGCTCGCAGGTCCGCCCGGTACCGGCAAGACCTATCTGGCCAAGCAGCTTTCACGCCAGCTTGACCGCCCCTTGCTGCATTTCGACATGACGCAGATGAGCAGCCCCCATGCTGCAACGCAGCTTTTCGGCTCGCCCAAGGGCTATGTCGGCTCTGACACCTACGGCAAGCTGACCGGCGGCCTGCAGGAAAAGCCCGATGCCGTGGTGCTGCTCGATGAAATCGAAAAAGCCCACCCGGATGTTTTCAAGAAATTCCTGACAGCCTGGAACGATGGCCATGTGACCGAGGCCTCCACCGGGCAGCAGGTCTCCACCGTGCGGGCCATTTTTATTCTGACCTCCAACATTGCTACGGAAGCACTGGCCGATATTGCCCGCCGCCTGCAGGACGACCCCGACCGCATGCGCGCCGAATCGGTAGAAGCTCTGCGTCAGGCAGGCTTCGCCCCCGAAGTGCTGAACCGGCTCGACCGCATTTTTGTTTTCCGCCCGCTACAGGGACTCGACATTGCCCGTGTCGCGGCGCTGGAAATCGAAAACATGATCGAAAGCTACGGGCTGAAGGTCGAGACCGGCGGAATCGACGCGGCCCTGCTGATGGATATCATGCGCCGCATGAGCCGCATGGGCGATGCCGCATCTGCCCGCGATCTCGCCCGTGGTGTGGAAGACATGATCAGCGAATCCCTGATTATCGCCCGCCAGCAGGGGGCCAGCATGGTGCGTCTGGTCAAGGAAGAAGACGGCACGGTTGCCGCCAAAGCTGCGGGCGGTAGCCGGTCTGACTCGCTCTCGCCCCGCCTTACGCCCTGATGCCAGAAATCGCCCTGATATCTGGCGTGCTGCCCCTGTCTGTTCTGCCCGCACACGCGCGGGCCTGTTTCTAGGTTTACCGGATGTCCGCTTTCACCCGCTTGTGGCGCCGTGCGCCGTTATGGCGCGCCACCGTGCTGGCCACCGGCGTTACCACTGCGCTGAGTGTTCTGGTGCCCGCCCCATGGCTGGCCAGCAGCCTGCCTGCCTATACCGGGCTGACATCACGTATCCAGCATGCACTGGGCATGGGGGGGCAAAGCGGCGCGGATGGTGATGACGCACTCCACCCGCAGGACGATCACCGCACCATTTCCGTGCCCCCGGTCGATGCCCAGATGGAAGGCCGGGTTTCGTTTATCGGCAAGGATATTCCGCTGCCCGCTGGCAAGTGGCACCCGCTGCTGACCTATCAGGATGATCTTTCCCACGGCGAAATCATGACCGCGATTTATGTGCGCACGAATGATGGAATCGTAACGGGCCTGCTGATTTTGCAGGGCACCTCACAATCGCTGCCCATGGCGGACACCATGCCCATTCAGGGGCAGTGCACCAGCTCCTTTGCCTTCATGACCCGCTCACAGCCAATGGATGGCAGCCATTCGGAATGCTGGCTCACCTCGCCCATACGAATCGTCAACGGGTTTTTCCTGACATCCGACCCTGCCCTGCAGCAGCTGGTAAGCTCGCCCTTCTTTATTCCTGCGGCGGTAGAGCGGCTGAATATTCAGGGCTACACGCTACCCAGCGTGCTGGTGGATGCGGCATGGAACCGGATTGAAAAACGCGCGCCGGATTCCCGTGCCGATTTTCTGAGCGTGCATCTGCTCACCAGCCCGGCCCCACCCGGCAGCACCCGCGCACCCGGCGCGCCGGAAAACTGGACACGGACCGGTATGCGGGATTCGGCTGCTGTCTCTGATTTTGTGCAGCGCACCAATGAGTGGATTCAGGACTGGTCGCCCTACCTGCTGAAGGCGTTCGAGGGCCAGCAGGTAACGCCACCCGCTTCAGCGGCGGAAGACCCCGGATTCCGGGGCTAACGCCGCCCGTCCTTCAGGCCATTGCGGGTGCCAGTACCTCTGGTGGATCATCGCGCAATACGTCGGCTGATACATCAATCAGGAAGTCCAGCACGGTGCGGGTGCGCAGCGGCAGGGTGCGCGGGCCGGTATGCACGGCATAGAACGGCAGAGATGGAATATTCCAGTCCGGGAAAAGCCGGACAAGACGGCCCTCCCTGAGTGCATCCCGAACCTGAAAATGAGGCAGAAGCCCAATGCCAAGCCCCGCTTCCACCGCGTACAGCACGGCCTCGCTGGTATTGGCACGGAACACGGCGCTGGGCGCAATCACGCTTTCCTCGCCATCGCGCTCGAAATTCCAGTCCAGCCAGCTACTACCGTAATTATAGACAACACCGGGGTAATTGGTCAGCTCCCGCGGGTGTTCGGGCATGTGGTAGCGCGCCATGCAGTCAGGCGATGCCACCAGACATTTACGCACCATGCCCAACTTGCGCGCAATAAGCGAACCCACAGCGATTTCGCCCACGCGCACCGCAAGGTCCAGCCCTTCTTCCACCAGATCGCCAAACGCATCGCGCATGACAATTTCGACTGACAGGTCGGGGTGGCGGTCCAGCAATTCGCCCAGCCTGCGGCTCAGGCACAGGCCGAACGCCGTGGTAACGCCCAGCCGCACCAGACCGGAAACCGAGGCACGCCTGCGCCCCAGAACGGTTTCCGCCGTTTCGAGAATTTCCAGCACTTCGTACGCATGCGGCAGAAGGCTGCGGCCATCTTCCGTCATGGTCAGGCTGCGGGTTGTCCGGGCAAACAGCGTTGTGCCGTAATGGCTTTCAAGCAGGGCAATATGCCGGGAAATGGTGGGTTGACTAACCCCCGTCTCACGCGAGACAGCGGAAAAAGAGCCTGTTGCGGCAACGCGCACAAAGCTATGGAGCGCAGAAAGTAGGTCCATGGATACCCGGTCTATTCCCCAGAACGCGGCCAGACCGGCACAATGCCGCCCAATCCGCCGGACCGTGCCGCGCCCGCCCTACTTCAATGCCATGGCGCAACAACAATCCGCCCCCCTGCACGCCCCCAGAACCAGAGGCGACAGGTCCGGTTTACCGTTTTGTTTTGCAGCAAGCCGGAATGTGAGACAATACATCCGCCCCCCGGCTGGCCCCATACGGCCCATGCGCCAGACGCATAAGCCAGACCGCTTTAATCTAGCGACGCCGCGTATGAGGGGATGCCAACCTACGCTCCGCCAGTTTGGCCAGCCGCACGAAAGGCAGCCCCAATAGGAGATAGGCCAGCCCCACCATCAACCCCGTTCCGAAATAATCGAAATAGGTGGAAGACAGGCGGATATAGGTCTGGGTGAGTTCTGTCAGGGTAATCACACTAACAAGTGAGGAGTCCTTGAGCAGGGAAATAAAGTCATTGGTCATGACCGGCATGACCAGACGGAATGCCTGCGGCACCACCACATAGCGCAGGGCCTGTACATGCGTCATGTTCAGCGCCATTGCGGCTTCCGTCTGCCCAAAGGCTACGGATTGCAGCCCGGCCCGGTAATTTTCGGCCTCATAGGCGGCATAGTTCATGCCAAGGCTGATCACACCCGCCACAAACGGTGTCAGGCTCACCCCGCATTGCGGCAGGCCATAGAAAATCAGTAGCACCTGAATAAGCAAAGGCGTGCCGCGTACGATCTCGACATAACAGGCGGCCAGCCACGCAAGCGGCGCTGGGCCGTACAGACGCACCAGCGCCAGCACCAGCCCCAGAGCCACAGCCAGCACCATGGCGCTGAGAGACACCAACAGGGTCAGCCACGCGGCGCGAACAAGCTGCGGAATAAAGCCCACATAACGCTCAAGCTTCACGCGCCAGCCGGTTTTGCCCTGAATTTCAGCCACATAGGAATAAAATGCTGTGGGCGGGATATCCAGCACGCTGTCATCGCCGGTCAACTGCACCATTTCGGGGGTCCACAGGTCCCACCGCGCCAGCACGCGGTGGAGGGTGCCATCCGTGCGCATGGCCGCAAGTGCAGCATTCACCCTGCCACGCAGGGCCTCATTCTGTCCCTTTTCGAAAGCAATACCGTATTCCACCCGCCCGATCGGTTCTCCCACCACATGCAGGGCCGGGTTTGTATCCCCATAATATTTGGCGATGGGGCCATCGAGCAGAACCGCATCCGTGCGACCGTTCACGAGGTCCATGAACGCATCGCTTTCCTCTTCATAAGTGCGCAGTTCCACATTTGGATTGCGCCCCAGAATCTGGGCGGCCTGCGTATCCTTGAGCGTGCCCACGGCATGGCCGGACAGCGAGGCCAGAGTGGTAAGCTGTGGCCCCTTGCGGCGGACAGTCAGCCGCTCGGATGTGACGTAATAGGGGTCACTGAAATCAATCGAATCGGCATGTTCGGCGGTCATCTCGATCCCGCAGATGACCATTTCATACAGGCCGCGCTGCAGGCCGGGAATCAGCCCGTCCCAGTCGTTCTGCACGAACTGGAACGGCACCCCCATATGCCGCTGCATTTCCTGCATCAGATCGTATTCGAACCCGGTCAACCGTTCAGGCTTGGCGGGGTCGTGGAAGGTATAGGGCACATCGGCCGATGAATCGGCCGCCCAGCGCACGGTCTGCTGGGCTGCGGCTTTGTCTTGCGCCGCCATAGCCCGCCCGCCGGACAGAAGCCCCGCCGCGACAAACCACACCATAAGCACCAGACCGACCATGCGCAGGGCAGCACCCCATGCAGTCGCCAGCACAGGAGCCGAAAATACGGCATGACCGTATCGCGGGTCGAAAATCATCCCTCGCGCACCATCAGGCTCGCAAACAGGCATAGGCTGCCTCATAATACGGTTCTCAGGAAACGTCGGGTTCGTTCATCCTGCGGGTTGACGAACAGCTCCTCCGGCGGGGCCGCCTCAACCACATGGCCTGCATCCATGTAAATGACGATATCGGATGCAAGCCGGGCAAAACGCATGTCATGGGTGACGACAATCTGGGTCATGCCTTCATCATCCAGCGTGCGCATGACCCCCAGCACTTCCTCGGCCACGATGGGGTCAAGGGCTGAAGTGGGTTCATCGTACAGCATGATTTCAGGACGCATGGCCAATGCGCGGGCAATGGCGGCCCGCTGCTGCTGCCCGCCCGACAGCGAAACCGGATACCGCCCGGCTACCTGACCCAGCCCCACTTTTTCCAGAAGGGCCATGGCCTCGTCGCGCATGGCGGCGGTTCGCTCCCGCTTGACCACACGGGGGGCCAGCAGAACATTGTCGAGCACTGTCAGATGAGGAAACAGGTTAAAGCTCTGGAACACCATGCCCACATGGGTTCGCAGCCTGTGGGCCGCGTGCTCATCCGCCCGCCGCCACGGCCCGCCATCACGGGTGATGCTGACACCCAGCACACTCACCCGCCCGCGGTCAGGTCTTTCAAGAAAATTCAGGCAGCGCAGAAATGTGGATTTACCACAGCCTGAAGGGCCGATGATCGAAACCAACTCCCCCTTGCGTACCTCGATTGAAACCCCGGCCAGAATTTCATCTTCGCCGAAGCTCTTATGAATTTGCTCTGCGTGCAGAACAACAGGGTCTTCAACGCAAACCACCGGCCCGGTATCAACCGGGCCGGTGGCCTGAATATCACCCTGGGCAGAAAATCTGTCAGGCAGCTTTCGTCATCCCGCGCAAGACGTACTGGAGGATGCCACCATGCCTATAATATTCGACCTCGTCCAGAGTATCGACACGGCACAGAAGCGGTACGTCCTGCGTGGAACCATCCGCACGGGTAATGACCATGGTCACATCCATACGGGGAGAGAGTTTATCAACGCCCTTGATGCTGATGGTCTCATCGCCCTTCAGCCCGAGGGTCTTGCGATCCGTGCCGGGCTTGAAGACCAGCGGCAGAACGCCCATGCCCACCAGATTGGAGCGGTGAATACGCTCGAAGCTTTCCGCCACGACCGCCTTGACGCCCAGCAGCAACGTGCCTTTGGCCGCCCAGTCACGCGAGGAACCCATGCCGTATTCCTTGCCGCCAATCACGACCAGGGGCACACCTTCCTTCTTGTATTCCATGGCCACATCATAGATGGAGCCTTCCTTCCCATCAGGGAAATGCTTGGAATACCCGCCTTCGGTGCCCGGCAGCATCTCGTTCTTGATACGGATGTTGGCAAAGGTACCACGCACCATGATGCGGTCATTACCACGGCGAGACCCGTAGGAGTTGAAGTCCTTGGGATCGACCCCGTGCTCGATCAGATAACGCCCGGCCGGGGAATCCTTTTTAATGGAACCGGCGGGAGAAATATGATCGGTGGTGATGTTGTCGCCCAGCAGGGCAAGCAGGCGCGCACCTTCGATATTGCCCGGCGCGACCGGCTCCACCGCCATGTCCTTGAAGTAGGGCGGGTCCTGCACATAGGTGGACTTGGGGTCCCAGCTATAGGTTTCAGACCCGGTAACGACCTTGAGCCCCTGCCATTCCTTGGTGCCCTTGGACACATTGGCATAACGCTTGATGAACTCCTCACGCGAGATGGCGGAGGCGATCAGGTCGGCAATTTCCTTGTTGGAAGGCCAGATATCCTTCAGATACACCGGCTTGCCGTCCTTGGACGTGCCCAGTGGCTCCGTGGTGATATCCTTGCGCATGGTGCCCAGCAGCGAATACGCCACAACCAGCGGCGGGCTGGCCAGATAGTTGGCGCGAACGTTGGGGGAAATGCGGCCCTCAAAGTTACGGTTACCCGACAGCACCGACACAGCCACGAGGTTATTGTTCTCGATGGCATCAACAATATGGCCCGGCAGCGGGCCGGAATTGCCAATGCAGGTGGTGCAGCCGTAACCCACGGTGTTGAAGCCCATGGCATCCAGATCAGCCGTAAGGCCGGAGCGGTTCAGATAATCTGTCACCACCAGCGAACCGGGGGCGAGCGAGGTCTTGACCCAGGGCTTGGGTGTCAGGCCCAGAGCCCGCGCCTTGCGTGCGACCAGACCCGCTGCAATCAGCACCGCCGGGTTGGAGGTGTTGGTGCATGAGGTAATGGCGGCGATGACGATATCGCCCTGACCCAGATCGTAATTGGTGCCTGCAACCGGCACCTTCTTGTCTGCCTCGCCTGCGGGTACGCCGAGCGAAGTTGTCAGTTCCTTTTCGAATTCGACCTTCGCGCTGCGCAGTTCCACACGATCCTGCGGGCGCTTGGGGCCAGCGAGCGACGGTACGACACTACCCAGATCCAGTTCCAGA
Organism: Acetobacter papayae JCM 25143; assembly: GCF_000613285.1. GTDB lineage: Bacteria > Pseudomonadota > Alphaproteobacteria > Acetobacterales > Acetobacteraceae > Acetobacter > Acetobacter papayae. The sequence continues at coordinate 1,845 of NZ_BAIN01000025.1, read as the reverse complement.
ATATCGGTAAACACCGGCTCAGGTGTTTCACTCGTGCGGAACATGTCCTGCGCGCGCAGGTATTCTTCCACCAGCTTGATGCGATGTTCGTCACGGCCGGTCTGGCGCAGGAAGTCCAGCGTCAGCACATCAACCGGGAAGAAGCCGCAGGTCGCGCCATATTCCGGAGCCATGTTGGCGATGGTCGCACGGTCGGCCACGGCAGATGGTCAAGAGCGGGTCCAAAGAACTCGACAAACTTGCCCACCACGCCTTTCTTGCGCAGCATCTGGGTGACGGTCAGCACCAGGTCGGTGGCGGTCGCCCCTTCGGGCAACTTGCCGGTCAGGCGGAAACCGATCACATCAGGGATCAGCATCGCGATCGGCTGGCCCAGCATGGCCGCTTCCGCTTCGATACCACCCACACCCCAGCCCAGAACGCCCGCACCATTAATCATGGTGGTGTGGCTGTCCGTGCCATACAGGGAGTCGGGGTAGACATAGTCCTTGCCGCCGACATTGGCCGTCCAGGCCACCTGCGCGATGTATTCGAGGTTCACCTGATGGCAGATGCCAGTATCAGGCGGCACAACGGAGAAGTTCTCGAACGCTTCCTGCCCCCAGCGCAGAAAGGCATAGCGCTCGGCATTACGTTCGAATTCGAGGGTGATGTTTTCCTGCAGGGCATCTTTCGTCCCCGCGAAATCCACCATCACCGAATGGTCGATCACCAGATTGACCGGCACCAGCGGGTTCACCTTCTGCGGGTCGCCCTTGAGGTTCACAATGCCGTCGCGCATGGCTGCAAGGTCAACCACACCCGGAACACCGGTGAAGTCCTGCATAAGAATACGGGAGGGCTTGAAAGGCACTTCCTTAGTGCTGCACCCCTTTGGTAGCCAGCCGGCAATGGCTTTGGCATCGTCCACGCTGTAGGAGCGACCATCCTCGAAACGCAGGATGTTCTCCAGCAGAACCTTGAGCGAGACCGGCAGACGGCTGACGTCGCCAATGGTCTTTGCCGCTTCAGGAATGGAGAAGTAATGATAGGTTTTGCCGTCTACCGTAAGGGTGCGGCCTGTTTTGAGTGTATCGTGCCCAACCGATTTCATAGTTGTTCTCTCCCCGATCACAGCCGATGGCTGGTGATGCGTTCAGGACACCGCCGCATGGTGCGTCATGCCTTGTCCGGTCCGGTCAAACCCGGCAGCGCCGGACAATCGGCTTGCTATCCCGTCGGGGCTAGAACATACCGGCACTGGTAAAAGGCACAAGCGGGTAAGCAACCACGAGAGCGAGAGCTTTCATGCTTTCCCAGTCCTGCCTTGGTAACAATAAGGAGAAGTCCGATCTCCGCCGCTCCGCCCCTTCCCCCGTCAGGTCAGAGGCCTCTTGCTGGCACCGCCGCGCCGGGTGAATCCGCCACACACCTGCCGCACGCCATGCCGGATTCCGCACAACACAGACCTGCCCTTGTAGCGCAGGACCTTATGGTCTTCCGGGGCGACAGGCTGGTGCTCGATACACTCAGCCTGAGCCTGAACACGGGCGAAGCCCTGCTGCTGACAGGGCCGAACGGTGCGGGCAAATCCACCCTGCTGCGGGTACTGGCCGGGCTGCGCCAGCCGGATTCGGGTGCTCTGCTCTGGCATGGCCAGCCCACCCGAAACGACCGCGGCGCCCATGCCGGGCGCGTTGCCTATCTGGGCCATCAGGAAGCACTCAAACCCGGCCTGAGCGTGCGCGAAAACCTGAGCCTGTTTGCCGCAGCGGGGCAGCTTGCCGCCCAGCTCCGCAGGCAGGACGGCAGCACCGATTCCTATACAAGCCCGTATGACCTGCCCGCCGCGCTGGCGGCCATGGA
>NZ_BAIN01000026.1 GCF_000613285.1 Acetobacter papayae JCM 25143 | reverse complement strand
CAACTTTCGGGCGGGCAGCGCCAGCGTGTGGCACTGGCCCGCGCTCTGGTGAACAAACCGGCCCTTATCCTGCTGGATGAACCGCTGGGCGCGCTCGACCTCAAGCTCCGGCGCGAAATGCAGGTCGAGCTCAAGCGTATTCAGAAACAGACGGGCATCACGTTCGTTTACGTCACGCATGATCAGGAAGAAGCCCTGAGCATGAGCGATCGTATTGCCGTGTTTTCCGAAGGGGTGATCGAACAGGTGGGCACGCCTGCGGATCTGTACGAGCGTCCGGCCAGCGCCTTTGTGGCGCGGTTTATCGGCTCTTCCAGCATCCTGCATGAAAACGGGCGTGACATCCTGCTCCGCCCCGAGGATGTGCGGCTCGAAGCACCGGGCTACAGCCCCGCTCCGCATGAGCGGAGCATGGCCGGCACGATTGCCGAGGTTTCCTATCTGGGTCCGGTTACGCGCGTGACACTCTGCGGGCCGGACGAACAGGACGGCGTGACGGCAATTGTGCCTTCACGCCATGCGCGAGGCTGGCGCGAGCGCATGGCCGTTGTGGCCGTCTGGCCGGAAGAGGCCGCCTACCCCCTGCCGCACAGGCAGGGCTGAGCGCCGGGCTGTCTGTTTTCAACCATGGAAAAGGCGATGAACATGAAGGCTTACGGCACACTGCTTCTGGCGACCTGTAGCGCCATCCTGACAACGCAGCTCAGCACACCGGCCCACGCGCAGGCCCCGCTTTCCGCCATTGGCAAGGGCGAAGGCGAACTGAACGTGGTGGCATGGGAAGGCTATGCGGACGATGCCTGGGTCAAACCGTTTGAACAGACAACGGGCTGCAAGGTACACCGCAAATATGTCGGCTCTTCCGATGAAATGGTGGCCCTGACACGCATGGGCGGCGGCAAGGGTTTTGACGTGGTCTCCGCCTCGGGCGATGCCTCGCTGCGGCTGATTTTCGGCAAGACCGTGCAGCCCCTCAACACGGCCCTCATTACCGCTTTTGACGACATCATGCCCGAACTCAAGGCACCGGGGTTCAACACCGTCAAGGACGTGCATTACGGCGTGTCCTATGAATGGGCCCCAACGTGCTGATGTGGAACACGAAAGACATCACCACCGCGCCCACGAGCTGGTCGATCATTTATGACAAGGCCTATGCGGGCGTGATTACCGTGCCCGACAACCCGATCCAGATCGCGGATGCCGCCCTTTACCTGTCTCACACCAAGCCTGAGCTGGGTATTACCGACCCCTACGAGCTGACCCAGCCGCAGATGGACGCGGTTGTGACACTGCTCAAGGAACAGCGTGCACTGGTCAAGAAATACTGGGCGCTGGCCTCTGACGAGGTAGACCTGTTCAAGAGTGGCGATGCCCATGTCGGTGCGGCATGGCCGTATCAGGCCAACACGCTGCGTGCGGCGGGTGTGCCTGTTCAGGACATCATCCCCTCCGAAGGGGCGACCGGCTGGGCCGATTCATGGATGATCAGCACCCATGCGCAGCATCCCAACTGCGCCTATCTGTGGATCAACCATGTCATGACGCCCAAGGTGCAGGCCCAGCAGGCTCTCTCCTTTGGCGAAACTCCGGCCAACACCAAGGCCTGTGCGGAAATGGACGCCCTGCAGCCCGGCTCGTGCAAGCAGTACCATGCCGATGCCTCGCCCGCCTATTTCTCCTCCATCAAGTTCTGGAAAACCCCCGTGCGCCAGTGCGGCAACGGCCAGAACACCTGTCTTGACTACTCGGCCTGGCAGCGTGCTTGGCAGCAGGTCAAACAGTAATGACACCGGGCCGGAAGCTGCTGGGGCACATAGCCCTGCTGGTGCCGCCTTTCGGGTGGCTTGGCATATTCTATCTGGGCAGCCTGTCTGTCCTGCTGCTTTCGGCCTTCTGGCAGGTTGACGCGATGTCGGGCGAGATCGTGCGGGACTGGACATGGGAGAATTTCCGTATCCTGTTTTCCGATACGACCTATACCGTCATTGCCCGCCGCACGACGGGCATTGCCCTGCTGGTTACGGTTACGGACATCATCCTGGCCTGGCCACTGGCCTGGGTGATCGCCCGCAAGGTTGGCCCGCGCCTGAAGCTGACACTGCTTGTGCTGGTGGCGCTGCCGCTCTGGTCGAGCATGCTTGCACGCATTTACGCGTGGCGGCTGATCCTCGGCCATGACGGCGTGCTGAACTGGGGCCTGCGCCTTGTGGGCCTGCCTGACCAGAACGTGGCGTTTACCAATATCGCGCTGTGGATCGTCTTTTCCTATCTATGGCTGCCGTTCATGCTCATGCCGATGGTAGCCGCCCTTGAGCGTATTCCCGCATCACTGCTGGATGCGGCGGGCGATCAGGGTGCCACACCCTGGCAGGTGTTCCGCACGGTTGTCTTTCCGCTGGCCATACCGGGCATGGCGGCGGGTTCGGTCTTTACCTTCGCGGTCACGCAGGGGGATTACGTGGCCCCCATGCTGGTGGGAGGTGCGGGGTCCGAATTCATTGGCAACGTGGTGTATTCCAATGTCGGGGTTTCGGGCAACGTGCCTTTTGCCGCGGCCTTTTCGCTGGTTCTGCTGGCCATGGTAGCGGCTTACATGCTGCTGGCCCGCCGGTTTGGCGCGTTCGATGCCCAGTAATTTTCACAGGCTTTACGCAGGCCGCACCGCATTGCGCGGCCTGCGTGCCCCTGCCCGCAACCGCTGCGCCACGGCCGAAAGGACCCCCGCATGAAACACGCGCGCAACCCTGCCGCGGACATGGCCATATGGACCGCCGCCATAGCGGTGCTGGGCTTTTTGCTGCTGCCGCTTGTTATTGTGCTGCTCTATGCGTTTGATGCCTCTTCCGTGCAGGTATGGCCTATCCGTGCCCTTTCGCTGCGCTGGTTCTCCGCCACATGGGCGGATGAGGAAGTGCGCAGCGCGCTGCTGATCTCGCTGGAAGTCGCGGGGCTTGCGACCCTTCTGGCCACGGTTCTGGGCACGCTGGCCGCACTGGGCATGAACGGCCTGTCCACGCGTAGCATGCAGGCGGGCTCGTTCCTGCTCACACTGCCTATCGCCCTGCCCGGCGTGCTGACAGGCATTGCCATGAACAGCTTTTTTACGCTGCTGGACATTCCTTTCACCTTCATCACGCTGGTGATTGCCCACACCACGTTCTGCATGGTCATCATATTCAACAACGTCATGGCCCGGCTGCGCAGGCTGCCGCCCTCCCTGCGTGAAGCTGCACAGGATATGGGGGCAACACCGTGGCGGGGCTTTGTTACCGTAACGCTGCCGCTGCTGGCGGGGTCGGTCATGTCGGGCATGCTGCTGGCCTTTGCCCTGTCGTTTGACGAGGTGATTGTCTCGACCTTTACCGCAGGTAGCGAGACCACACTGCCGCTGTGGATTTTTGGGGCAATCCGTCTTGGCCAGCACATGCCTGAGGTCAATGTGGTGGTGTTCGCGGTTATCGCCATTACCATCCTGCCCATTATCGCGGGGCAGAAACTGGCGGCCAACGCCTCGCGCGAGCACTAGACGCGCGATAGACACCCCGCCCCCAAAGATGCGACAAACGCAGGCGGCCTGTCGGTGGACAGGCCCCTGCCCGTAACAGCAGCGAGGAACAGCACGGCGTGGCGCTTACACTGCGACAGTTGCGGTATTTTGCCTCCGTGGCCGAAGTGGGCACCATTTCCGGGGCAGCCATGGTGCTGCTGGTTTCGCAATCAACCGTAACCGAGGCCCTGCACGAGCTTGAAGCGGAGCTGGGTTTTCGCCTGTTTGACCGCCATGCCCGTGGCGTGATGCTGACACGGCAGGGCCAGCAGTTTTTCCAGCGCACGCAGCGTATCCTCAATGATGTGGCCAGCCTCGGCCGCATGAAAAACGAGGATACCGAGGCCCTGCACGGCACGCTGGTGCTGGGGGTTACGCCGGTTGTGGCGGGCTATGTCATTCCCGACCTGCTCACACGCTTTCGAGCGGCTTTCCCCAGTGTGAACGTGACACTGGTGGAAGACCAGACCGATTATCTGGATCATATGCTGATAGGTGGCGAGCTAGACCTGAGCATTATCCTGCGCCCGGCCAGCACCGTGCCCCATGCCTGCGGGGCGCGCGTCATGGGGGTTTCCCCGCACTCGGTCTGGCTACCGCAGGGCCACCCGCTTACCGAGCAGCCGCAGATCAGCCTGCGCCAGCTTGAAAAAGAGCCCTTCATCACGCTGGTATCGGACGTGCTGGAAAGCCGGATGCTCGCAGCATGGGAGCGTCTGTCCTTTCGTCCGTCCACGTATTTCCGCACGAGTTCGATCGAGGCCGTGCGCAGCCTTGTGGCGGCGGGGCATGGCATTGCCGTGCTGCCGCAACTGATCTACCGCCCGTGGTCGCTGGAAGGCGAAAAAATAGAGCGCCGCCCCGTGCAGGAAGAACTACCCACGGCGGACCTGCTGCTGATGTGGCGGCGCGGTCTTTCGCTGGGGGTTCCGGCGCAGTATTTCATGGATATGGCGCTGCAACGCAGCAACCGGCTGGCCCGCCCACCGGGGAGCCCCACGGTCCGACAGGCCGAAACACGCCAGACGCCCAGAAAAGGCGCAGGCTGAAAGGGAGGAGGCGCAGGCCGCCCCCCTTCCATGATTTTTACGAAAGGATGTCGAGTGCGCTGGAAGCGGAATCGTTCGCGTTCTGGCCATTGCCGGAGGCGGACTTGGTGCTGCCCGTGGTCGTTTCGGAAACGATGTTGCCGCTCGAATCCTTGACGATGATCGTCACAGATCCATCGGCATTATAAGTGGTCGTGGTCGTGGTGGACGAAGACGAGGAAGAAGACCCCGAGGACGAACCGGAAGAGGAAGACCCCGAAGCTGAAGAGGCGGACGAGGTGTTGAACAGACTTTCAACCACGCCGGAGGTGGCGGAACCGGAAACCGAGGAGGACATGCTGAATCCCTTGCCTAATGATTATGTAAGCTCAAAAATATACCAACACGAAAGCGGAACCACGGCTGCCCGCGTCCCGTCAGAAATTTACCTTTTTAAAATCATTTGACCATAAAATGTTTTATTTTAAATTTTTATTCATTCTTCGTTCGTGTTTTATTCGCGCTCTCACGCGACAGGCTCCTCCTGCTTGACCCCCGCCTGAACACGCGCAACCAACCAGTCAGTCAGTTGCCGCCCGCTTTCAACCGAGTCCCGGCCATGGCACAGGTTCTCGACCCACGGCCATGCCTGCTTCCCCGGCGCGCCCAGTGTCAGCAACCACCGCGCCAGAGCGCAGTCCTTCATGTTGCCTGTTCCCTTGTACTGCCCGCCGCGCAGCAGCAACCACACGAAAGCCAGCGCCCCCAGATCGCTGCGGATTTCATTCAGGCTGGGAATCTGCCCGCCGAATGCGGACTGGAACTGTGTGTGCCAGTCAAAAAGCGCCTCGGGGGCCATGGGGCGGGCAATGCCAAAACCCTGCCCGTACTGGCAGCCAAGCTGGCGCATGGCCTCAATGACATCGCCTGTTTCCAGCCCTTCCACCACAACCACATCGTGAAAATCCGCGCCGATATCGAGCAGGGAACGCACCACCGAAAAAATCTGAAGCGGCATGGCGCGGATATGGCGCAGCAGGCCCTGATCAACCTTGATCACGTCAAACGGCAGTGAAGACAGACGCAGCAGGCTACTATGGCCAGAGCCAGATCATCGATAGCCATGCACACACCCATATCCTTGAAGCGCTGGATGGCCTCGTTCTGGGCAGCAGAATCGATTTCCTGCGTTTCAAGGATTTCCACAGTCAGGCGCTCGGGGGCCACACCATGCTTTTTCAGCAGGGCCTCCACCTGAGCAGGCCCGCGTGCATTATGCAGATACGTGGTGGGCATATTGACCGACAGGCCGATAACCAGCCCCTGATCATCCCACTGGCGGAGCCATTTCAGCCCGTCTTCCAGCCCCATATGGAACAGCCGGTCCATTTCATCTGCCCGAGCAGGGGCAGGAACACCCTTGGCGGTACGATCTCGCCATTGGCATCACGCAGGCGGGCCAGAGCCTCGGCTTTGTAAAGCCGCCCGTTATTGAGATCCACAACCGGCTGGAAATACATAACCAGCCCACCGCTAAACAGGCGCTCACGCAGCTTACGCGAACGCGCATCCGTAACTTCCTGTGTCTCGCGCGAGTGACAGCGCTGCCAGAGCTGCTCCCAGCGCTGCTGCAACCCTCCAGCGAACTGCTGCATCAGCAAGGATTCGAACTGGTTGGGACAGGCCCCCAGCACAGTCAGGGCGGCGGCGGTCTGCCCGCCGGGCTGGCGGATCGGCACGCTGAGAACCGAGCGCATACCAAAGGTTTCCGCAATCTCGTGCCAGACCTGTGTCTGCGGGTCGAGCGCGTAGGAGGCACAGCTCTGCCGCTCACGCGTGCGCCAGGCCTTGGCGGTAATGGTCTGCCCCAAAGGCGAGAACACATCCATGCAGGGCTGCACGCCCGCCTGCCTGACAGCCTGCGTAAACGCGTGCGCAACAGCCCCTGCGCAACACGCCACCTCCAGTTCGCCATCACAGCCCAAACGGTACAGCACGGCCCCGCGCACACCGGGCAGGCAGGCCAGAGCATCAACCTCAAGCGAACTGACAAGGCTCCATGTCCGCTCTGTCGGGCGAGGGGCGGACAAACGCGACAGATAGGCACGCTGCACCGCCTGACTGGCCTGCAACTGCGCACGTCGGTCATCCTGAATACGGATTTCGGCAATGAGCAGGATACGGTGGCGTTCGTCATTACGGATAACCGTGCTTTCCAGCCGGTCAATCAGCCGCCGCAGATAAATGCTGTAGGCTTCTGTGAGTTGCAGGGGATCAACCCCGCTGAGCGAGTGGGCAACACCGAGCCGTTCGGCCTTTTGCAGCACATCGGCCTGCGTGGTCTGCGCGGCCAGCAGGAAGTCCAGATGTTCAGCCTGAACGGTTTTCAGGCGTTTCTGTTCAGCCGGGGTCAGGCTACCGAGGATCTGCTCGCTGTCATTAACCTCTTCCAGCCCGGCATAAAAACGGTCAATAAAATCCTGCCGGATACGGGATAGAACATCCGTTACCCGCTGCATGAGTGCGCAAGCCTCGGGGCCGTACGCATCGAAATGCGTTGTTTCGGAGGTGTCTTCCACCATCCGCCACCAGCGGTTGCGCGTGTTACGGGTCTGTTTGGCCTGATACATGGCCTCATCCGCACGGCGCAGCAGCAGGCGTGGTTTTTCACCATCTGATGGGGCGAGCGCCACCCCCATGGTCATGCCCACGACGACCGAAATATCGGCCCGTACATGAAACGGCGTTTCCACCGCCTTGTGCAGCCGGTCGAGCGATTTGGTAATCTGGGGCACAGGCTGGCGGGCATCCAGCCCTTCGAGCACCACCACAAACTCATCCCCACCCAGACGCACCACATAGCCGTTGGCTGGTAGCTCGTTACGCAGGCGGCGACCCAGTTCCTTGAGTAGAATATCACCCGCTGCATGGCCGTGGATGTCATTGACGGATTTGAACCCGTCCAGATCCATCATGCACACGGCAACAGCCTTGCCCCGCACCCTTGCCCGCGCCAGTGCGCCGGGCAGGAACTCGCCCAGTGCCAGACGGTTGGGCAGGCCTGTCAGTGAATCAGCACGCGCGCGGCGGGCTTCCTCTTTCTGGAGCGTTTCCAGCCGGTAGTGAATATCCATGCGCTCGAGTTCCTGCCCCAGAAACCCGGCTATACGCTCGCACAGTGTCACACTTTCATCGTCAAACACGTTCTTGTAGGGCGAGATAAAGCTCATGACCGCCCAGAGCGTATTACCCCGCCAGACCGGCGTTGCCAGAATAGCGCGCCAGCGCCGCGCACTCAGCATCTCGCGCCATGGCCCGTCCTCACAACCGGCCAGTAGGTCGTTGTCATAGACACTGGCTCGCTCGTTCCAGGCCCGTATTGCCAGAGAACGCCGCTGGGCATCTTCAAGCAGCCTGACGGCGTCTGCCTCCAGCCCTTGCGCGCCCGTGCCTGCAAAGGTCACGACCCGCAGGTGCCCATCTTCCTCAACACGGGTCACAACCACCGCGTGATAAAAGGTGTCGCGCACCAGCGCCTCGCACACGCCGAGAGCCTTATCCATTTCGCCACGGCCCCGGCGCATGGCATCGCCCGCGCTGAGCAGCCCGCGATACAGCCTCTGGCTCATGTCCCGCCGGGTTACGTCCTCCACCGTCCAGACAGAAGACTGCTCCTCCTCCCGGCCAAGCGGCACGCCAGTCAGATCAGCGATCATCAGCACGCCTTCATCGCGCACAAGCCGCACGCCGGGCACGATCACCCGCCCGTCATGCCACAGACGCGCATAAGCTGCCTTGGCCTTGAGAAAATCTTCCTTATGGGCGTAGAATTCGGTGGTTGTGCGCCCCACCATCTCGCCTTTTCCAACGCCACAAAGCTGCTCAAGGCAGATATTGTTCTTTTCGATCACGCGGCCGAACAGCACCGCAATACCGACTGCGGCTTTATCCAGCAGGGCCTTGCTCATGCGGCGGCTGTCGAGCCTTTCCAACCCGCGGGATATGGCCTGCGCCGCCTCTTCCAGCACAATCTGCAGCCGCGGATCGAACATGGTGCGCTCCGCATCCGCCACACTCAGCACGGCCCAGACCTTGCCATCGCGGAAAATGGGCAGCGAGGCATTGGCGCGCAGGCCATGCTTGCGGGCAAGCTCGTGCCACGGCGCCAGATAGGGGGTCTGCTCGAAAGACAGACCGAATACGGGCTTGCCGCTATGCCATGCCCGCCCAGCACTGCCATGCCGTCCCGGCTGGTCAACCGCACTGGTCGGGGCGTGCTCGTCTTCCCACCAGCGGGGCCCACTCAGGGCAAGCCGCACGAAGCGCTGATCCGCATCCGGTCGCAGAATATGCGCCACGCGCAAATGCGCATAACGCACCGCCATGTCGCACACCGCCTGCATCAGGATGGTTTCATCCTGCGCGGTCTCCACACACTGGTAGATTTTGACAAGAAATGTATTGAAATCCGCCAGCCGCCGCAGCCGGTCTGCCTGTTCGCTTTTGCCCCGCCCTGTCACAAGCCGCACGGCGCGCCATACCGGGTGCTTCCGGTCTGTCAAAAGGTAGCGAAAAATACGCATGATTGTAGGCCCGGACCATTAGCACTGCCGGACAACCGACAGGCCGTACACATTTATGTGTTTATCATACTCAAATCATTTTGCGCGCTAAAACAGCGGCCTGCACCCAAGCGCCCCCGGTTCAGACACCAAAACCGGAGCCTGAATCCGGCACGCGAACCAAACCCGCGCCTTCTTCCGGTACAGACCACGCCCGCAGGCGACAGATACCATCCCCGGTGTAAATATACCATTACCGACTATAGGGAAAATTCAGGCCGTTCAGCCCCTTGCCGAACAGGCCAGCTAGAAATTGAACAGATGGCCTATCCCACCCGTTACCAGCATGGCCGCCACCCCCCAAAAAGTAACACGCAGCGTTGCCCGCAGGGGCGAGGCGCCGCCCGCCAGCGCGCCAATGCACCCCAACACCGCTAGCAGCACGACCGACACAACCGATACCGCCCATGATACCTGCCGCTCGGGCAGAAGAGCCGCCACCATGACAGGAAAAAACGCCCCGGCGGAAAACGCCACGGCCGAAGCCAGAGCAGCCTCGAAAGGGCGGGCAGCCGTGGCAGCGGACAGGCCCAACTCGTCCCGCGCATGCGCGCCCAGCGCATCATGCTGCATGAGCGCCACCGCAACCGTATGCGCAAGGGGCGCATCCAACCCGCGCTGGCGATACAGCCCCGCCAGTTCGGCGGTTTCGGCATCCCAGTCGCTCGCCAGTTCCTGTTTTTCGCGCTCGATGTCAGCCCGTTCCGAATCCGCCTGCGAACTGACCGATACATATTCGCCCGCCGCCATGGACAATGCGCCCGCCAACAGGGCCGACAGCCCCGCCACCAGTATGCTCCCGCGTGAAGCGTGCGAGCTGGCTACACCCACAATCAGACTGCCAGTTGAGAGCGTGCCATCATTGGCCCCCAGCACGGCAGCGCGCAGCAGCCCAGTTTTTCCACAGCATGACGTTCGGAATGTAATGGATGACGTGACACGGCCCTGCCTCCTGACAACCTGCAAACCACGGCATTATGCACGGAAAGCTGCGTAGGCAATGTGTAATTTTTCCTGACTGTGAAAGTGGTTTTCATTATCAAACCCAGATCACAAAGAACGCGGGCAGCCTTCAGGTTTGTGTCAGCAAACCCTGTCAGGCTATGGCTTTTCCCATCACGGTGCCTCTGGCCCGTTTTTCCTTCGGCCCCGAACCCCCGAGCCAGCTCATGCCAACCGCCCCGCAAAACCACGCCCCACCCGCACAGGCCCCCACGCGTTATGACAACCCGACCATTGTCATGCACTGGCTCAGCGCTTTTCTGATCGTGTTCCAGTTCGTGCTGGGGGAAACATGGCACTGGCCACCCCGCCCGCTGCATCACCCCATGGTGGTGGCGCATCTGAGTGCCGGGGTAATCCTGACCGTGCTGATCCCCACCCGCCTGTGGTGGCGGCTGACACGGGGGCGGCATTTTGCATCGCAGCTTGCCCCACTGGACCGTTTTTTTACCATCGCCATGGAAAGCACCCTGTATGCTGATCTGTATCGAACTGGTTCTGGGTTACGCCTGGCGCTGGGGTGCGGGGCAAACTATCAGCTTTTTCGGGCTGTTAATTCCAGCCCCTTTCGCACCACTCCCGCACGATACGGTGGTGCTGTTCAAAACCCTGCATTCATGGACAGCATGGCTCATTATCGGGTTGGCCTGCGGCCATGCACTGGCGGCCCTGATACACCAGCATGTTCTCAAAGATGGTGTTCTGGCCCGTATGTTACCAAACCGCGCACGCACGGCACCCTGAAAGGGGCAGCCCCCACGCGCCATCAGTCCCGTGGGGGGAAAGCCAGCGTAACCAGCACACCACGCGCCTGCCCCGGCACAGGTGAGCATATAGACATTTCAGCATGAAAAAGCTGTGAAATCTGCCGCGCTATGGCAAGGCCAAGACCGCTGCCCTCCGCCTCTGTCTGGCCCCGCACGAACGGTTTTTCCAGTGTGGCCAGCAGGGCGGGGTCTATAGCCGGGCAGTCATTGGCGATCAGCACCCGGCGGTCGGGGGTGACCGTAACCCGCACCGGCTGATCCGCCGCCCCGTGCACCAGCGCGTTTTCCAGCAGGTTGCGCAGCATGATCCCTGCCGTATCCATATCGCCTTCCACCAGCAGACTGTCCGCTCCCTCCACAATCATGCGCCGGCCTTTTTCACGCTCAAGCTCATGGGCCAGAAAACCGATAACCGGCACCAGATCGACCGTGCCGCCACACAGCGCCATGCCGGAGCCAATACGTGAAAGCTGCAACAGTTTTTCGACCGTGCGGCCCATGCGCCGGGCCTGCGCCACAATAACACCCGCACGCGGTGCGTACAGCGTTTCGCCCAGTTGCCGCTGCAAAAGCTGGGCCTGCGCCAGCAACGCTCCGGCGGGGTTGCGCAGTTCATGCGCGGCATTGGCGGCAAAGGCGCGCTCTGTCGACAGAGCCAGATTCAGCCGCTCAAGCAGCAGGTTGACGGCGGCATGGATGGTCACAAGTTCATCAGGCAGGTCCAGCGGGGGGACAGGGGCAAGATTGGCCCCGCCCCGGCTCCTGATTTCGTTCTGCAACCCGGTCAGGGGCCGCAGGGCCCGCCGCACGCTCCAGCGCACCATGAACCAGATAGCCGGAAAAAACGCCACGACCGGCAGAACCGAAATGAGCATGGCGTGGCGCACGGCCTCGCGCCGGTGGAAGGTCGGCTCGCCTACCAGAATGACATGCCGCCCCGAGGCCGAGGGCGTTACATACACCCGAAAAGACGGCACCGTGTAAAAACCCGTTTTCATGTCAGAAACAAACAGGGCCTGCGGGGCGTTCTGCGAGCGGATTTCCAGCCGCCCGTCCGGTGTGGCAATCTGGTAGGCCAGTGTGCGCCGGTCATCTGTGCCGGGCAGGCGGGCCACCTGCCCATCCGGTGCGGCAGGCCCTGCGCGATCAAGCGCACTGAGCATGAACTCAAGACGCTCCGCCACTTCCTGCAAGGAATTATCGAGCCGTTCCGTCACCTCGAAACGGGTAAAGCCCGCCACCAGCACCCCCAGCAGCACCAGAGCACCCAGCACCGCCACCAATGTGCCCGATACAAGCCGCGAGGCCAGGCTCCAGTGCCTGTGGGGCCGGGCCGAGCGTGGCGGGCCCGCCGGAGCCTGCTCCCGGGTGGCTGTCATGGCCTATCGGTCCCGCCCAGCCGGTAGCCCCGGCCACGCACGGTCGTAATCAGCTCCGCCCCTGCTTTTTTGCGAATACGGCTGATAAATACCTCCACCGCATTGCTGTCCACATCCTCGCTCAGGCCGTACAGCACATCCTCTATCAGGTCGCGGCTGCACACCGCGCCGGGCCTGCGGGTCAGCAGTTCCACAATGGCCCATTCCCGTGCGGACAGGTCTACCATACGGCCCGCGCGCACAAGCTGGCGGCGGGCGAGGTCTATCACCACATCGCCCACAGCCAGCGAATTATCTGGCAGGGCAGCATAACGCCGCGCCACGGCCTCTATACGCGCCACGAGTTCATTCAGGTCATAGGGTTTGACCAGATAATCATCCGCCCCTTCGGACAGGCCCGCAATGCGCTCGCTGATCTGGTCCCGCGCGGTAGCAATCAACACCGCCACGGGCGAGCCCGTGCGGCGGATCTCGCGCAGGAAAATGCGGCCATCACCATCAGGCAGGCCCAGATCGAGCAGCACGAAATCGTAAAGCGAAGCCGCCATGGCCGCACGCGCATCTTCCAGCGTGGTAAACCAGTCCGCCACATGCCCCGCCTCGCGCACACGCTCACGCACGGCAGAACCCAGAGCGGCTTCGTCCTCCACAATCAGTATCTTCATGTCGCGCGCCTTTTCATCAGCCGGGCATAGAGTGCGGGCAGCACCAGCAAGGTCAACAGGGTGGAGGAAACCAGCCCGCCAATAACAACCGTGGCCAGAGGCCGCTCCACCTCCGCCCCGGCTGACGCCGAAAACGCCATGGGCAGAAAGCCCAGACTGGCCACCAGCGCCGTTGCCACCACCGGGCGAAAGCGTTCTTCCGCCGCCAGCCGTGCACTACGCGCGGCATCCAGCCCACGGCTTCTGAGCGCCTGAATAGCGCTGACCAGCACCACTCCATTGAGCACCGCCACGCCAAACAACGCAATAAAACCAATACCCGCGGAAACACTAAAAGGCAGGCCGCGCGCGCTCAGGGCGAAAATACCCCCCGTTGCGGCTACCGGCAGGTTTACAAAAACCAGCCCCGCCAGCCGCACGGAACCAAAAGCCGCCACCAGCAGCCCAAAAATAAGGGCCAGTGCTACCGGCACCACCATTTCCAGCCGCGCCATGGCGGATTTGAGGTTCTGGAACTGCCCGGCCCACACCATGCTATAGCCGGGCGGCAGGCTGACACCGCGCGCCACCGCCTCCTGTGCGGCAGCCACAAAGGAGCTGAGGTCGCGCCCGCGCACATTGGCCTGCACCACCAGACGGCGGCGTATGCCATCGCGGCTGATGCGTGGTGGCCCGTTTTCCACCGTTATCCGTGCCACCTCGGACAGCAGCACCGCCCCACGCCCGTCGGCCCGGCGCACCCGCAGCCGGGCGATCTGCTCACGCGTGGCCGCCTGTGCCGGGTCGAACCGCACCTGCGTGCTGATAAGCGCATTATCCACGGTTACGGCCCGGCCTACATGCCCGCCCACGGCCTCCACCACATTGAGCACTTCTTGCTGGGTTACCCCCAGACGGGCCGCCTGCGCGCGGTCGATATCGACATGGATGAACGGCACCGTGCCCTCGCCCAGCACCGCAACATCCGCCGCCCCCGGCACCCCCTGCATGATGGAGACAATCCGCGCGCCCAGCCGGGCGAGGGTGGGCAGATCATCCCCGTAAACCGACAGGGCTATCTGGGTGCGCACGCCTGAGAGCAGGTCATCCATACGCATCTGCACCGGCTGGCTCCATGACTGCTGCACACCGGGGAAAGCCTCCTCCAGCGCGTGGCTCATGGCCATGACCAACCCTTCACGCGTATGGGCCGTTTTCCATTCCGATGGGGGTTTGAGGAAAATGAAGCTGTCCGTTTCATTCACCCCCATGGGGTCTGTCGGTATGGCCGAGGTGCCAGTGCTGCTGACAATGCGCGTAACCTCGGGAAAACGGAGCAGAAGCCGCTCCTGCAAAGCCACCTCGCGCAGGGTCTGGGGCAGGGAGATACTGGGCAGGCGGGTGGCACTCAGGGTGAGCGTGCCTTCACCCAACGAGGGAATGAACTCACCGCCCAGATGCGCCCCCACCCAGAGCGAGAGCGCAAACACCACCGCTACCGCGCCAAACACGGCGCGCGCATGCCGCTCGCTCCAGTCCAGCAGCCTGACATAGCCCCGGCGCAGTGCTGCGATCAGCCGCGTATCCTCATGCCGCCCGTGCGCTTTCATGACGAGAGCAGCCAGAACCGGAATACCCACAATGCAGTAAACAAGCGAGGCCAGCAGCGCCATGATGACCGTCTGCGCCATGGGGCGGAACATCTTGCCCTCTATACCCTGCAACGTCAGGATAGGCAGATACACCATGATAATCACCACAATGCCAAAGCCTACCGGGCGCAGCACCTCCACCGCCGAGGACACGGCCAGCCGGGCGAACGGGGTGTTTTCGCCGCTGGCCTGCGCGCGGGCGCGATGGGTCATGAGGTTTTCAACCACCACCAGCGTGCTGTCCACGATCATGCCGAAATCGATCGCGCCCAGACTGAGCAGGTTGGCCGAAATACCAAAACAGCGCATGCCCACCATGGCGCAGACCAGCGCAAAGGGAATGACCGAGGCAATCACCACCGAGGCCCGCCAGTCACCCGTCACCACAATCAGCACCGCAATCACCAGCAGCGCCCCCAGCACGAGGTTTTCGCGCACGGTGGCAATGGTGCTGTCTGTCAGGGTGGAGCGCAGGTAATACGGCTCAAGTGTAACCCCGCGCGGGAGCGACTGCACAATGCCCGGCATGGCCTGCCTGATGGCAGCCAGCGTTGCATCCGAACTGGCCCCCATGCGCATCATGACAACCCCTGTCACGATTTCGCCCTGCCCGTTGCTGGTCATGGCCCCCAGCCGGGTGCGCATACCCATGGCGACATGCCCAACATCGCGCAGAAAAATGGCGCTGCCACCGGGGTTGAGCCGCACGGGAATAGCCCCGAAATCCTCCAGCGAACCAACCAGCCCCCGCGCAGAGACAATCTGCTGCTCGGCATGGTGTTCTATCCACCCGCCCCCGGCGGCGGCGTTGTTCTCCTCCACCGCGCGGTAGACATCCCCCACTGAAACGCCCAGCGCCAGCAGCCGTGCCTGATCCAGCGCGACTTCAAAGGTCTGCTCGCCCCCACCGCTGACATTCACCTCCACCACGCCCGGCACCAGCTTGAGTGCCGGGGCCACGCGCCATGTCATGATGCGGTTGAGGTCTGTTAGCGAATACCCCGCGCCATGGATCTGGAACTGCATGATCTCGCCCAGCCCCGTGGCCAGCGGGCCGATATTGACGCTGATACCCGGCACCGTAATCAGCCCGCGCGCCTGCTGGATACGCTCCTGCACGCGGGTACGGTCGAGATTAATGTCTGAGGCATCGTCAAACTGGACGTAAACGACCGAAACCCCCGAGCGCGAGACCGAGCGCAGGTCGGTCATGTCGGGCAGGCCCGCCATGCTGGTCTCAATGGGGAAGGTGATCAGCCGCTCCACCTCCTCCGTGGCCAGCCCCGGCGCGACCACCGAAACCAGAACCTGACGGGGCGAAATATCGGGCACGGCCTCCACCGGAAGGCCCCGCACCACGGCGCATCCGGCAACGAACACCGCGCACAGCAGGCCAAGCACCAGCCAGCGCCGGGCCTGCAAGGCTGACAAAAACGCCTGCATGGCGCTCAGTCATCCCCCATACTGGATTTGAGCAGGACCGATTTGAGGGTAAAGGCGCCCTGTGTCACCACGGTCTCGCCCGCCGCCAGACCGGACAGGACAACCACCTTGCCGTCCTGCTCCGCCCCCACCCGCACCGGCCGCACCTGAAAGCGCTCGGGCCCATTGGGCACGAACACCGTGCTGACACCATCAATATCAACCACCGCCCCGGCAGGCACCACTACACCCGGTGTGGGGTCGCGCGTGGGCAGGCGGGTTGTCAGGAACATGCCCGGATGCAGGCGGCCATCAGCATTATCCGCCCGGCTGATGACATGCACCAGCGGTGGCGGGGTCGGCCAGATAGCCGATGGAAGTAATGGTGGAATGCAGCACGGTGCGGGCCTGCCCTTCAGGCACCGTTACCTGCACACCGCCGGGCTGAACACGCTGGGCATCCTGTGGCAGAATATCGGAAACGATCCACACCGTGGACAGATCGGCCAAAGCGACAAGCTCGGTGTTCGGCCCGATATCGTCTGCCACGCCCACGCCTACCGTCTGCACCTCGCCCGCGCTGGGGGCGATAATGCGCGATGTTTCATCATGCCGGCCGTTCGGGCTCGCATCGCTTTCGGTTACCGAATTATATTCGCTCTCAAGCTGGTGGCGCAGCGTGTCCAGATCAGCCTGACGCGCCTGCACCTCGTCCTCCGCCGCGCGCAGGGCGGTAAAGCGGCGGCGTGTCTCCCCCGCCGATACGGCCCCGCCTTCCAGCGCGCGGCCACGCTCATAGGTGGCGCGGGCGTTCTGCAACGCCGCCTGTGCGGTGGAAAGTGCCGCCTGCGCCTTGGTAATCTGTAGGCGCACACCATGCAGGGCGTGGTTCTGGTAGGTCAGCAACACATCGCCCGCATTGACATGCTGGCCCGGCACCACGGCGACACTCAGCACCTTGCCTGCCCCGGCGGGATGTATCCGCACCAGATGGCTGGCTTCAGGCTGGATCATGGCCATGGCGTCAATCGTGCCGGTGAGCGCGCCCACCTGTGCGGGCCCTGTCTGCAACCCGGCATTCTGCTGCGCGGCAGACCCCAGAGTGACGAACAGCCCCAGTTCGCCTGCCGCAGTACCTGCCGGGGCAGCACCCGCCACGGCCCCGGCGGGCGGAGCAGCAGAAGGCGTGGCAGGCACGGCGGCAGAAGCAGGGCTTGGGGTAACAACAGGCGCGTTACCAGCGGGTGCATCTGCCCCCCATGCGGCGGGCAGTCCGCCCCAAGGCTGGCCCAATGCCAGAACGCCCACGGCCTGCACAGCCAAAACCAGAGCCCGCAGGCCACGGCCCCTGTTACGGCCCGCGCATATGCCCTCCGGCACGGCCCCGATCCGGTGCGTGCAAAGCGCTGGCTGTGCTTGACTGATTGACATTCCCCGAACCCCAGGCCGCCTGACAGGCCCCACCACCCCGGCTTGTCCGGCGCACCCGTTTCTTAACAAAGGAAGCTGACACAATCCTGAACACCCAGCAGACACAGCCGCACACCCGAGCGGGCAGGCTATTGGGGGGCCTCATCATCATCCTTAGGATGCACCGGCGCCTCACGCGGGGGCACCAGCGGCACGGTTGTATTCTGGCTCATCTGCTCTTTGATGCAGTTTTCGAGGGCTATGTAATCCTGCCTGCCGGTAATGCGCGTGCGCTCATCGCAATCATCCTCCAGCCCGGTCGGAATGACATCCCATATGCGCCGCAACCTGTTGAGCGCGTTGCTCTGGCTGGCAAGGCAGCTTGTCACCGCCTCGGGGGAGAAACCATCGGTGGAATTGGCGTTACGGAAGCACAACCCGTCGGTATCGTAACGCGGGGGCCACCCCTCCGCGTGTGCAGGCTTGCCTGCAACCAGCCCGAACAGAGCAGAAAACGCCAGCACGGACACCATGGCGGCCAGCGCGCGGACTGTCATGACCCGCTGCTCCCGCGCGCGGGCCGCAGGCGAATGAGCAGCCCGTGCCATACGGTCGCAAGCGGGAAAAGACCCAGCAGACGATGCGCCGCCCAGCCCGCTGCCGCCGCGTTGAACGCAATGGCGAGCGAGGTTGCAACTGCCGCCCCCATGCTGCCACCCGTAGGCACCAGCACCAGCAGCCCCACCAGCAACACCCCAAGGGAAATGAAATTGATTGTCCGCAACGCCGCCAGATGCGCCGTCATGCCCAACAGGTCGGGCATCCCCGCAAAGCAGGCGGCCACAAGCTGGCCGATTGCCAGAATACGCAAGGTTGTGGCCCCTGCGCTATAACCCGGCCCGAACACGGCCAGCAGGCGTTCGGGAAACAGCAGCATACACGCCGTAACGGGCAGAGCCAGACACAGCACCAGCGATAGCCTGTGCAGCGCTCCGGTTCAGGCCATGCAGGTCGTTACGGGCATGCAGGGCGGCAAATTTCGGGGCCGCCATTCCTGTAACCCCGTTAATGAACAGCAGGTTGATCAGCGCAATACGCCAGGCCAGCGCGAACAACCCTGTCTGCTGGGGCGAGGCCGCAATGCCCAGCGCAATGGCAGGCACCGCCGCGATCATGAGCTGTGTGAGTTCCAGCGTGAAAAACGACAGCCCCCGCGCAAGAAAATGCTGCTTTTCATGCGCTGCGTGCCCCGTATTCGGATAGGGCGAGAGAAACCGACGCAGCAGGACAGCCCCCACCCCCGCCGCCATGACAAAACTGGCCGCCATGAGCAACAGCGCATGCAGAACCGTAAACTGCTTGAGAAACACAAGCGGTAGCGCCGCAACACAGAAAATAGCGGGCCACAGCCACGAATACACCATCTGGCTGTAGCCCACGCGGTGCAGCCCCGCGAGGCCGCCTGCCACCACCGTGCTGAGGTTCTGGGGCAGGATAGCCAGTGCGCCAAGCATCATCGGCAGAGCGAGGTCGGGCTTGTGCATGACAAAATCAGCCACAGGCGTGGCAAACCCCGCCAGCAGGGCCGTTGCCACCAGCGACATCAGCACCACCACCCGCATGGCGCTGCGGGTAGCCGGGCGTACCCCGCCCTCGCGGCCCGATGCGGTGTCCACCGCAAGCTGGCGGGTAAGGGCGCGATCCACCCCCAACCGCCCGAACCCGGCCAGTGTGTTGACGATACTGAAAACGATATAAAAACGCCCGCTCTCCATCACCCCAAGACTGGCCGCCACCAGCAGGTGAAAGCCGTAGCGGCTGGGCAGGTCGAACAGGCGCACCCCCAGACTGGCCAGCGCGCCACGCAAAATGGAAGCATGCGCGCCGGAAGAAGGGGCCTGATTGTTCATGAACGCTTTCCGCTAGCCTTTTTACCCTGTTTGGCCGGTTTGGGCTGCGGCAGCACGAGCAGCAGAATGCTCTGCTGGGGCAGCGTGGCAGTGAGCGTTGCGTGCGTATACGAGGTGTCGGGCTTGCGGGTCAGGGCATTATCAACCAGTTGCCATGCCTCCACCTTGCCGTGATCAGGCAGGTTGGACAGGCTGATCCTGACATGGGCCTGCGCATCCAGCCGCTTGTTGATGACAACCAGCGTAATGGCACCATCTGCCCCGTGCTGCGCGGCAAAGGCTGAAACCTCATCCGGGTCGGGGGTGTGTGTCTGCAGGCTGATATCGCCAAACGCGCCGCCATGGTCATCGTAGTTACGATAGAGCTTTATGGCCTTATACACCGGCATATCCGGTGACAGATCGCCCCAGCGTGTGGCGATATCCAGCCTTCGCGCCCGAAAATACCCAGAATGTCGGCCTGCGTTGTCGCGCCGTTCATCTGGTGTTCGCCGCCCCAGTTATACTCTGTCAGCGCGATGGGCGTGCCGGGGTAGTAGTACTGGTCCACCCACTGGCGCATCATGGGGATAAGCGCCACTACGCTGTTGATCCATGAGGGATCTTTATAGGTGGGGTCCCACAGGTCGCGGGTGGAGCGATTGCGCGCGCGCTGTACTTCGGGCTTGTCGGAATCCGAATACTCGCCTTCCTGCGGGTAGAAATGCAGGCTGAATACATCAATGGGGTGGCCCGCCGCCTTCCACTGCGTAAGCAGCCAGGGCACGTAGTCCATGCCCGCGGTCATGCCTTCGCGGTCGGGGGTATGATCCAGCCCGTGGGTAATGGCGTATTGCTGGTCAAACCCGCTGTAATGGTAGCCCTGCCACCCCCATTCCTCCGGCGCGACAATTTTTGCCTTGGGGCTGACGGCCTTTACCGCCTTCGAATACTCAATAACCTTCTGGGCCGTTTCATCCGCATGCAGGCCAATGGGGTGCACATCGCGGTGGATAAGCTGCCACAGGCTCAGCTCGTTATCGAGAATGACATAGGGCACGCCATCGGCCCCGAACTGCTTGACCAGATGGCGCAGCCTGTCCTGCTCGCTCTGGGCGTCGCTAGGGGTCTGGGCGTCATGGGGGTCGTTATCGGTTATGGGCGAGCCATCGGGCTTGAAGCCATTGCCCGCATCGAACATGCCCACCGAGTCATTTTCCTGCTGGGGGCCGTATTTGGTAATGGCGAAGGAGGCCAGCCGCGAACGATCCGGGCCAAGCTTGGCCTGCCAGCCCAGCATGGACAGGCTGATCATGGGCACGGCCCCGCCCTTGCGGGTCAAGCTGATAAAGCGCGGGCCAAACTGGTCGTTTATGGCCTTGGGGTCGCAGGGCACACTTTCGTAGTACCAGTCCTTGCCCGCGTTCCGTGCATCAATCCGCCAGTTATAGGCGGAAGCACTGTCCCCCCCCGAGCGGTTGATGGCAACGCGCAGGTCCTTGAGGGTTTCAGTAGTGCCGAAATTCACCCCGTAAATCAGCGGCTGATCGGGTGGCGGATAGCCCCGTCCACCGTTATGTCCACCACGGATTCGGGCGATACGGTCGCAGGTGCAGGTGCAGGTGCAGGTGCAGGTGCAGGTGCAGGTGCAGGTGCAGGTGCAGGTGCAGGTGCAGGTTGGGCGTAGCCAGCGCCATACGGCACCGCAAGCCCGCAGGCACATCCCCCGGCCACACCCAAACGGACGGCCGCCCTCTTCAAGCCCTGAAACACCATGTTACGCAATACCCTGCCTGCACCCTTTAATTTCGTGTGAGCGTGACACTAGCATGCTCCGATACGCAGCAGGATGTCAGAACCATGATACATTCCGATGCCCCGGCCCGGTTCCCGGCCACACTTCTTTGGTGAGTGTAACAGAACTCTTTTATTTTAACATGGTTATACGTTCTTGAGTGTGGCAAGGCGCGCTGATAGAAACATGATGGGCGGACTATCCTTCCAAAGAACGGCACAACTCTGGCTTTCGTGGTGTCCGGGCTGCATCTGCACTCCAGGGGTCTAGAATCAGGAACTATGGTTATTTCCACCAGAGCACGGCCGCCCCGCAGGGAAGGCGTCGTCTATACCCACATTACAACCCGCGATTACCTGAACACCCTGTTTTTCTACCGCAAGATCGCTTTCATGGTCTTTGTGTGGACGATCGTGATCGGCACCGTTATCGGGCTGATGCAAAAGCCCCAATACCGGGCTGAAGCACGGCTGCTGACACTGCTGGCGGGATATTACAACCAGTCCAGCGTGAACGACGGCACCACCAGCCAGCCGGTGGAAGGCCAGCTTGTCAGTATCGAAGCGCAGATTCTCAACAGCTCGGAACTGCACCGTGCCGTGCTCAAGACGCTGCTGGGCCCGAACGCGACCCGCAAGCAGATGAGTGATGAACTGCTGGCCTTCGAAAAACACTTTCATCTGCAGCAGGATGATCTGGCCAGCACGATCAGTCTTTTCTACACCGATACAAACCCCAAGCGCGCAGCCGACATGCTCAACCGCATTCTGGCTGAGTATTTTCTGGAACGCGCAGCCATTTTCACATCCGGCCGGGTGTCCTCTCTGGCCGAGCGGCGCGATGTGGTGCGCTCCCAGCTCGACAAGCTCAACGCCAACATGGTCGCATTCCAGACCAAATACGGCATTGTCAGCATTGAAGACCAGATTGCCCATGCCGTGGCGCTTCAGGGCCTGATCCGCCAGCGCAAGCTCGAAAATAACGGAGCACTGGCGCAGGATCGCAGCTCGCTCGCCTCGCTCCTGACTTCGGCCAAAGACGTGCCCGCCACCATCCTGCTGTTCAGCGACAATGGCGAGGCCGCACGCACGCTCGACACCATGCAGCTCTCGCAGCTCCAGCTTGAAGCCCGCCGGGCCGATCTGGCCTCGCGCTACATGAAGACATCGCCCTTCGTCAAACAGATCGACCGCCAGATCAAGGCGCTGCACGTTGCCATTTCGCAGCAGAAAGAAAAGCTGATCGGCGTCGAACGCTACGGCCATAACGCCTATTACGATACGGTGCAGGACCGGCTTTCGGTTGTCAGTTCCAACATCAAGGGCGAGATCGCGCGGCAGAAGGAGCTGGAAGACCAGCTCAAACTGGCCGATGCCGGACTGCAATCGCTGATTGGCGCTGCCAATGAACTCAGCCAGATGCAGACTGACCGCAATATCCTGACCGAAAGCCTGCGCAGCCTCTCCCGGCAGGTGGAACTGGCCAGTATCGACCGTATTCAGGCTGATTCCGCCAGCAGCACCAACGTGCGTGTCATTCAGGCTCCCTTCCCGCCTGCCCAGCCCATCAACCCGCTAAGCATGTTTATCGCGGCAAGCATTGTCGCGGGGATTGTGCTGCCCGCCCTCACCATTCTGGTTCTGGTCAGCCTGCGCGAGACCTTTCTCAGCCCCGAACAGGTCGAGCGTGTCATTGCTCTGCCCGTGCTGAGCGCGCCGGTGACACCGCGTGCAAAACGCCAGCGGCGGTGGCTGGGGCTGCGTCGGAAAAAACCCGAGGCCACCAAGCTGCCCGGCACCTACCCGTCGCGCATTCTGTACGGCCGCACCATTACCGCCATCGACACCAGCTCCGATGCGCTGACCAAACTGGTGATGATGGTCTCCTTCAACGACAATGAAGGCCTGCTGGAAATCGTGCAGGGGCTGGCGGCGGAGCTTGAGCGCCGCTCCTCGCGCCCCATTCTGGTGCTGGACATGGCCTCCACCCCCGATGCCCCGCCTCTGTACGGCATACCGAACGACAATGGCGAACTGCCATGGCTGTTCGGTGATGGCGAAAGCCGCTCCGACACCCCCGCCCCGGAAGAAGACGCGCTGAAGCTGCTCGAATTCCTGCCCGTAGCAGGACACGACATCATGGTGGCACGCCCGCGTGAAGGCACGCTGACACTCACCCCCCACGAAACCACCACCCTGTTCGATACCCTGCGCGCACGGCATGACTATGTGGTGGTGCACGCACCGCCCGTCAGCCGCTCCTTTATCGGTGTGGAAAACGCCCGCCTTGCCGATGCCACCATTCTGGCCGTGCGGGCGGAGAAAACACGCAAGCCCGTGGTGCTGGGTCTGAAGGAACAGATACAGGAAGCCGGTGGGTGGATTGTGGGCGTGGTTCTGACACACCGCAAAAGCTATATCCCCGCCTTTATCTACCGCTTCCTGTAACGCAGGCATGAAAGGCGGAGCACGCATGACCGCCCCCCTTACGCCGCCCCGGCACACAACCCGCTACACCCTATGGGCGGGGCTGTGCCTTGCACTGCTGGCTCCCAGCCTGATGCCGGACACCTTGCAGGCGCAGGAAGCCATTACCCGGCAGAAACTCGTTATCTATGGTGGGCCGCTGTTCAGGGAGTTTCTGGGCTGCGTGAACTGCGACCCCTATGAAACGGATTCGGTGTGGAACAAGTATTCCCCCCTCGGGTGGGAAAACAGCTATTCCGATTACAGCCATCTTTATGTCTACCGTCAGGCGCATGGGGCCTATTCGGCCTGTGATCCGTTTGCCTCAAGCCCGCCGCGTGTGGTGGACCCCCAGAACAAGTTCTATGGCTATCTCAATATTTCGAAAGTCCGGCCAGAAGGTATCTGTAGCCCGCATGGCAATTCGGCCATATGCGACAGGCTGACCGATATGTGTGAAAAGCGAAATAATATAGACGGCACGGCAAACCTGCCCGATTGAGTCCGGGGAACCCTTCCAGTACACTGGACGTTTATTTAAACATGACATGGCAGGTATGTATGACTGCGTCCCCGGCGGGCACCTCGACGCAAGACGGCAGCACAGCGCAACGCATGAAAATTCTGGTTCTGGCAGAATCCTGCAATCCTGAATGGTTCAGCGCCCCGCTGATTGGCTGGTCGTATTACGAGGCCCTGTCCCGTGTGGCGGATGTGCATCTGGTCACGCGCGTGCGTAACCGCGCAGCCCTTGAGCGTCATGGCCTGAAGGAAGGCCGGGACTACACCGCCATCGACACCGAGTTTCTTTTCAAACCCATGGAACGGCTGGTTCACCTGATCAGCGGCCCTAACAAGGGCTGGGCTATTCTGATGGGGCTGAGCATTCCCTCCTATCTGCTGTTTGAGCGGATCGCCTGGCGGCGGCTCAAGCCGCGTATGCACCAGTTCGATCTGGTACACCGGATCACGCCTGTCAGCCCCACCGTACCCAGCCCTTTTGCGCAGTGGTGCCGCAAGCTTGGTATTCCCTTCGTGCTCGGCCCGCTCAATGGCGGGCTGGCATGGCCCAAGGAATTCCCTGACCTGCGCAAACAGGAAGGGGAGTGGCTGTCCTATTTCCGCTCACTCTTTCGCTGCGTACCGGGTTACCGGGCCACGCGCGATGCGGCCTCCGCCATTATTGCGGGGGGTGAGAGTGCTTACCGGGAAATTCCCAAGCGCTGGAAAAACAAGACCATCTACATTCCCGAAAACGCCATAGACCCACAGCGTTTTCCCCCATCCCCCAAGCGCACTGCGCAGGATTACGCAAACAGGCCGATCCGCGCGGTCTTTCTCGGGCGGCTTGTTCCCTACAAG
Organism: Acetobacter papayae JCM 25143; assembly: GCF_000613285.1. Classification (GTDB taxonomy): domain Bacteria; phylum Pseudomonadota; class Alphaproteobacteria; order Acetobacterales; family Acetobacteraceae; genus Acetobacter; species Acetobacter papayae. The sequence continues at coordinate 8,389 of NZ_BAIN01000026.1, read as the reverse complement.
GCCTGCGACATTCTGCTGGAAGCCGCTGCGGAGCTTCTACGCGAAGGCCGCATGACACTGACGATTATCGGTTCAGGCCCGGAGGAAGAGCGCCTGCGCAAGCTGGTGGCGCAGCTTGCAATCGGGTCGGCGGTTACTTTTACCGGTGAACTGCCCCACCAGCGTGTGGCCGAGCATCTGGTTGGTGCTGATATTCTCACCTTCCCCTCGATTCATGAGTTTGGTGGTGCGGTCGTGCTTGAAGCCATGACCATGGGGGTTGTGCCCGTGATTGCGGATTACGGCGGCCCGGCGGAACTGGCATCGCCTCAATGCGCGTTTCTTGTGCCGCTCAAAGAGCGCGCACCTTATATTGCGGCCTACAAAGCCGCCCTGCACGGCATTGTAGCGGACCCGACCTGCCTGCTGCCGCTGTCCGATAATGGACGCTACCGTGCCGAACACCTGTTCACATGGCCGCAGAAAGTCGCACAGATTGTCTCGGTTTATGAATGGGCAATGGGCAAAAAACCCCAACGGCCGGATTGGGGCATGCCATTCAGGGATGACCCTGCCCCCTGAACAAACACCCTTGGCCGGTTATACGTCCCCTGCTGTGGTGCCCGACGGGCGACCCGGCAAGTTGTTGCCCAAGGCTGTGGGCAGAGCCTCTCCTGCGTGTTCAAGCCGCCTCCGCCTGCCGTGATCATACACCGCAGGGGCAGAACGGTCGAAACCGCCAGCGCGCCACGTATAGGCAAAAATCGCCAGAATAACCGCCGTCTCGCCCGGAGCCAGCGTTGGCGGGTAGAAAAACGAAATAACCAGAACATAGCCAAGATAATCGAACAGGCTATCGAGAAAATCATCATGCACGCAGGTTCTAAGCTTGGCATAAAACAGCATGCCACGCAGTTCGAACAGAATGAAAATTAGCGCGCCGATAAGCCCATATTCAAAGACAATACCCAGCCACGTAATATCCGCCAGAAAGAAGAAATGGTGGAAATAGGCCACCAGCGTATCCTTGCTGGTGGGGCTGAGCGTGCCCACGCCAAAAATCCAGCGTAGGGGCGAATCGCCCAGAAAATTACTGGCTTTTTCCGCCGTTATGTAGCGAACATCAAAGCCCGTATCCCGGCTGGTATTGAACGTGGTGGCAAGATACCCGGTGGAAAACATGGCAACAAAACCAAAGGGCGCGCTGAGCGCCAGCGCCACCCGCACGAGGGGCCGTGACCAGAAAATGGTGTTGACCATGGCCACAATGGTAATGCCAATAATCATGGAGCGGGCTTTGACGATCAGCAACGTAACCGCAAAGGTCACAGCCACACCTGCCAGACAGAAAAGGCTTTTTTCAAAAAATGCCCGGCGGTACAGGTAGAACAGCAGCACCACGGGAAAGAACATCTGCATACGGATACGATGCCCGCGATTATCGGCACTAAAGAACGGGGCCGCACCAAAAACATAGTGGCTATTATACCATCTATTGGGAACAATGGCCCAAAGCAGGATGAGCGTGCCAACAGTCAGCAGACCCAGTATCAGAAAACTGCGCCTGATTTCCTTCAGACTTGGCCGCAGAGTGACAAGCAGCCCCAGAAAGGAAAAGAAATAGAGCATGGGCAGCAGTTTGACCTGCGCCGTAACCCCCGTGAAAAACCCTTCGTCGAAATAGAAGATCGACGCGATGCTAGGTGAAAGCACCAGCCATGTGAAACAGATCAGGATCTGCCGTGTCATGGGAAAACGCGGATAGGATGTCAGCGCGAACACCAGCGGCAGCGACAGAACGGGGAACGCCTTGGACAGCATCCATAACGGACGCAGATTGGCGATGTAATGGAAGGTTTCGCCAAACAAAGGCAGCACGGCCAACAGGCAGAGCATGATTTTCAGCCGGACCGGCGCGGTGGAGAAATAGCTGGCGGCAGAGAAAACCTGTGTCACTCTGCCGGAAGAAGGGGCTGAGGCGTCATGTTGAACAGTCATGACTAACGGAAAAAACCCCCGGAGCCGACATTGTAGTTGATGCTCTGGTTAAACGGCACAATGCGGGTGATATAGCGATCGACCCACTGGTCGGCCTCGACCGACGATGTTTCAGGCACAAAAATGGTATCGGAAGGCTGGAGCGCCACCGACTGCTGGGGGTCGGCCCGGCGGATAAGGGCTGTCAGGTTGACCGAGCGCAGCATAGGCCGTCCATCGGGGCTGCGGCGGATCACCACCACCTCTCCGGTACGGGCGGTATCCATCAGCCCGCCTGCGGCGGTAATGGCCTGCAATACATCCATGTCGCTCTGCATGGGCACGGCACCCGGTTTTTTCACCTGCCCACCACATAAATGCGCCCGGCATAGGTGCGGATACTGACAGAGGCATAGGCATCATCAGTAATGCCCTTGAGCGCCAGCGCCCGGTTGATGTCGCGCCCGGCTTCATCCACCGTCAGCCCCCCGGCCTGAATGGTGCCGACCAATGGCATGGTCAGCCCGCCCTTGGGGTCCACCACCGCCTCGTAATTAAGTTCCGGGTTGAAAGGCATGACAACCGAGAGATCATCCCCCGGTTCGATCTTGTAAGGCGTTTTGGGTGTATCCACCCATGCCGCGATAGTGCTGTGCTTTGCCGCCTGAGGCGCAACCCACTTGTCGGTGCACGCAGCACTGCAAAGAAGAGCCAGCAATGGCAGGCGTGCCAGCAGGCGAAGCAGTGTCATTGAGCGCGGTGCAAAACAGCAGTGCTCCTGAATTCATTCCAGCCGAAACCACACTGCCATACGGCGCAACCACAGTCCGGGCAATGGCAAGCCCATAGACTGGCTATACTATTCGGCTTTATGGGGTTATCAAGCGAACTCAAGCCCATATACACTAACAGACCCAAAAACAGGGTGGGCGGGCCTTTTTCCTGCGCCTGAGCGGCCCTGTGGTGTGGCGTGCGTGGCTTTTGTGGGATCATCCATGGAATTTATGACAGATTTCGGAGATGAGGCTGTCATCCTGCCGCTTTTCCTTGTCGTGACCGTCATGTTCTACGCCATGGGCTGGCAGCGGGGCGGACGAGTCTGGTGTGCCGGTATTGCTGCAATTCTGGGCTGCCTTGTGCTGCTCAAGCTGCTGGGGCTGTACTGGGGAGAGATGTTCGGCTTTGCGGAGCGCCCCTTCAGTATCAGCGGTCATGTTGTCGCCAGCACAGCTGTTTATGGCAGCCTGCTTGCCATTGTGCTGCATTCGCGCCAGCGGGAATGGCAATGGAGCCGCGCTTTACTGCCCCCACTCGTGATTGCGGCGGTCATTGGCTATACGCGCCTGCGGCTACATGCCCACACACAGGCGGAAATTCTCTGCGGCACCGTGCTGGGCACTGCGGGCGCGCTATGGCTTGCACGTTCGCTCCTACCCGTGCCGGTTATGGCCACACGGTATTTTCTGGTGGTTCCAGCCTGTGTGGCGCTGATTTTCCACGGCTACATGCTGCCAGCCGAACCCATGCTGCAGAACCTGTTCCACAACTCCTACCACTGGGCTACCCATTGGGGCAGTCATGTGCTGACCTGGTAAGGGCAGGCCCTCCGGCGCAAGGATTAAATTTTTATGCGGGGCAGAATTCTTGCGAGAGGAAATATCATTTCATCTCAGGATATGCCAAACGTAAAGCATAACCAACCGGCAACGGACCTGTTCCTGTGCCTTATGCCGCCCGCACAGATCCGATGAGAGCGACACATGTCACAGCCTGCCACTGAGTATAACCCGGCCACATTTCCGATGTTCGGACTGGATTTCTCTGTGCTGTCGGAGCAGGCGGTCGCCTCCATGGTGGCGCATACCGTGCGCACACCGGCACAGGGCGTGGGCCTGATCATTACCCCCAACATCCAGCATATCAGCCTGCTGCCCCACAACCCGGCCCTGCTGCACGCCTGCCAGCACGCGACCCTGCTGACCTGCGACGGCTTTCCGCTGTATTACTACGCAAAATGGCGCGGCAAACCCGCGCATGGGCGGGTTACAGGCCGGGGTATCGCCGCCAAGCTGGTAGCCCAGCCTGCTCTGCTGGCTCAGCACCGGCTGTTTATGGTGCTGGATAGTGCAGAGACGGTACGCATCGCACAGGACTGGGCGGCGCAGCACGGTCTGGCCGACCGGCTTGAATGCGCCGTGCCCGCCATGGGCTTTGACAAACGCCCGGCGGATATGGACGCACTAGCCCGGCAGATCGCCCAGCACGGCACCACCCTGCTGTTCATGGGGGTGGGCGCACCACGGAGCGAAATATTCGTAGACCAGTACCGCGCGCTCCTGCCGCCCTGCTGGGCGCTGTGCATCGGGCAAGGGCTGCTGATCGCCTTTGGCTGCGTACCCACACCCCCCGGACTGGTGGAGCGCTTCAATCTGGAGTGGCTATGGCGTATCGTGCTGGAGCCTAGGCGCCTGGTCGGACGTTATGCCTGTTCTGCGCTGGGGTTCCTGAGAGCGGTCATCAAGGATTCCCTGCACCGTGGCTAACACCCTGAACGCGCATGGACGGAAAGGATCCTCCAGTGCCATTTAAAAACAGAGCAAGATATAGCCACAGACGAAAGGTTATCGTTCTGGGGGGCGCGGCCTGACGGCGATCTGGTAGCCAGCAAGCTGTTGCAGATGCCTGACCGCTATGAGGTGATCGGTATTTTCGACGATCGCTGGAAGCGCCTGCAAAGCCAGAACATGCAGCACTGCGTGCCCGTAAAAGGCTCGGTGGATGACATGATCACCCTGTGTCGGCAGGAACTGCCGGACATGATCGTGATTGCCATATTCGACGCCCGCCGCGAAAGGCTGCGCGATATCCTGCACAAGGTTATCGTGCTGCCGGTCGATATCTATCTGGCGGCCGATATTTTTCCGCCCGGTTTTTCCAGCGGCATTCTTCAGGATGACGATCTGGGCCTGTGCCTGATCCCCATCAGCAAAGTACTGCTCTCGGGCGGGCGTTACTGGGTAAAATGGGCGGAAGACAAGATTCTGGCGCTGTTTTTCATTGCCGCCCTGCTGCCGCTCTATATCCTGATTGCCATCCTGATCAAACTTGACAGTCGTGGGCCGGTGTTTTTCGTACAGAACCGCTACGGGTTCAACGACAAGGTTATAAAGGTGCTGAAATTCCGCACCATGTATGTCGAAAAAGGCGATGCCACCGGCGCGGACAGAACCGTTCGTAACGACCCCCGGGTCACGCGTATTGGCCGCTACCTGCGCAATTTCAGTCTGGATGAACTGCCGCAGTTCTTTAACGTCCTGCGCGGCGAGATGTCAGTTGTTGGCCCACGCGCCCACGCCACCGCCATGCGTGTGGATGATGAACTGTATGAAAAGGCGGTGGACTGCTATTCCGCCCGCCACAGGGTACGCCCCGGCATGACGGGGCTTGCACAGGTGCGGGGCTACCGGGGCGAGATTACCTCACGCGCGGCAGCCCAAAAGCGTATCGATAACGACCTGTACTACATCAACCACTGGACACTGGGGCTGGACCTGAAGATTATCCTCAGGAGCATCTATATCGTGCTGTTCAACCGCGAAAACGCATTCTGAGCAGGCGGGCCGCCACGCCGAATTTTCTGGCCCGTGGCGGCAGGCCCCCGTAAACTCGGGGCCGTTACCAGCAGGCACCGACCATGACCCCCGACAGGACGCCCCAACACAGCAAGCCCGTGGAAGAAGACCGCGAGACATGGCTCACCATCATGGAAAAGATGGATGAAACATGGAGCCAGCTTGTTGGCCAGCAGGTGGAGCTGGAACAGAAAAACAGCGCGCTGGAGGAAGCCCATACGCTGATCGCCAGTGTGTTCGATTCCATGTCGGACCTGCTGATCGCCTGCGATACCACGCTGCGCATCGTGCGCTGCAACCGCGCCGCACAGGAAACACTGGCCGGGGGCGATACCCTGATAGGCCAGCCGCTTGCAGCCCTGATCGCCCCGGACTCGCCTATCAGTATCGAAACGCTCTCACGCAGGCTGACAGACCGCCAGCGGCTTGAGGATCAGGGCATTGTCATAAAAACTCCCAACGGAGAGCAGCCATTTTCCGTTAACAGCGCTATCCTGCGTGACAGCCACCACCGCGTATCCGGCATGGTTCTGGCAGCCCGCCCGCTGGGGGAACTACGCCGCGCCTATGATGAACTCGACCGCGCCCATAAAAGCCTGCAAGAAGCCCAGACCCAGCTTATCCATGCGGAAAAAATGGCCTCGCTGGGGCGGCTGGTCGCCGGGGTCGCGCATGAGCTGAACAACCCGATTTCGTTTGTCTATGGCAATGCGCTAACCCTGCGGCGCTTTACAAAGCGGATAGAAACCTACCTGTCCGCCCTGCATGCAGGCCATTCGCCCGAACAGCTTGCCACCCTCCGGCGCGAGCAGAACATAGATGCCGTTCTGGACGAACTGGACGGCAGCCTTGCAGGCATTACGGAAGGGGCTGAGCGCGTGCGCGACATTGTTGCGGACCTGCGGCGTTTTTCCTCCGAGCGGCGCACGCATGATGCAACATTCGACCTCGGGCAGATCGCGCGCAAGGCGGTAAACTGGGTGCTGTCCACCTGCGGGCGCGACATTGCCACCACGCTCGATATTGCCACCCCCCTTGAGGTAGAGGGCCATTCCGGCCAGTTCCAGCAAGTTATCATGAACCTTGTCCAGAACGCGGTTGACGCCATGGACACAACACCCGCGCCGCATCTGCGCATGACCGCATACCAGCAGGGTGGGCAGGTGGTGCTGGATGTTGCCGATAACGGGCCGGGCTTTAGCGATGATGTCGCCCCACGGATTTTCGATCCGTTCTTTACCACCAAGCCCGTAGGCAAGGGCACGGGGCTGGGGCTGGCCATCTGCTACCGCACCGTGCATGAACATGGCGGCACGCTGCGCGCGCAATCCCAACCGGGACAGGGCGCGTGCCTGACCATAACCCTGCCCGTGCCTGCACCGGGGGAGAACACGCCATGACATTTCAGGTTCTGTGGCTCCAGTCCGGTGGCTGCGGGGGGTGCACCATGTCACTGCTCTGCGCTGAATCACCCGGCCTGCTCGGAGCATTGCGGGGGGCGGGGGTTTCCTTCCTGTGGCACCCCAGCTTGTCCGAACAGTCGGGCGAGGATGTGCAGGCCCTGCTTGAGTCCATACTGGCGGGCAAAACGGAGCTGGACGCCTGTGTGTGGAGGGCGCATTGCTGCGCGGCCCCGAAGGCACCGGGCGCTTTCATGTCATGGGTGGCACGGGCCAGCCCATGCTGACATGGGTGCGCGCCCTCGCGGCTATGGCGCGCCATGTTGTGGCGGTAGGAAGCTGCGCGGCCTATGGAGGCATTACCTCGGCCTCGCCCAATATTCTGGATGCCTGCGGGCTCCAATATGATGGCCGCTACCCCGGTGGCGCACTTGGCGCAGATTTTCGTGACCGCACGGGCCTGCCTGTCATCAACATCGCAGGCTGCCCCACCCACCCTGACTGGGTAACCGGCACGCTGGCCCTGCTGGCGCGTGACCAGCTTGGCGCGCAGGACCTCGACCCGCTGGGCCGCCCGCGCTTTTATGCCGATACCCTTGTGCATCATGGCTGCACCCGCAACGAGTTTTACGAATACAAGGCCAGCGCGCGCCACCCCTCCGACCTTGGCTGCCTGATGGAAAACATGGGCTGCATCGGCACGCAGGCGCATGGAGACTGCAACACCCGGCTATGGAACGGCGGCGGCTCCTGCACGCGCGGCGGCTATGCCTGCATCAACTGCACCGCCCCCGAGTTTGAGGAGCCGGGGCACCCGTTTGAAACCACGCCCAAAATCGCAGGTATTCCCGTGGGGCTGCCCACCGACATGCCCAAGGCCTGGTATGTAGCGCTGTCCTCGCTTGCGCGGGCGGCAACGCCTGAGCGGCTGGCGCGCAACGCAACACAGGACCATATTGTCGTGCCGCCCACCAGCCGCCCGCTGCGGCGCTAGGGCGCAAGACAGGAAAGAGCATGTCCGATACCCCGCCCGTACGGCGCATTGCCGGGCCATTCAACCGCATTGAAGGCGACCTTGAAGTGCTGCTCGACATCGCGGGAGACCGCGTGCACGAGGCGCGCGTCAACGCGACCTTGTTCCGGGGTATCGAGCGTATTCTCGAAGGCCGTGCACCAATGGATGCGCTGGCCATCGCCCCGCGTATCTGCGGCATATGCTCGGTTTCGCAATCGCGCGCGGCGGCCACCGCGCTGGCAGGGCTTTCGCAGGCGCAGGCACCAGCCAATGGGCGCATTGCCACCAACATCATTCTGGCCACGGAAAATCTGGCCGACCTCATTACGCATTTCTATCTGTTTTTCATGCCGGATTTTGCCCGCCGGATTATGCACACCACCGCT
>NZ_BAIN01000027.1 GCF_000613285.1 Acetobacter papayae JCM 25143 | reverse complement strand
CGAGCCGGGCTCCACCTTCGCCGTGAACAGAACCGCGCCAAGGCCTGTCGTGACACCGCAGCCAATGTAGCAGACCTTGTCGAACGGCGCGTCCGGGCGGATTTTCGCCAGCGCGATTTCCGGCAGAACCGTGTAGTTCGCAAAGGTCGAGCAGCCCATATAATGATGGATCGGCTGTCCCTTGAACGAAAAGCGCGATGTGCCATCGGGCATCAGCCCCTTGCCCTGTGTCGAGCGGATGGCCGTGCACAGGTTCGTCTTGCGCGAAAGGCATGATTTGCACTCACGGCACTCAGGCGTATAGAGCGGGATCACGTGGTCGCCCGGGCGCAGGTGCTGCACGCCAGCGCCAACCTCCACAACAACGCCAGCCCCTTCATGCCCCAAAATCGCCGGGAAAAGACCCTCAGGGTCCGCTCCAGAAAGCGTATACTTGTCCGTGTGGCAAAGCCCGGTCGCCTTCACCTCAACAAGAACCTCGCCCGCGCGCGGACCTTCAAGCTGAACGCGCTCAATCTCCAAAGAACGTCCAGCCTCAAATGCTACCGCTGCCCTTACGTCCATTCTCTTTATCCCCTGATCAAGACTTTTACTGAGTCACATTGCGAGAGGCCGTGCCGGATGGCCCCAGCCCCAGTTGTTGCAAATGGTCAATGATGGCCCGCGCCGCTTCATCCGCCGTTGGTGCAACCATTACTTTGCCGCCACCCTGCTGAGCGGTGTCAGCAGAGCCACTCATCAACTTCGGGCGCGCACGCCACGGGCGGATTTCGCCCTCTGCACCACGCGCCTCCGCTCCCTCCGGCTCTCTCACCGGATGAACATTCTCGATATGGGCCACCCGTCCCACAGCGTGGATACGCGCAGGCACACCCCCCGTGCGCTCATGGGCCGCCAGCACACAGGGGCCATCAACAAACACGGGCCTGCGTACCCCGCGTGGCCGCGCCTGCAACACCTGCACGGTGCCGTTGTTACCCTCTCCCCCCTCGGGCATGGTCACAACGGCAGCAACATCCGACACCACCGCCCAGTCCAGCGCATGGGCAACCTCAAACGGCACAAGGCCGCTATCCTGCGCGCCACTGGCCTTATGCCCTGTTACCAGCACGCTGATATCCGCATTAGCCCGCAGCCACGCAGCCAGTGCAGCGCCAACAGAGCCCGCGCCTTCGGCATCACTCTCTGCCAGCACGTCAATTCGGCTCAGGCCATAAGCCGCATAGTCACGCAATAGTGGTGTGTTCGCCCCCACATGCACGCCGACCACATCAGCCGAAAGCTGCCGGGCAAGGCCAATAGCATGCAGTTCCGAAAGCACCGGCGCCACTCGCCCGGACAGGGAATCCACACCGCAGGATAAAGCAACTGCTACGCGCATGGGCTTTCTCCTTCCTGTTGCAAAAGCCGCAGCAGGGCGGGCATGACATCCTGAGCATCAGCAATAATCGCCAAAGACGCGCGCGCCACCATGGCGGCATGCAGATCCGTATTGACGGCGATGATCGTTTCCACCCGTCCGATCCCCTGCAAATGCTGTGGTGCGCCTGAAATACCCATAGCCAGATAACAGGAGGCATCCAGTACCGTGCCAGACGCGCCAACCTGTGTCTGCCGGGGCATATGCCCGCTATCGCACACGACACGGCTGGCGCCGGGAGTGGCCCGCAAGGCCCGCACCACTTCGCCAAAGGTCGTAAAGTCATGCACCCCGTTGCCTGCCGCCACCACAAAAGGTGCTTCCGCCAGAGGCAGGCTGGCAGGATCACCCGCAATGGCGTCTCCAATACGCACACGCGACGTGCACACAGGCGTTTCGGCTGCATCCTCCATCAAGCTGTCTGTATGCAGAATCTCATGGGGCAGACCGGCATAAGCGGCCACCCGGTCTTCCTCCAGCGTCATGATCTGCGGCAGTGCCTGCACCACACGTTCGCGCCGCATAGCGTGGCAGGGGCTATCGCCGCCCGGAGTGAAAAGGCCTGTATACCGCCCATGAAATCACAGCCACCGGCCACGGCAACACGGCGCGCCTTATCAGCTCCCTCCGGGCTTTCTGGAAACAGGATATGGCCGCACCACTTGCTTGAACCAATGCAACACCGCGCGTGCCTGCTTGTCCGGGTTACTCCGCCCGGCGGGAAGAAAAAACAGCCTGTCAGCCCCCGCCTGTGCCAGCGCTGCACGTTGCTCTTCAGGTAGGTCAGACGGACAGAGCACGCCCACGGCCCCTTTTCCGCCATCGGCTACAAGCCGGGCAGCGCCCAAAATCTGGCGGTCGAAGCGTGAAAGCCGCATCTCGTCAAAATCAGGCACGGCCAGAACCAACATGGCGGGGTCTTCTACCCGGATAGTGCGCGGCTTCTGCACGGCGGAAACTGCCACAGCCTGCCCCGGGCGCACGCTCCCCCAGACAATCCGCCTGCGCCCCGCAGCCCCGGGTACAGTCTGGCGTGCGCGCTCCGCCCTTGGGTCACGGCGTCTGCCATCGGGCACACAATCGGCTACAGCCCCCATGACAAAACGCACCCGCCCGGCCTGACCAGCCTGACGACGGGCCGCACGTTCCGCAAACGGCGAGCGACGGATACGGCCTGTCATGCTTCCTCCACGGCGGCCAGCACCAGTTCGGCAATATCACGCACCTGCGGCTGCTCTCCTACAACACCTTCGAGCATGGCGGTGCAGCCGGGACAGCCAACCGCCACAACAGCGGCCCCTGCCTGCCGTGCCTGCGCCATACGCAGGTCGGGAATACGCTCGCGCGCATCCACATCGCTTACCGGGTTGCCACCCCCGCCCCCACAGCACATGGCCTGCATGCCGTGGCGTTCCATTTCCACCACGCTCTGGCACGCACCAGCCAGCAAACGGCGGGGCGCTTCGATCTGCCCGTTATAGCGGCCGAGGTAACAGGGGTCATGCCAGGCTACCGGTGCACCGGCCCGTGCATTCAACCGCAGCCGCCCTGCCTGCACCAGTTCATCCAGCAGGCCTGTATGATGCTGCACCACCCATGACGGTCCGTGGCCAGCATTCAGCAGTGGGTATTCATTGGCCAGAACATGAAAAGCGTGGGGGTCTGCTGTCACAATCCGGTTAAAGCGACGGCGCGACAGGGTTGTAACCACATCAGCCGCCAGCATCTCAAAGGTTGCCTCATCGCCCAGACGGCGCGCGAGGTCGCCACAATCGGTTTCGGCCTCACCCAGAATGGCAAAGCGCAACCCGGCATGGCGCATAAGCTTTACCAACGCCTGAAGGCTCTGGCTGTAACGCCGGTCGAACGCTCCCTCACCCAGCCAGAGCAGGATATCGGTTTCCTCGCCCTCGGCCAGAACCGGCACATCCAGCATGGCCAGCCCTTCCGCCCGTTCGGCCGGTGCGCGCCCTGCAAGGTTGCCTTTATCGCGCAGCACCCGCAGCGCCGTTGCCGCACCCGGGCGCACAGCCCCGTGCATGAGTGCCTGACCGCGCCGCAGATCGACAATGGTATCCACATGCTCGATCATCATCGGGCATTCTTCCACGCAGGCCCGGCAGGTCGTGCAGGCCCAGAGCGTTTCAGGGTGTATGGAACCGCTTTCTCCCACAATGGCCTGAGCCATACCCCCCTGCCCGGTTACAGCCGGAGCCCCGGGCGCAGGAGACCCCGTATAGCTGCCACCATGCATGGCATGCACCATACCCTGTATCAGCGCCTTGGGGTTGAGCCTCTGCCTGCGGCAAAAGCGGGGCAAACCTGCTCGCAACGCCCGCACTGTATACAGGCATCGAAACTGGCCAGAACATTCCAGGAGAAATCAACAGGCGTGATACAACCCAGCACCGGTGCATCCAGCGCAATGCCGCGCAGGGCTGTATCGCGCCCGCCACCAAAACGGGCCGGGCGGGTATGGGTAACCAGCCATGTCGCACCTGAAAACGCATGTTTGAGCGGCCCTGCCCCCACCAGCCACAGCAAGGCAGCGCCACCAACCCCTGTCATGGCCTGCCCTATCCACACAACTGGGCCTGTCTGTGTATCCGCAACCATGCCCCACATGGCCAGAAACCACAGCCCGCCGAGGCAGCACAGAATGGCCGGAGCAATAGCGTAGAACCGCCCGCCAGACAGAAAAGGCGGCTTATGCGGCCAGCGCCTGCGCCAGACCAGCACCGCCCCCACCAGCCCCGCCAGTGCAAACAGCGCGACACAGCCCCAATACAAACGGCTTGCCTGCAAAAAGGGCAAAACCCCCAGCAAAGCCAATGCTACACTAGCCATCAGCCCGCCTGCTGTCAGCGCGTGCATACGCCCCGCACCCGGCCTGCGTTCCACCACGTCATGCACGTCTTTAAGATAGCGCCGCGGCAGGGCCGCAAGCCCTGCACGCCAGTCAATGACAGCCGGACGCCCCTGCCGCCAACCCGTGACATAACGCCCCGCAACAAGCAGCACGCCCATGCACAATACCCACGCCAGACCTGCTGCCGTTAGAATCATGTCTTAAAAATCCTTGCACAGACGCAAGGCATCATAAATGGCAGCGTGAATATTGCGCCCCGCCACGGCATCGCCAATACGGAACAGGGCAAAACCCTCCAGCCCGGCCTGTTCCAGCGCTGGCTGCGTGCGGCCTTCCAGCAAAGCGGGCAGATCCGTCACGCCATGATTGACGGACTGCGCCTTGAGGTCGAAATACAGGGCCTCAAGCGGCAGGTTGCCACATTCCACCACCACGGTATCAACCAGACGTTCTTCTTCCTCGCCGGTCATGGTGTTTCGCAGCACCGCCACCACGCGGTTTTCCTCGCGGTAGAGTTCCTGCAACTCCATGTTGGGCGACATAATGACACCCAGACGATACAGTTCGCGCAGATGCACGGGCTGGTTGGTTGTACCCACCTCCTGCGCAATCAGGCGATCACAGGTTGCCATCTCGACCTGACAGCCACGTGTGGCCAGCAGTTCGGCTGCTGAAGCCGCATTATGCTGGCCCATTTCATCATAGAGCAGCACGCTGCCTTCAGGCGCTGCCTGACCGTCCAGCACGTCACGCACAGTGCAGGCCAGTTCATGACCCGGCCAGTCTCCCCGGTTGGCAACACCGCCGGTTGCCACAATAACAATATCCGGAGCCAGCGCTGCAACGGCCTGCGCATCGGCCGGTGTATTAAGCCTGATATCAACGCCCAGTTTACGCACCTGCGCATCCAGCCAGCGCACGATGCCAGACAGGGCCTCGCGCCAGCCAGCCTTGGCGGCACTATTAACCTGCCCCCCGGTGCGATCGGCTTTTTCAAACAAAACCACCTCATGTCCGCGCAACGCACACACCCGAGCGGCTTCGAGCCCGGCCACACCGCCCCCCACAATCACCACCCGCCGTTTCTGCGTGGCGGGGGTAATATCATGCGGCATGGTCTGCTCACGCCCGGTTGCGGGGTTTTGCAGACACAGCGCATCTCCCCCCACGTAAATCCGGTCAATGCAGTAACCCGCGCCGACACACTGGCGGATATCATCCTCACGTCCGGCGGCCAGCTTGTTGACGATATGTGGGTCCGCGATATGGGCGCGGGTCATGGCCACCATATCCACATGGCCTTCGGCAATAGCGCGGGCCGCCGTCGCCAGATCCATGATGCGCTGGGCATGGAAAACCGGAATATCCACCTCGCGGCGAACACCACTGGCCAGATGCAGGAAGGGCGCCACCGGAAAAGCCATATTGGGCAGACTGACAGCATGCGACATTTCATCGCGCGCCTGACCGCCAATAATGTTAACGAAATCAATCAGCCCGCGTCCGGCATAATCCGAGGCAATGGCAATGGCATCCTCGTGCGAAATGCCCCCTTTGAGCATTTCATCACCCGACATCCGCAGGCCTACCACATAATCATCGCCCACCGCTTCACGCACGGCGGTAAAGACCTCCCGCCCGAAACGCATGCGGTTTTCCAGCGAGCCACCATAGGCATCGCTTCGTTGATTAACCAGCGGGCTCCAGAACTGGTCGAGCAGATGCCCATGCGCGCCAGAAAGTTCCAGCCCGTCCAGCCCGCCTTCCTTGCACCGGCGGGCCGCATCGGCAAAGGCGCGGATAATACGGCTGATATCCTCATCTTCCAGCGCCTTGGGCACCGAGCGAGAAGCAGGTTCCCGTACGACTGAAGGAGCAACAACAGGTAGCCAGGCATCCGTATCCCAACGGGTACGGCGGCCCATATGAGTAAGCTGGATCATCAGCTTACCGCCATAAGCATGCACCCTGTCGGCAAATTGCTGAAAATACGGAATGATACTGTCATCCGAGACGGCAATCTGGTTCCACGGTGTCGCAGGGCTATCGCAATCGACCGAGGAAGAGCCGCCAAACATGGTCAGCCCGATACCGCCACGTGCCTTTTCCGCATGGTAAAGCTGGTAGCGGTCCTTGGGCTTGCCACCATCGCCATAACCCGGCGCATGGCTTGTGCTCATGATCCGGTTACGGATGACCAGATTTTTAATGCGCAGGGGACGCAGAAGAACATCCGCATTCGCGTTCATGCTGTCAGTTTCCTTCAGGGCTGGCTGCTCTGGCCCATCTGCCGTCGTTCATCGCGCGGGGGGTAACCATACCGCCCCCGATATGCCGTACTAAAATGCGCCGAAGAGGTAAAACCGCAGGCCATAGCAACATCCGTTACCGGCATGCAGGTCTGCTGCAACAGCCTGCGTGCTTTTTCCAGCCGGGCTGCCGACAGATACCCAGCAGGCGTGGTGTTGGTATGGCTGCGAAAAATTCGTTCAAGATGCCGGGTGGAAAAACCAAGCTCTTTTGCCAGTGTTGCCACTCGTAGGGGGCGGTCCATCTGTGTTTCGATCATGCGCACCGCCTTGCGCAAGGCAAGCGGCATGCCTGCCAGATTAGCAGCGGGCTGGCTTTCCTCTCCCGCGCGCCCTCGATCGAGAATGAACTGCGCAGCCACCGCGCGCGAGAGGGAGGTGCCTGACCGCGCCTCGACAATTTTCAGGATCAGGTCCAGCGGCACAGACCCACCCGTGCAGGTCAGCCGGTTGCGGTCGATGACGAACATATCGCCCGACACATCTATTTCAGGAAATTCCTCCTGAATAGCACTAAGGTTTTCCCAATGAACTGCACAGCGGTAACCACGGAGCAACCCGGCCTCTGCTAGAGCGAATGTGCCGGTGCATAGAGCGCCGAGCATGGTTCCCGCTCGGGCCTGCGTGCGCAGGAAACTGCGCAGGGCCTCTGATGTCGCAGCCCGGACATTTACCCCACCACAGACAAAAATAATATCGTAGCGCTGGCCCGTAGCCTGAAGTGTAGGGTGCAGGCACAGCCCGTTGCTGGCCCGTGCGGCCTCGCCATTCAGGGTCAGGATATCCCACACATAGGCATCGCCCTGACCCAGTCTGTTGGCCATGCGCAACCCCTCGATCGCGTTGCTAACCGCGATCATGGAGTAATTGTCCAGTGTCAGAAAACCAAAGCGCCGCAGGGCTGCAAGAGACTGATCACGCGCCATGGCTCAGCGCTCGACCACAAGATCGGTTTTAGGCTTGGCGCAGCACAGTAGGATCATGCCCTGATCAATCTCGCGCTGGCGGATACCCCCCTGATGCTCCATATCCACCTCCCCCGATACCAGCTTGCACTTACAGGTGCCGCACATGCCCTTGGCGCATGAAGCCGGCAGGCGCATACCCGCAGCCCGCGCGGCAGACAGAACCGGCGTGCCGGACGAACACGCAATCTCGCGGCGGCTTTTGGTAAAGCTGATCGTATAGGCCGTATCCGCCAGAGCCTGCGTGGTCTCCACGATCTCGGGCTCGTCCTCCACAAGGGTGCCGAAGTCGAAGCTTTCCTCGTGATACTGCTTCATGTTGAAGCCGGAACGTTCAAGAAGTGAGCGTGCCGCCGCCATATACGGGGCAGGCCCGCAGACATACACCTCGCGCTCCAGAAAATCCGGGGTGATCTGGGCTAGTATTTCCGCCCCAAGCCGCCCGCGATAACCATGCCATTTCTCGAACGGAGCATCCCCCTCGCAAATGAAACCTGTGCGAAAGCGGGCATGAGCCAGTTCCATCGCCTCAAGCTCGCGGCGGAAAATCAGGTCCGCCGGGCTGCGCGCACTATGCACGAAGGCGATATCCGCCCCGCTCTGCGTATCCAGCAGATAGCGCGACATGGACATCATGGGGGTAATGCCGCTGCCTGCCGACAAAAACAGGAAACGGCGCGCCTCAGAACGGTCACAGGCGAAATCACCCATGGGGCCGAGCACGCGCACATCCATGTTTTCACGCAAAGTATCGTGCAGCCAGTTCGAGATCAGCCCCCCCGGCACACGCTTGACCGTTATGGACAGCGCATAAGGCCGGGACGGCGAGGACGAAACCGTATAGCAGCGATTGACCTCTTCCCCGCCAACAGGCAGCACCAGCGTCATGAACTGACCCGGCCTGAACAGGAAGCGCCGTGGCTCGGGAGCCGTGAAGACAAAGGTCTTCACATCATGCGTTTCCTGTATGACCGCCTGGCAGCGCAGGACTTCGTCTGTTTGCGAGTTCCAGGCTGGCGCATCCAGAATGGCGGGGAAAAGTTCCGTCATGCAAGATAGTCCTTCAGACGTTCGATGTACCATGCGGCAAATTTCTCTACCAACCCTTCGGTGTAAGGAGAGTAGAAGCCCGTTTCATAAGCGGGGTCCTGCGCACCCTGCTGGGCAATTGCCACCAGATCAGCATCCTGCTGGTTGGTCGCTTTCCAGACTTCCGTCAGGCGCTCCAGATCGTAATCAACCCCTTCAACCGCGTTCTTGTTCACCAGCCATGTGGTGCGCACCAACGTACGACCCGCGCTGAGTGGCAGAGCCGTGAAGGTAATGACATGATCGCCCATGAAATGGTGCCATGAGTTAGGCTGCGTCCAGAAAGACAGCGCACCCAGCGCCTTGTCCTGCACGGCACCCATCGGCAGGCGGCAGGCCGCGCGCGTATCCATGGTGTAGCTTTCGCCGCTCTGATCAATCGGCAGACGCTGGGTGCGGAAGCCCGTGGGGCGCCCTGTCAGTTCATCGACCTCACGCGAGGGCAGGCCTTCACCTTCCCAGCGTGAGCAGGAGGCTTCAACCAGATCGGTGTAACGCTGGGCATCGGTGCGCCCGGCTTCGTCCAGTTCCGTCGGTGAAAAACCAAAACCATAAGCAAAGAGCGGAATGGTCAGCTCAGGATGGTTGGGACCGCAGTGATAGCACTCGCGGTTGTTTTCCATCGTCAGCTTCCAGTTGCCCTCCTCGATCAGGTCTGCCTGATAGGCAATACGAGCTTCGCGCAGGTTATGGGGGGCCAGATACGCTCCATAACGCGGGCCATCTCGTCAATATCGCCGGGCGGGTTATCGGACAGGCAGATGAACAGCAGCCCTCCGATCGAGCGCAGCGCAACGGACTTGAGGCTGTTGCAACCGGGCTTGAAATCCTCGCCCATGTGCTCATAAAATTTCAGCTTACCATCCAGCCCGTAAGTCCATGAATGATATGGACAGACGATGTTGCCGATCATCGTCGCACCCTCGGGAATCATCCGCACCCCGCGGTGGCGACACACATTGTGGAACGCCCGGATTTCCCCTTCATCATCCCGCACGATGATAATGGATGCCGTCCCAACATTCACGACCAGCGCATCGCCCGGCTCTGCGACTTCCGGTTCGGACGCCACAAAAATCCAGTGCTTGGCGAAGATCGCCTTCATATCAAGATCGAATACTTCATCGCTCGTGTAAAAAGGCGCATCCAGCGATTTTCCCGCGACACGCCGCTCAACAAGAGCCTTTATGGATTCAGTCATGTTTTCAAACCCTTGCCTGTCGGCCTGCCATTCGCTTGCCGTAACAAAGACTGTGCCATAATCATCCGGAATTTTTTTTGAAATTGCGACCTAAATTTTCATGCAGAAGACTTTTTTTTTACGCCTTCAACATTCCGGGAAACAAACAGCCAACCCTCCCTGGGACGTTTCCTTGTAACGGCTGCTCATATCCGCGCCGGTTTCTTTCATGGTCGCAATAACCTGATCCAGCGAGACATGGTGAGACCCATCCCCCCGCAAAGCGAGGGATGCCGCGTTGATAGCCTTGACCGCGCCAAAGGCGTTGCGCTCGATACACGGAATCTGCACCAGCCCGCCCACCGGATCGCACGTCATGCCGAGGTGATGTTCCATGCCAATTTCAGCCGCGTTTTCAATCTGCTCCGGTCCGCCGCCTAACGCTGCCGCAAGGCCACCTGCCGCCATAGAGCACGCGACTCCTACCTCTCCCTGACACCCGACCTCCGCCCCAGAAATCGAGGCATTGCGCTTGAACAACCCGCCTATGGCCGTAGCCGTCAGGATAAAGCGCTGTTCACCTTCTTTCGTCGCATCGGGGCAAAAGGTCCGATAATAGCGCAGCACTGCGGGCAGGACCCCCGCAGCACCATTGGTAGGCGCTGTTACCAGCCGCCCGCCCGCTGCGTTTTCCTCATTCACCGCAATGGCAAACAGGCTTACCCAATCCATGACTTCATGCGCGGTGCGCAGATTACGAAAACGGTCGGCTTCGAGTCGTTTCCGCAGGCCCGGCGCACGACGGCGCACGGCCAGCTTGCCCGGCAGCACGCCCTCATGGTGCATGCCCCGCTCCACCGCCCCCATCATTTCCTCGATAATCCGGCTGATATGGGCAGACACTTCATGCCCCGGCCGCAGCGCGACTTCGTTAGCCAGCACGACTTCGGCAATGCTCAGCCCGGTCTGGCGTGTCAGAACCAGCAGGTCACGCGCACAAACGAAGTCAAACGGTACCGGGGGTTCATCCGGCACAGCCTGCTGGGCAAGCTGTTCTTCCGCCACCACAAACCCGCCTCCTACGGAGCAGACACGCTGGCACGCCAGTTGTGTGCCAGCCGCATCAAGGGCTTCGAATTGCATGGTGTTGGGGTGGAACGTGGCGGGAGTTTCATAATCGAACACCACATCCACCTGCGGGTCGAATGTAATATCCGCGCCGTTCAGGCTCAGGCGGTGCTCCGCCGTTGCCCGTTCTATACACGCATCCGCCTGTGTTTTTTCCACTGTATCGGGCCGCAGGCCCGCAAGCCCCAGTATCACGGCGCGGTCGGTAGCATGTCCTTTGCCAGTCCAGGCCAGAGACCCGTACAGCGTTACCCGCAGGCGTGCGACAGTGCCCGGCAGGGTTGCGGCAAAATCACCCGCAGCCGCATGGGACCGACCGTATGAGAAGAAGACGGACCAATGCCGATCTTGAACAGATCAAACAGGCTGACCATGGGTCTTTATCCAGAACGAAGACACAACCGGGGGCGGACGATCAGGGAAACGCCCGCCCCGGCCCGGTCATGAAAAGACAGGAGGCGAAAAAGTCAGAACCGTGTGTCGTGCGCGGCGTTTTTCAGCATGCCGGTGACATAGGGCAGGAACGAGGTCCAGACTTCCAGATGGAAGCGATCCTCCGCCTGCCGCCAGATCATGCCATCGGCCTTATCCAGTAAGGTGCGCGTGGCCGTGCCGGGGGCAAAGCTGCCGGGCGCGAAATCCAGCGGGCTGAGGCAGCCCAGCACCTCTGCCGCACGAGCGCCCCCAACCGACAGGGCTGTCTGGCGGGCCGTAACATCCACCAGACTATGTGCAACGCCAGACAGAGCGCTGGCCCATGCCTCCGTCACGCCCTGTGCTGCTGCCGGTTCAAGCAGAAACAGCACTTCCTGCGGGCCAAGCCTCAGGGCGGTAACGCCTTCGGCCTGCGTTACCCCCAGCATGTCCGGCACAGCACAGCCAGCGGCGGCACAGGCGGCCTGCATGGCCGCTTCACGCCCCTGAAAAACCCACCGGGTCAGCGACGGGCCAGCCACCAGATCGAAGCCGGCCAGATCAACATTGCTCTCAGCCATTCAGGCGCACTCCTTCCGCGTCATAAAAGACGGGATCAACCAGCTTGACGGGAATGACACGGTCTTCCATCGGCACGAACAGCGTCTGCCCCTTGCGCGCCCGACCGCCCGAAATCATGCCCAATGCGATGGAACGCCCCAGCGTTGCGCTGAAATAGGACGAGGTGACATAACCCAGCTTATGCATGGGAATGGCCTCCTTCGGATCAGCCACAAGCTGCGCGCCTTCTTCCAGCACTTCCTGCGGTGCCTCGGTCAGCAGGCCGACAAGCTGCATGCGTTCGGGCGACTGAAGGGCGGGTAGCGCCAGAGAGCGCTTACCCACAAAGTCCTTCTTGGCCTTGCCAACAGCCCAGCCACACCCGGCATCATCGGGTGTAACGGTGCCATCGGTTTCCTGCCCGACAATAATGTAGCCTTTCTCCGCACGCAGTACGTGCATGGTTTCCGTGCCATAGGGCGTAAGACCATGCGCCTGCCCGGCCTGCCACACGGCATCCCATATCCGGCGGCCCTCGGTTGTCGGCACGTTGATTTCAAAGCCGAGTTCGCCCGAGAAGCTGACACGGAACAGCCGCATGGGAACGCCCAGAATGCTGCCTTCCACCACACTCATATGCGGCAGAGCCTCACCGGAAATATCCAGACCGTCCACCAAAGGTGCAAGAATTTCGCGCGCCTTTGGCCCCTGCAGAGCAATGACCGACCACTGTTCGGTGGTGGAGGTCAGCCAGACATCCAGATCAGGCCATTCGGTTTGCAGATAGTCTTCCATCATGGACAGAACGCCCGCTGCCCCACCTGTTGTGGTGGTGACATGGAAACGGTCTTCCGCAATGCGGCCCACGACACCATCGTCGTAGATAAACCCGTTTTCGCGGCACAGGAGACCATAACGGCAGCGGCCCACGCCCAGCTTGGTCCATGCGTTGACATACATGCGGTTCATGAACGTCGCGGCATCGGGGCCTACAACCTCGATCTTGCCAAGCGTGGAGGCATCGAAAATCCCCGCCGCATTACGCACGGCCAGACATTCGCGCCGCACGGCGGCTTCCATGTCTTCCCCATTACGGGGGAAGTAACGCGCCCTGCGCCAGAGCGAGACATCCTCGAACACCGCACCCTGCGCACGCGCCCAGCTATCGACCGGGGTACGGCGGTCAGGGTCGAACAGGTCACCGCGCGCATGTCCGGCAAAAGTGCCGAACGTGACTGGCGTAAAGGGCGGGCGGAACGTGGTCAGCCCCACCTGCTGCACCGGCCTGCCCAGCGCGTAGGAGGCAATGCCCAGCGCGTTGACATTGGACAGCTTGCCCTGATCTGTCGCCATACCCGTGGTTGTGTAGCGTTTGACGTGCTCGATGGAGCGGAAGCCCTCGCGCACGGCCAGACGGATGTCCTTGGCGGTTACATCATGCTGGAAATCGACAAAGGACATGCTGTGCAGGTCCTTGCCCCGGCGCGGCAGCGCCCCGGCAAAACCCGAGAAGTCAGCTACGTCCTGCGCATCCACCCGCCATGCCGGGATCTCACCCGTATGGCCGCTGGCACTGGCTGCGGCCATACCGGCAGCAGCCCCATCAGCCAGCACTGCGTCAAGCTGATAGACCCCATGGCACGCGCCAACTGAGCGCTCGTGCTCGGCGGACTCACCGGGCACATAGGCCCCGACCTTTTCATCAAAATGCAGCTTGCCGCGCGACTGGGAGAACAGATGCACGCTGGGGGTGTAGCCACCCGCCATCAGCACCAGATCAGCGCTGACATGGCGGCCCTTGCCAACATCCCCACCCGGCAGCACCGGGGCCAGCTCAACACCGCTGACCCGCTGCGTGCCATGCACACGCTGCACAACGGAGGACTTGAACACGCGCACGCCCATCTGCTGGCACTGCCGCAGCAGGGCACCATCGGGAGCGGGACGGATATCGGCAATGGCGGCTACAGAGGCCCCGACTTCCAGCAGATCCAGCGCTACGCGATAAGCGCTGTCATTGGCAGCAACAATCACCACCTTGCGGCCGCACAGCACGCCATAACGGTTGAGATACGTACGGGCTGCCGTGGCCAGCATCACGCCCGGCCTGTCATTGCCTTCGAACACCATCGGGCGTTCAAGGGCACCCGTGGCCAGCACCACCTCTTTGGCACGCACCTGCCACAGACGCTCGCGCGGCTGGCCGCTGGCCCCCGTCATCAGGTGATCAGTCAGGCGCTGGTTGAGCGCGATCATGTTATGCGGGCCATAGTTGAACGCGGAACACCGCGTCATCAGCCGCACATTGGGCATGGCCGAAAGCTCAGCCACAACGCCACGCACCCAGTCGGGCCCGCTCAGCCCTTCAATCCGGGCCTGCCGGTCAGACAGCAGCGAGCCACCGAATTCCGCCGTTTCATCCACCAGAATGACACGCGCCCCGGTGCGGGCCGCCGCCAGTGCGGCACTCAGGCCGGACGGGCCACCGCCAGCCACCAGCACATCGCAGTGATCGTAACGGAAGGCATAGCTATCGGGATCGGGCTCCGTGGGGGCAACGCCCAGACCAGCCGCATGGCGGATGATCGGTTCGTAAACCTTGTCCCAGAAGTTTTTCGGCCACATGAAGGTCTTGTAGTAAAACCCTGCCGGAAGCATGGCCGAGAACAGACTGTTAACGCTGCCCAGATCGAACTCCAGACAGGGAGAGCGGTTCTGGCTGACAGCCGTCAGGCCCTCATGAATTTCAACCTGGGTCGCTCGCAGGTTAGGCGTATGCAGGGCCGGGCCCTTGCCCACGCCCACCAGCGCATTGGGTTCGTCCGAACCCGCTGTAACAGGCCCACGCGGACGGTGATATTTATACGACCGCCCCATAAGGTGGCGACCATGCGCCAGCAGCGCGGAGGCCAGCGTATCCCCCGCATAGCCGGTATAGCTGCGCCCATCGAACGTGAAGGTTACAGGCTGGGCGGAATTGACCCGCCCCCGACCCGGAATACGGAATGCCTGATTCATCGTGCGGCCTCCGCAGCCTGCTCTGGCGTTACATCAGGCCGGGGCTGGCCCATTTCATAGGTCATCACGAAACGATCTGTCCGGGTATCGCGCAGGGCGTTGAAAAAACGACCGCAGCCATGAGCATGGCGCCAGCGTTCGGCAATCAGCTTTGGGGTTGTCACGCATGTAAAGATACTGCGCCCATTCCTCGTCACTCAGAGCCATGGGATCAGCCGGGCGGGCAATATGCGCCTCGCCGCCATTCGCAAATTCGACTTCCGCCCGTTCCCCGCAATAGGGGCATTTTATCAGCAACATGTCCTACCCCGCTTAATGGGCAACCGCAGCGGCTGCTGCTTCGTCAATCAATGCTCCGTCACGGAAGCGCTCGATCGTGAATGGCGCATTGATGGGATGCGGCTCATCCTTGGCGATCGTCCATGCGAACAGGTTGGCGGCACCCGGTGTCGCCTTGAAACCGCCCGTGCCCCAGCCGCAGTTTACATACAGCCCCGGCACCGATGTCTTGGCCGTAATAGGCGAGCGATCCGGCGTGTTATCCGTTATACCGCCCCACGAGCGCATCATCCGCAGACGACGGAACATCGGGCACAGTTCGGTAATGGCCTCGAGCGTATGGGCCGGAATATGCAGCCCGCCACGCTGGGTGTAGGAAACATAGCCGTCCGTGCCAGCACCAATGACCATCTCGCCCTTATCAGACTGGCTGATATAGGCATGAATGGTGTTGGACATGACAATGGTGGGGAAAGCCGGTTTGACCGGTTCCGACACCAGAGCCTGCAACGGGTTGCTTTGCAGCGGCAGGCGGATACCCGCCATGCCCAGCACCACCGAGCTATGACCCGCAGCTGAAACACCGATCTTGCGAGCCTTGATGGGGCCTAGCGTGGTTTCAACGCCTGTTACCTCACCGCTGGGTGCACGGGTAATGCCCGTTACCTCGCAGTTTTCAATGATATCCACCCCCATATCGGAGGCGGCGCGCGCAAACCCCCACGCTACGGCGTCATGCCGGGCTGTACCCGCACGCCTCTGGAGCGCGCCACCCAGAATGGGGTAGCGGATGTTAGGAGAAATGTTCAGCGGCGGACAGAACTCCTTCACCTCCTGCGGGGTGAGCCATTCATTGTCGATACCGTTGAGCCGGTTGGCGTGCACATGCCGCTTGAACACCTGCACATCGTGCACGGTATGCGCGATCATGAGGCATCCGCGCTGGCTGAACATGACATTGTAGTTCAGCTCCTGCGACAGACCTTCCCACAGTTTGAGGGAATGCTCGTAATAGCTCGAGCTTTCATCAAACAGGTAGTTGGAGCGGATAATGGTCGTGTTGCGCGCGGTGTTACCACCTGCGAGCCAGCCACGCTCCACCACGGCGATATTGCGCAGGCCATGCTGTTTGGCCAGATAATAGGCGGCCCCAAGGCCATGCCCACCACCCCCTACGATTATGATATCGTAGGCGGCTTTCGGTTTGACGGAGCGCCATTGGGGCTTCCACCCCTGATGGGCCCCAAGCGCCTGACGGAACAGAGAAAACGCTGAAAATTTTTGCATGTTCATCCCACATGCTGCAGAGCCATATCTCCTTTTATGCGACACACTCCCTCAGCCCGCGCGTATAAAACAGACAAGTTTCATGAACGAAACGGACACACAGAAAAACTGGCCGAACAGATACGCAAGTTGAAAAAAAGAACGGCGCGCCCTGCAAGAAGCGCGCCGTTCTTCTGAAAAATCTAAAACGGACATCAACCTGAAAGCAGGCGACACCCCGGTCAATCAGGCCCCTTACGGGGCCTTTGGCTTTACTGTGCCCGACGTGAGGACACGAACGTGAAAATGCAGGCCATCACAGCCATGAAAGCCACGTAAATACCGCAGATTTCAAGGTTGTAGTAAATGACCGCCCCCAGCGCGATAATTGCAAAAACCAGAGCCAGACCCGGCAGCAGCGGATACAGAGGCGCGCTGTAAGGGCGAGCCAGTGAAGGTTCCTTGATACGCAGACGGAACAGGCTGGCCATGCTGATGATATACATGGTGAGCGCACCGAACACCGACATGGTGACCAGTGTTGCAGTCAGGGACTGCCCGGCAATGGAGACAACGTCATCAGAGAAAATGGCGGCAATCCCGACCAGACCACCGGCAATGGTGGCAACATACGGCGTGCGGAAACGCGGGTGCAGCCGACCGAGCACCTCAGGCAGGAAGCCAGCGCGGGCCAGTGCGAAAATCTGGCGCGCATACCCCATGATGATACCATGCAGAGAGGCCACAAGCCGAATAGACCCAGCCAGACCAGCATGTGCAGCCAGCCGCTATTGGCACCGACAACCGTTTTCATGGCCTGCGGCAGCGGGTCATTCAGGTTGGCCAGAGCATGCCAGTCGCCCACGCCACCCGCAAAGATCATGACGCCAAAAGCAAGGCTGACCAGCGTGAGAACACCCGCGATATAAGCAATAGGAATGGAGCGGCGCGGGTCTTTTGCTTCTTCCGCCGCCATGGCAACGCCTTCAATGGCGAGAAAGAACCAAATGGCAAAAGGAATGGCGGCAAAAATGCCCCCCATGGCTTCCCAGCCGAAATGCGGCGCAACGCCCCAGCCGTCCTTGACGAAGTTATCCCATGAGAAACCCGGTGCGACGACGCCCATAAACACCAGCAGCTCAATAATAGCCGCAACGGTCACGAACAGTTCGAACGTAGCAGCAATATGCACGCCAATGATGTTCAGCGTCATAAAGATGACATAGGCCCCCAGAGCCGCCACCTTGGGTGACAGGTTGGGAAACTGCACGTTCAGATAGGCACCGATGGCCAGCGAGATTGCCGGCGGCGCAAAAATGAATTCCACCAGCGTGGCAAGACCGGCCACAAGGCCGCCCCAGCGCCCGAAAGCGCGCAGGCTGTAGGCAAACGGCCCACCTGCATGCGGCACAGCGCAGGTCAGTTCGGTAAAGCTGAAAATAAAGGCCGTGTACATCACGGCCACAAACACCGTGGCCACAAAGAAGCCCAGCGTGCCCGCCGTACCCCAGCCATAGCTCCAGCCGAAATATTCACCCGAAATCACTAGACCGACAGCAATACCCCACAGATGAAATGCGCTCAGGGACTTACTGAGATGTGTCGACTCTCCAGCCATATGCAAAAAAATCCTTCATTTAAGAAAGGCGATCCACGTTGCCGATCGCAGCACTTTCGGGAGCCGCGTCCTTGAGGCCGACCCCCGTCAATTTGAGATGTCTGGCTTCACGCATGAGCCAGGCCAGCTTGTCCGCCGCCGCCTGCACGGACAGTCCGTGCGGGTGGATATTGGACAGGCAATTACGAGAGGAATCCGCGCAGCCCACATAAGGCGCGTATGTCAGATACACGCCCATGCTGTCCGCAACGCTCAGGCCCGGACGCTCCCCGATCATGACCACCACCATGCCCGCTCCCATGGTCTGGGCAATTTCATCGCCCAGTGCGACACGCGCCTGTGTCGCCACCACCAGAGGGGCAATCTGCCAGTCTGTCAGACGTTCGCGCATGGCCTCGAAAAGCGGCACGGCGCCCTGCTGCGTAGCAGTGCTGGACAGGCCATCCGCCGCCACAAACACCACATCCCACGCGCCTTTCGGCAGGGCTGCTCGCGATTCTTCGGACAGCCTGCGGCCGAAATCCGGCCTGCGCAGATAGGTCGAACGATCAGGTGCTCGGCTGTTCACCCGCAAGAAAGGGGCACCCGCCATGGCCTGTTCCATGCAGGCGACATCAAGCGGAGTATGCACCGCATCGCGCGCCTGAGCGTGGGCAGCCTGAAACTCCAGCACATCGGGTGTTTTCAGGGTATTGCCGCTACGGGCCAGACCAATACGCGCACGGGTATACTGGCGAAGCGGCTGCCAGTCGTCCTTGCCGGTGACAGACTGCCCGTTAGCAGAGGGCAGCTTTGTAATATCCGCACTCATGCCGCACCTGCGAGGCTTGCAAGCCGCGTCTGGCCGGGTGCCAGCGCCCGCATGCGCTGGCCCGCACTGTCATACAGCCCCATGCGCTCAAGCCATGCAGCAAATTCCGGCGCGGGCTTGAGGCCCAGCAGGCTGCGCAGTGTGAGAATATCGTGAAAGGCGAGGCTCTGGTAATTGAGCATGACATCATCCGCCCCCGGCACGCCGATAAGGAAGGTAATGCCCGCGGCCCCCAGCAGCACCATCAGGGTGTCCATGTCGTCCTGATCGGCTTCGGCATGGTTGGTGTAGCAGCGTCACATCCCATGGGCACGCCCAGCAGCTTGGCGCAGAAATGATCTTCCAGCCCCGCGCGGATGATCTGCTTGCCGTCATACAGATATTCCGGGCCGATAAAGCCCACCACCGTATTGACCAGAAGCGGGTTGTAAGCACGCGCCACAGCATAGGCACGGGCCTCGACCGTCTGCTGGTCCAGCCCGTGATGGGCATCGGCTGAAAGGGCAGCGCCCTGCCCGGTTTCGAAATACATGACATTCTGGCCTACCGTGCCACGCTTGAGCGAAAGCGCTGCCTCATACGCTTCCTGCAGGATAGGCAGGGTGACACCAAAGCCTTCATTGGCTTTCTGCGTTCCGGCAATGGACTGAAACACCAGATCGACCGCACCACCGCGATTCATGATTTCGATGGTGTTGGTCACATGCGTCAGAACACAGGTCTGTGTGGGAATATCGTATTGCTGGCGGGCATGGTCGAGCATATCGAGCAGGGCCAGGCCGTTGGCAACACTATCAGTCGCGGGGTTGATACCGATCACCGCATCGCCAATACCGCAGAGCAGCCCATCAAGCGTGGAGGCCGCAATACCCTTGAGGTCATCTGTCGGGTGGTTGGGTTGCAGGCGCGAGGTCAGGCACCCCTCCAGCCCGATCGTGTTCCGGAATTTCGTAACAACGCGAATCTTGCGCGCAACAGCCATCAGATCCTGATTACGCATGACCTTGCTGACAGCTGCCGCCATTTCGGGCGTAATGCCGGGGGCTACAGCACTCAGCGTTGCCGTATCGGCCTCGTGCGACAAAAGCCAGTCACGGAACTGCCCCACCGTCATATGAGCAAGCCGGGCAAAAGCCGCCTTGTCGTGGGTATCCATGATCAGGCGGGTAACATCATCTTCCTCATACGGCACCAGTGCCGTTTCAAGGAATGTGCGCAGGGCAGATCGGCCAGTGCATAGCGCGCGGCCACACGCTGCGCATCCGTTGCCGCACACAGACCAGCCAGCTGATCGCCCGAACGGATGGGAGAAGCAGCCGCCAGCAAGTCCTTCAGGGTTTCAAAACTGTAGGTTTCCCCCCCCAGGGTGTGACGGTACGCCATAAAACTGCCTCCAGTATGCCTAAATGCGGAATAGCGAAGCCTGTCGCCCTTCCGGATCGAAGTCGTAACCATACATAAAACTGTCAGTTCAGGACACAACTGCCGAGCGGATTTTCGCAAAAACTCCGCACACCATCGCGCATACCTACCCCTTATCCTTTATTAAACGGCGGTTCAGAACCGCGCGGAAACCCCGCACCTGATGCAGCCACGCAACAGCCGAAGAGATTCTGCCACCGCCTCTCTCCCGAACCATACCGGCTGCCGTGGGTATCAACTGGTTCGCGCAGGGCTTTTCCCTCTTGCATCTTCCCCCAAAGCCTGCTTGCAGATACGCCATGCAGCCCACATCAGACAGGACAGACTGGTTCCCTATCGTACTCCGCATGGAAGGCGCACGCGCGCTGGTGGTGGGGGGCGGGCAGGTTGCCGCCAATAAAACGCGCCTGCTGGTGCAGACAGGAGCGCAGGTTCACGTACAATCCGCCAACCTGTGCGACGAACTGGCCCAGATGGCCACACAACAGGCAGAGCGTGATGGCACGTTTGTCCATATCGCGCGTGATGCCATACCGGCGGATGCTGCGCAGTGGGCGGCGCAGGGATTTAGGCTCGTTTATCTCGCCACCAACGATCAGGCGCTCAACCACACGCTGGCCGCCCTGTGCCAGCAACACAACCTGCCGGTCTGTGCTGTAGATGATCCGGCGGTTTCCTCCTTTATCACACCAGCACTCATTACCCGTGGCCCTGTGCAGGTTGCCATTTCCACCGGCGGGGCGGCCCCTGTGCTGGCCCGCCGCCTGCGCACACGCATTGAACAGATCCTGCCTGACGGGTTGGGCCGTCTGGCGCGCTTCATGCAGGCACAGCGTAGCTGGCTGCGCACCCGCCTGCCCGAAGCAGGAGCACGCAGGCAAATATGGGAACATTTCATTGATGGCCCCGGCGGCAAGCTGGGCATGGATGGCCAAACAGAAGAAGCCCGCAAGGCGCTGGATCACCTGCTGGAAAACCCCGCCCCACGCGGAGAAGTCTGGCTGGTAGGGGCTGGCCCCGGCAACCCGGACCTGCTGAGCCTCGCTGCCCTGCGTATGATGCAGGATGCGGATGTGGTGCTGTACGACAATCTGGTTGCCCCCACGATCATGAACTACATCCGGCGTGATGCGGAGCTTGTTTTTGTCGGCAAAAGCAGCAACCGCCATACGTTACCGCAGGGCGAGATCAATAACGAACTGGTGCGCCGGGCCAAACAGGGCCTACGCGTACTCCGCCTCAAAGGCGGAGACCCATTCATTTTTGGCCGCGGCGGCGAAGAAATCGAAACACTGGCGCAGGCAGGGGTGCCTTTTCGTATCATTCCGGGCATTTCCGCCGCTAACGGGTGCGCCGCCTATGCAGGCATTCCGCTCACCCACCGCGACTGCGCCCAGTCCTGCCTGTTCATAACCGGCCATGCCCGAGCTGATGGCACCCTGCATCTGGACTGGGAAACCATAGCCCTGCACAACCAGACTGTGGTGATTTACATGGGCCTTGCCGCCCTACCCCAGCTCTGCACGCGCCTGATCGAACACGGCCTGCCACCGGACTGGCCTGCCGCGCTGATTGAACGCGGCACCCTGCCTGAACAGCGCGTACTCTGCGCCACCCTGTCAGACCTGCCTGAAAAAGCCACGGCACAGGGTATCACCAGCCCAGCCCTGATTGTTGTGGGCGAGGTCGTCCGCCACCGCATCCTTCCCGCCGGACAATAGCCATGCCCCCCCGCTCCCTTACGGCCAGCAGAGTATCAGCCCGGTATTGATAGCAGCTCTGGCCGTAATGCTGAGCGGCTGCGCCACGCCGGTTTCGGTTCGCACCATGGGCTTGGCGGACAGCTACCGCGAACGCACGCGCAGCGCACTGGATGGGCCACGGCTAAGCAGCCAGACCCAATCGGTGCTGGCAAGCCAGAACCTGACGGACACATGGAAAAAACACCCCCAGCAGGCACTGGCCACCCTGCGCGCGAGCACACAGGCGCATTTCTACACACCAGACCTACCCACCAGCTTTTCGCCCTGGCGGAACTCAATTACCAGCAGGCCCGCAAAACCCAAGACCCGGCCTCCTTCATGGCGACAGCCCTGTACGCCTATGCCTATCTCCAGCCCGACGCCCCCGCCGCTGAACGCCCCACTCCGTACGATACCCGCGTGCAGCAGGCCAGCGCCCTGTACACGCTGGGCCTGACCGGCGCATTCGGCGCACCGGTCAACCCGGACAGCCAACGCTGGACACTCCCTTTTGCCACGCTAGACCTCTATGCCGCCCCTGATGCCCGGCTCTGGCACGGCCAGACCCTGAGTGACTTCCAGCCCACGGCCCGGCTCAAGGTTTCAGGGTTGCAGAACCTCTACACAACGCCCGGTCTGGGCGAGCCGCTGGCCGCCATCGTCAGCACCGACACACCGCCCAATGCTGCCTTTACCGTAACAGACAAGGTGCGTGTTCCGGTTAATCTGAATCTGAACATAGCCGACCCACGCCATCAGGTTCTTTCAAACCAGATAACAGGCCGCATTGTCCTGACCCCGATAGACCAGACAACGCAGTTTGACACAAAGCCCAACCAGCCCCCCCTGCAATACGACCAGACAGCAGCCCGCGCCATAAGCCTGAGCCAGCCTGAAATATGGTCCAGCGAATACAAGGGTTTTCTGGATGGACGCTTTTTTGACAGCGGCCGACGCTCGCAGCTTTTCGCCATAGAACCGCACCAGCACGGACGCATGCCCGTTGTGCTGATCCACGGCACGGCATCCAGTCCGGGCCGCTGGGCTGATATGGTAAACGACCTTCTGCAAGACAAAGATATCAGCAATAATTTTGAGTTCTGGTTTTTTTCCTACGCAACGGGCAACCCCATTCCGTATTCCGCCCTGCAACTCAGGCGCGCACTCAAAAAAGCACTATCGGATCTGGGTGGCCCACAGGCAGACCCTGCCCTTGGCCAGATTACACTCATAGGCCACAGCCAAGGCGGATTGCTGGCCAAAATGCTGACCATCACCCCCCATGACCGCCTGTGGAACGGCTGATGAAACGCCCTTTATCCAGTCTGGATTTACCTGAACGCACGCGCCGTTTTCTCGAACAGGCCCTTATGCCAACCGCCATGCCTGAAATCCGGCAGGATATTTTTATCT
Organism: Acetobacter papayae JCM 25143; assembly: GCF_000613285.1. GTDB lineage: Bacteria > Pseudomonadota > Alphaproteobacteria > Acetobacterales > Acetobacteraceae > Acetobacter > Acetobacter papayae. Next base: position 8,221 of record NZ_BAIN01000027.1, on the reverse strand, counting down.
CCACCCCCCAGCATGGCAGTTATCTGGCCGGGCTTTCCATCGCCCATTTTATTGGTGGACTTGTCACTTTTCCCGTTTCGGTAAAAGACATGACGCAGCAGATCATGGCCGGCAATGCCGATGCCATGAAACTGGATATGAGCCCCGGCCGACTAGGCAGCGTATATGCCATGTCGCCCAACAGTTCGTTCATGCGCACACTGGCTTCCATTCCCGTTGTGCCGGATGTGATCACCCATTCCATTATTCCCGTTCAGGATGACAGCCCGCTGAGCGAGGCGGATGATGGTGTCGTTACTTATGAGAGCGCGCATATTGCCGGTGTCCGCTCCGAGCTGGTTGTGCGCCATTCCAGCCATTCCACACAGGCCAATCCGGTCACCATTGCCGAAGTACGCCGCATCCTGCTTGAACAATTAGCCGATTTTCACGCGGACTTTCACCCTGGCGGCGATGTGGATAGACACAACATCGTACGCATTGGCGGAAGCTACACCCCCATATCCGACACGGCCCCCGCACACACCCCATGACGGAACGCCCCCCCCTCCACCGTTCTATTCTACGCACGCTCTGCCGGGGGCTTGGTCTTTTCGGTATCCTGCTTGTTGCGGTTTGGGGTGGGGCCGCCTTTTTTTATTCTACACTGGAACCCACTGCCCTGCGTCTCGGGCTGAGTGGTCTTTTTCCTGTCGCGCTGCTGGCCTGTCTGGCAATCAGGCGCCCCCTGTACCGCCGCAGCGCCATGCTGGGAATATCCCTGATTCTGGCTGTATGGTTCTTGACCGACCCGGCCCGAAACGACAGGGACTGGGCACCAGAATACAGCCAGATGGCGGATGCCACGGTGGAAGGGCGCGTGGCGCATGTCACGCATATCCGCAACTTTACCTACCGCACCCCGACCGATGCCACTCCGGCTTATTACGATGCCGACTACAATCTGGACACGCTCTCCAGCGTCGATCTCGTAACCTCCTACTGGGCGGGGTCGGCCATTGCCCATGTCTTTCTCAGCTTCGGGTTTTCCGATGGACGGCATCTGGCGATCTCAATAGAAACCCGCAGGCAGAAACGCTTCGCCTACTCGACCATTGCCGGTTTTTTCCATCATTATGAACTGTTTTATGTTACCGCGGATGAGCGTGACCTCATCGGCGTGCGCACCGATATCCGCCGCGAACAGGTTTATATCTACCGCCTTCAGCTAAGCCCCGCTGCACGCGAACGCCTGCTGCTCAGCTACCTGTCGGAACTGCATATGCTCACCACGCATCCGCGCTGGTACAATACGCTCACGGCTAATTGCACAACGGAAATTCTCGCCCGCTCCGGTGCAAGCCCGCGCTGGCGGCTGGACTGGCGGGTACTCCTGAGCGGCTATACAGCCTCGCTCGCCTATGACATCGGCCTGCTGGACCAGCATGACCCATTTGCCACTCTACAGCGGCTAAGCCTGATCAAGCGCCCCGAGGGCGCAAGGCCGAGTGCAAATTACTCGCAAGAAATACGAGAGCATCTTCCACTAAACACCCCGTAAGAAAAAGAACACAAGACTTCTCAAAAGGTAAATAAAGCCCATCAAACGAGAACGAATGTCAATTTCATAGGGTTTTTTATTTTAAAAAACTTATTTACATGCAGCACGCTTCACCATTACATAGCAGCATAAGTTATGAGACCATTTTCCAGATAGGGAGCATGCAAGCCATGGTTAAAGACCCCAAGGTTATCGAATACCTCAACCTCCAGCTCACCAACGAACTGACGGCCATCAACCAGTATTTCCTGCATGCCCGCACCCTGCGCCACTGGGGCGTGACCCTGCTGGGCAAGAAAGAATACGAAGAATCCATCGAGGAAATGCGCCACGCCGACTGGCTGATCGAGCGCATTCTGTATCTGGGCGGCCTGCCCAACGTGCAGCGCCTGAACACCATCCTGATCGGTCAGGACGTGAAGGAAATCCTTGAATGCGACCTCAAGCTTGAGGAAAAGGCACTGGCCGACCTGCGCGATGGCATTGCCTATTGCGAAAGCGTGCGGGATTTCGTCTCCCGTGACCTGCTGCTGAAGATTCTGGCCAATGAGGAAGAACATGAAGACTTCCTTGACCGCCAGTTCGACCTGATCCGCCAGATCGGTATCGAGCGTTATATCCAGCTCAATTCCGCTCCGGCTCCCGATCAGGAATAAGAGCCTACCCTGCGGCGGGGCTCTGCCCCGCCCTATTTTTTATCAAACAGCCCGGCATACTGCTCGGGTTTGAACCCCACCTGCACATGCCCTGCCCAGTCCAGAACCGGGCGTTTGATCAGGGTCGGATTGGCTTTCATAAGCGCCAAGGCCCGCACAGGGGTCAGATCGGTCTTTTCCGCTGCATCGAGCCCACGGAAGGTTGTGCTGGCACGGTTCAGCAGCACGTCACACCCCAGCGCATCCATCCAGACCTCAAGCGGCACTGCCGCCATACCATCCACCCTGTAGTCGTGAAAGACATAGGGCACACCATGGCTTTCCAGCCATTGCCGCGCCTTGCGCACGGTATCGCAGTTCTTAATCCCATACAGAACAGCCTGAGCGCTCATATTTTCCCCTTTCTGGCATGACAGCACGGCTACAGGGCCGGGCCGGTTTTCATACACCAGCGGGTGTAATATCCAGCAGCTTTCTCAACGCGTTCATAAACGGGGCATCAGCCACACCATCAAACGGGCGCGCGCTAGCCACATCATAAGCCACACACATGGGCAAAACCCGCAGCCTGTGCCTCATGCGCATAGCGTGGCACGATATGCGTGTGGAGCGATGGCGCCAGATTGCACCATGTTTCGTAATTGATCCGCTCGGCCCCGGTCACCTGCAAAAGGGCATCCCCCACCCGAACGGTGTCCGACAGATAACGCAGCCTCGCAGCCTCTGGCATGGCGTTGAGCGACTCCACATCCGGGTCGGCCATGAGAATGCAGTATCCAGCCAGCGGCTGGGTATCAGCCAGCACCAGCCATCCGCTCTCCATCCGCCCGATCACACGCGGGTCCTGCCCATTCCGAGCAAGGACAAGGCGTTTCTGGATAGGGTTTTCAGGCACGCGAGGCTTCCTCCCCCCGGATGAACGCAAACTGCGCACCGCCTTCTGCCTCATGCTGGCTGACATCACGCGGGCGGTTACCATAACGTGCCGTGACTGCTTCCAGCACAGGCAGGGAGGCATCATCCCCCGCAGCAGGGCAATGAGCGCACGCACGCGCAGCACATCGTCATCACTGGCGATACTGTAGAAAATCGTCCGCGATTCCCGGCGAGGCACAACAATTTCCGCCCGGCGCAGCGTGCCAAGCTGCTGGCTGAGCGTAGGCTGGCCAATACCCGTGCGGGTTTCCAATTCTCCTACGGCCAGCGGCCCATGACGCAGCAGAACATCGAGAATAACCAGACGCTGCGGCTGGGCAAACAGCTTGAGCCGCTCCACCATCTGCCGCGCTTCATCCAGCAGCAGGTCGCTCACGCTGTCTTCCCTCGTGCCGCACTGCCTGCAGGTGGTGTTACAGTGGCCGTATCAGCCTGCGTTTTCATGAACCATTGTGGCCCCAGCGCTTCTATTTCCTCCTGCGTCTGCCCGGCAGGCAGCACAACGGCACCACCCGGCTCCCAGCCTTCGGGGGTGAGCACATCGCCTTTACTCACGCGCTGCAAGGCAGCGAGGGTGCGCTTCATTTCATCCACCGAGCGGCCGACCGTCATGGGGTACCATGTTACCACCCGGACAATGCCCTGCGGGTCGATAAAATAGGTTCCCCGCACGGTGGCACTGTTCCGGGCCGCCGCATCCAGCATGCCATAGGCCTGCGCAATAACCAGCGAAGGATCTTCCACAATCGGGAACGGCACCGATACGCCAAACTGCGTGCGAATGGCCTCCACCCACGCCAGATGCGCGGGCAGGCTGTCAACCGAAAGCCCTACCAGCGCACAGCCCATGGCGCGAAATTCCGGCTCCGCACGGGCCAGCGCAAGGAACTCGCTGGTGCAGACCGGCGTAAAGTCAGCAGGGTGCGAAAACAGCAGAACCCATTGCCCACGCAAACTGCTGAGGGTCAGGACACCGCGTGTTGTGCGGGCCATGAAATCCGGCGCGGTGTCACCAATCCTGAGAGACACCGCGGCAGGCGGCGCTGAGCCGGGCTGAGGCGATTGATCATTCATTCGGTCTGTTTATGCGAAAAGCAACTCTTGACGCAAGATGGTTTCATATTTAGTGAAAGTAAATATACATTGTTACTGAAAATTATAAATCTTCAGGAGCGCACATGTCGGATCTTGCTCTTTCCGCCGCTTATGACCAGATCGTGGCAGCCGGTAATCACCCGCAGGCCCGACCCTGTGTCCGCAGCTTTTTTGACGAGACAACCTTTACCGCAACCCATGTCGTGCATGACCCGCGCACACGGGCTGCCGCCATTATCGACAGCGTCATGGATTACGACCCGGCCTCGGGCCGCACGTCCTTCCATTCTGCCGAACAGGTTGTGGCCTATGTCCGCCATGAAAACCTGAATGTGCTCTGGCAGCTTGAAACCCACGCCCATGCCGATCACCTATCCGCCGCACCATGGCTCAAGAAGCAGCTTGGCGGGCGTATCGGCATAGGGGCCGATATCGTGCAGGTGCAGCAGACCTTTGGCACCATTTTCAATGCCGAACCTGCCTTTACCCGCGATGGTGCGCAGTTCGACCATCTGTTTACCGATGGGGAAACCTTCACTCTGGGCGACCTGCCCGCCATTGCGCTGCATGTGCCGGGCCACACCCCGGCAGATATGGCGTTTATCATTGGCGATGCGGCCTTTATTGGCGATACGCTGTTCATGCCCGATTACGGCACGGCCCGGGCGGATTTTCCCGGTGGCAGCGCCCGCACGCTCTACCAGTCCATCCGCCGCCTGCTCTCCCTGCCTCCCCAGACCCGCCTGTTCCTGTGCCACGACTACAAGGCCCCCGGGCGCGATCGCTTCGTATGGGAAACAACCGTGGCTGCCGAACGCCAGAACAACATCCATGTGCATGACGGAATCAGCGAGGATGCTTTTGTTTCCATGCGCACGGCGCGTGACGCCACACTGTCCCTGCCGAACCTGATCATGCCATCGGTTCAGATCAACATGCGGGCAGGCCATTTGCCCGCGCCCGAAAACAATGGCATCAGCTATATCAAGATACCCGTAAACACGCTCTGACACCCGCCGGACGGTTCCCTCTGCCATGTTATCCCACTCCCTGCTTCAGTCCGGCCTGCTCCATATCGGTGTGGAACTGTTCTGCGGTGCGCTGATCGGTTTTACACTCGGGCTGATCGGCGGGGGCGGGTCCATTCTGGCGGTGCCACTCATGGTATACGCGGTGGGGGTGCCCAACCCGCATGTCGCTATTGGCACCAGTGCGCTGGCTGTGGCCATTAACGCCCTGATCGGGCTGGCCCAGCATGCCCGCGCCGGTACCGTCAAATGGCGCTGCGCGGGTATTTTTGCCTCCTGCGGTGTGGTAGGCGCTTTTCTGGGGGCCGGTCTGGGCAAGGCTATGGATGGCCAACGCCTGTTGCTGCTATTTGCGCTGCTTATGATCGGCGTAGGGGCACTCATGCTCCATGGCCGCAAAAATCTTGGCTCCCCCGGTGCAAGCTGCAACCGCCATAACGCCCCCAAGGTCATGACATACGGGCTTGGGGCAGGCCTACTTTCGGGCTTTTTTGGTATTGGCGGAGGATTTCTGATCGTGCCGGGGCTTATGGCCTCCACCAGCATGCCCATTCTGAACGCAGTTGGCACATCGCTTGTTGCTGTTTCGGCATTCGGGTTCAGCACAGCGCTCAGCTATACACTCTCCGGCTATGTGGACTGGCAAATGGCAATACTGTTCATTGCCGGGGGGGCACTGGGCAGTATTCTGGGCACACGCACGGCCCGCTCCATGGCAGGATCAACCGGGCGACTGACAAGCTTTTTCGCCGGCGTGATCTTTCTCGTGGCTTTTTACATGATCTGGCAGGGTATCAGCCGGCTGTAATCCTGCGTGCGGCAGCCAGCGCCACATGCAACTGCTCGAAAATATTCTGCTGCCCCACGGCCTCGGCAATATGGTGGCGCTCCATATCCGCCAGCGCATAAGGCAGCACACGCCCGAAAAAAACCTGTATGCGCTCCGCTTTCAGCCGTTCGAGCACGTCATGCACTACACGGGCGGCGGAATAATCAATATCCGTAATAGCGCTGCAATCCACCACAAGGCAGTGCACCGGCTGGGGAGCCGTATCCACCAAAAGCGTGATATCCTGCGCAAAACGCTGGCAGTTTGCATAGAACAGGTCTGAGCTGAACCGGTAGACAATCAGCCCCGGCTCGGTCTGTATGCCTGCCCGCACGGGTTCCACTTCCATAGTGCCTGTCGCGGTATCAGGCCGCAGCACCATGGTGTGTGGCTTGTAGCTATGGCGTACATGCCGGAACAGGGACAGCGCTATGGCAATGAAAATACCCTGCTCAACCCCCACCCCCACCACCGTGACAGCCGTAACCAGTGCCAGCCAGAACTCCCCCGGGCTTTCACGCCGGATACTGTTGAGAGCCGCTACATCCACCATCCCTGCCGCAACGCAGAACACGACTGACGCCAGCACGCATTGCGGCAGCCAGGCCAGCGGGCCGGTCAACGCCAGCAACACGCACACGGTCACCCCGGCAAACACCACCTGTGCCCGCTGGGTCATAGCCCCGGCCCGCACGGCCATGGCGGTTTGGGTCGGGCTGCCATTGACCGTAAAAGTCCCGCTAAGCCCCGCCACAGCATTAGCCGCGGACAACCCCAGAATATCGCGGTTTTCATCCACGGTTTCGTGGAACATATCGCAAAGGCCCGGGAGGTGGCGGCACTCTGTGCAATGATGACAAATACGCAAGATGCCGAAACTGGAAGCAGGGCGAGCATGTTTTCCCATGGAATGACCGGCACGTGCAAAACAGGCAACCCACCGCGCACCGGCCCCAGCAGTTCCACACCATGGGCAGCAGGCAAACCACTCCAGCCCAGCAGGACCCCCAGCCCCACCACGGCAAGAGCCACGGGTATGCGCGGCCTGTATTTCTGCCCAAGCAGCAAAACCAGACAGGCCATAACAGAAATCAGGGCTGCCGCCCCATTGGCGTGAGGGAGACCACGCACCAGTTCCACCACCTGCAACGCAGGCGTATGCCGGGCCGATACAAGACCGAGCATGTCATACAGCATGCCAAGCCCCACCTGCACCCCAACCCCGGCGAGAAACCCCACCAACACGGTACGGGAAAGAAAATCAGCTAGAAATCCTAGCCGACACAACCGGGCCACTAGCAAAAACCCGGCATTGAGCAACGCAACCGCACTGACCATGCTGATATAGGCAGCCCCACCCACGGGGGCCATGCCAGACAATGCCCCCGAAAAAATAGCCGCCGTTGCCGAATCTGCCGCCACTACCAGATGCCGCGATGCCCCCAGTGCGGCAAAAGCCAGCAGCGGCAGCAGCACCGTGTAAAGCCCGGTTACAGCGGGCATGCCCGCAATGCGCGCATACCCCAGCACCTGCGGAATATTCATGGAAGCAAGGGAAAGCCCCGCCAGCGCATCGCGCCAGAAACCGGCGGAAACCTTCAAGCCAAAGGCACCCTCCCCCTTGCGTTCCATGGCCATGATTGCTCCTTCTGTCCGCCGGGCACACGCTACGGTGCGCGCCGGGCCGCCGTTTTCATCATCAGCCGCAGCGGGTTTGCACATAAACCGGAACATGCAACATTCGCGGTTTTTCCACATAGGGACAGATCATGACCGTTACCGTGTACCATAACCCCGCCTGCGGCACATCGCGCTCCGTTCTGGAACTGGTGCGTCAGGCCGGGATCGAACCTGAAATTGTCCTTTACCTGAAAACCCCCCTCACCCGCTGATCTGGATGCACTGGTAAAACAAGGCCCTGCCACGGTGCGCGACCTGCTCCGCGGCAAGGAAAAACTCTGTGCTGAACTGGGACTGGACAAACCCGATGTGACGGACAGCCAGATTCTGGACGCCATTGCCGCCCACCCCGTTCTGCTGAACAGGCCGGTTGTGGCCACACCACGTGGTGTAAAAGCGTGCCGCCCGGCAGATACGGTCGTATCGCTTCTGCCGTAACCGGGAATACACGGCCCTA
>NZ_BAIN01000028.1 GCF_000613285.1 Acetobacter papayae JCM 25143 | reverse complement strand
GACAGCGCCAATCTGGCCCGCCGCCGTACCCTGCTGCGCCGCGCCAAATGGGCGCTACCCGCCGCCGCCCTGCTGCTGCTGGGCAGCATCATCGCATGGCCCGAGGTGGAGCACTTGCTCAGCGCCAACAAAACGGTGCTGCGTGAACTGGCCAATATCCGTATTGAAAGTGGCAACCTCGTGGGGGCCACCTATCGCGGGGTGGACGAGCAGCAGCGTCCCTTCATGATCACGGCGGACAGCGCACACCAGATCAATGACAACCGCATGGACCTGACCAGCCCGGTGGCGGATATCCTGCCCCAGTCAGGTGGGTGGATGCTGGCTCGCTCGGCCAAGGGCGTTTACATGCAGCACGCGCACCTGCTGGACCTGACTGGTGATGTCACGCTTTACCGCAGTGACGGGCTAATGATGCGCACCCCCATGGTCGATATCGATGTCAAACGCGGCATTGCCGCCTCCGACGCATGGGTGCATATCGAAGGCCCGTTCGGCCAGCTTGACGCGCAGGGATTCCTGCTATCCCAGCATGATGGCATCGCGCAGTTTCGCGGCCCCGGGCGGCTTATCATCAATGATGACCGCCACAGCACCCCGGACCAGAGCAAAAAGGCGTCCTGACATGCGTACTGTCCCCCCTTTCCTGTCCGGGTTCCTGCGCCAGCGCCCTGCCCGCACCGGCGTTCTGCTGTCCGGCCTTGCGCTGGCGGCTCTCACGCTCCATCGCCCCGCCCATGCGCAGGCCATCGACATGTCGCATGGTGGGCAGATTACCGTTACCGCGGCTGGCGGGTTTGACTGGGACCAGAACCAGAAAAAGGTCACGGCCTATGATCAGGCCAAGGCTGTGCGGGGCGATGTCACCGTCACGGCGGACAAGCTGATCGCCTTTTACCGCAAGAAAGCGCCAGCCGATGGCACCCCGGCGGCAGCCCCCGGCACGCCTCCGGCCAATGGCGGCACGCCGCCCGCTTCCACCCAGCCGGATGCCACACAGGCTGGCGCGGACAAAAAAACCGCGCCCAAAGCTGATGACGGGCAGGATTCGGGGGCCAACGAAATCTACCGGCTTGAAGCCATTGGTCATGTGCATATCTACACCCAGACCGATCAGGCTTGGGGCGACCACGCGGTTTATGACATCGATCAGCCACCATGGTCATGACCGGCAAGAACATGAAGCTGACTACCCCGCAAGATGTGCTGACCGCGCGGGATTCGATGGAATATTATGCCCAGCAGCATATTTCCATCGGCCGTGGCAACGCCACCGTCACCACCAATGACCAGCGCCAGATCCGCGCTGATGTGCTGGTTGGCTACAGCGCCCCCAATACCCCGGCGGATGACAAGACAGCCAAGACGGATAAACCCGCCGCTGATGGTACGTCGCCCATGGAAAACGGTTCGGGCAAGCTGGAAAAAGTGAACGCGTTCGGCCATGTCTGGGTACGAACCCAGACAGAAACCGTTACAGGGGATCGTGGTGTTTACGTGCCTGATACCGGCATTGCCCGTATCGTGGGCAATGTACACATCACCCGCGGGGCGAACCAGATTCAGGGTGCTGCCGCCATCATCAACATGCACACGGGTCTGGCAACCATGTCGGAACTGCCGGGCGGACGGGTGAGCGGCGTGGTTGTTCCCGCCAACGCCGATACATCGGACAGGAAATAGGCATGACCCTGGAAACAGAGCAGATGCACTCCCCCTCTGAGGTTCTGACATGGCCGCCACCAGCATGACCGGCATAAACACACCGGGTAATGGCCTGTTCGCGCACGGGATTGGCAAAAGCTACAAAAAGCGTGAAGTGGTCAAGAATGTCTCGATTGAGGTGCATCGGGGCGAGGCCGTGGGCCTGCTTGGCCCCAATGGTGCGGGCAAGACCACCAGCTTTTACATGATCGTTGGGCTGATCCAGCCCGATACAGGCTCCATTACCCTTGATGGCGCAGATATAACCCACCTGCCATGTACCGCCGCGCACGGCTGGGCATTGGCTATCTGCCGCAGGAAGCCAGTATTTTCCGTGGCCTGAATGTTGAACAGAACATCATGGCGGCACTGGAAGTTGTGGAATCCGACCCAGACCAGCGCCAGATGATGCTCGACAGCCTGCTGGGCGAATTCGGCATTTCCCACCTGCGGCGTTCACCCTCGCTCGCCCTGTCCGGCGGTGAGCGTCGGCGTCTTGAAATCGCACGCGCACTGGCCAGCCAGCCCCATTACATCCTGCTGGACGAACCTCTGGCCGGGATCGACCCTATTGCCGTGGGTGAAATCCGTGATCTGGTCTCGCACCTCAAGGATCGTGGCATTGGCGTGCTGATCACCGACCACAATGTGCGTGAAACGCTCGAGGTTATCGACCGCGCCTATATCATGCATAGCGGGCAGGTACTGATGCAGGGCGTGCCGGAAGAAATTGTGGCGCATGAAGATGTGCGCCGCGTCTATCTGGGCGAGAGCTTCTCGCTCTAGCCCGCCAGAACGAGGTTGGAAGGGCCGCGCTCGAGCACTTCAACCTTGTCTCCCGCCGTGATCACGCCGGTTTTTTCCACAATGGCATTCTGCGCGAACATGATGCCCTCGCTGGCCCGGCGGAACTGTGCCAGCGTGCCCAAAGGCTCACCCGATGTGGGAATTTGGCCAGTATGCTGGTCCACCGTTGTCACCACACACCGCGCGCAGGCTGCCACGATACGGATTAGCGCCGTGCCAATGGACAGAAGGCGCCAGCCGTCCTCCTCCCACGGTAAGGCACCATCGACCACGATATTCGCGCGAAAACGGTTCATGGGGATAGCGGGTTTGGGGGCAAGGCGTGCGTTCAGGTCCGCCAGAGATGCCATGCTGGCAACCAGCAGAGGATAACCATCCGCAAAGGACACCGGAACATCCTCGCCCGACAGGGAGCGTATCCGCGCAAGCTCCGGCACATGCATCCAGACCAGACGGCAGGGCCGCGCCAGCGCCTCGGACAGCCAGTGGGCCGCTGCGTCACCCGCGTCACGCGCGCGCACCGTATCGTTCCACACGGTAACGGCAAGCTGCGGGGCCTCTACATCAGGAAAGCGAACCGGACAGGGCCTGCTGCCCGCACGTGTCAGGGTCAAGCCTTCGGATGTGGGAATAGGCGTTATCAGCGCCATAGCGCGGCAGGCTCTTTGCGTCAGAAACTGGCCGCCGGGTTCCACCACCATCCAGCGCCGGTCGCCCTCCAGCCCCCATGGCCGAACCAGTGCCGCAGGCGGGGTCAGGCCATGCAGCCCTTTGACGGGATAGAGATGCACACTGGCAAGAGACAGTTCACCCATGGTGCCCCCGTTCGACAACTGGCGGCGCAAACACGGCCGGTGGCGGGGCCTCCAGCATAATGGGGGGCGCTACCGGCGCGGGCTCCGCGCGCTCTGGCGCCAGTAGTTTAACGGGAATATGCAGCATGCCCGCAGGCTGTTTAGCCCGTGTATCATGCGGGTGTGTTGCGTGCATCATGTGCCACATCAACCCACCATAAGCCAGCGCCAGAAAAGCCAGACAGCCGAGCCTGATCCGCCACTGCCAGGGACTGCGCGGCATGCGGGGCATGGTGTCCGCCAGGGAAGAACGCAGGAGCATGGTGGCTCTCCTTCAGAATCCGGCCCATCTGGTTGGCTCTGTATTTCATGGTTACGCATTCGTGCCCGAGCGATGCAACCCTGCCCTGCTCTGCCGCATTAAAACTTTAACAAAGACATGGACACGCCCCCAGAAGGCGTGCCCAAATAGCAAACGAAGCGTTGCGGTGTCCACCCGCGACGCAGAAGGGCAAACCGCCCGGGCCTGAATCCGCGTGCGGATTGACGCCGCCTTTTCAGGCTCGCTCGGCTCTGCCTGTCAGCAGCAAGGAGCGATGTCCTATGCATATACAGGTTTCCGGTAAACAGGTTGACCTTTCCAGCGCCCTGAAACATCGGGTCAACGCGCATCTCGGCACCCTGGCTGAACGATACTTTGACAAAGGGCTGGAAGCGCAGGTGACATTCAGCCGGGCGCGCTCGTTCTTTACCTGCGATATCAATGTCCGCGCCGGACGCGGGCTTATCCTGCGTGGAGAAGGCGAGGCCTCGGATGCCAATGCCGCTTTTGATGACGCCGCCGAGCATATCGCCAAGCGTCTGCGCCGTTACCACCGCCGGGTCACGACCCACAGCCGTACCGCCCCACGGCAGGAACTGCCCCAAAAAGCGCGCTCCTATATTCTGCGCCCGGTCGATGAAAGCGAGCAGGCCACTCCGACGGAAGAAAGCCAGTCCCGGCCGGATGAAACCTACGCCACCATTATTGCCGAACAGCCTACCGATATCCCCCTGCTCGCGGTGGGAGAAGCCGTCATGCGGCTTGACCTCGCGGGGAGCGATTTCATGCTGTTCCGCAATGCGGGCAACCGGCAGATCAGCCTCGTTTACCGGCGTGACGATGGCAATATCGGCTGGGTGGATACCGCACCCGTCTGAACCGCACCGGGCCTAACACCCAGGCTGCACCATAAAAAAAGGGGCCGTTTCCGGCCCCTTTTCCCATTTATTGGCCCCAAGAACCCTTACTGGAGCGATGCGGGCACCATGTCATTTTGCATGATAGCCCCCCATGCTGTTTCCATGTCTTCCACCACGGCCAGAAGGGAGCCGTCGGCCGCGTAAATGGCGCAGCTTCCTCGCCATCTTCTGTCGTTGCGGGCCGCATATAGGCAACCTGCTGCAACCCCAGAGAACGGAACTGGACATCCGAAAGCTGGCGCACATCAAGCAGCGGTTCGGCCTTCAGCAACGCCGGGCCCCGGCTGTTTTCACTTGCACTTTTCATGGCGTCCTCCTTCTTGCGTGCTCAGCTATCACTCACATCCGTAACCGGACGGAGCACCCGGGCGGCAGAGCGGGGCTTGAGTGTCGCACCCGCGCGTTTCTGCCCACCCTGAATAATTTCGATCTGCTTGACCCGCACCTCGGGCTGGGGACGGAACAGATCGATATGCAGCAGGCCGTTATCCAGCCAAGCGCCGCCTGTTTCTATACCTTCCGCCAGAACGAACGCCTTCTGGAACTGGCGTGAAGCAATACCACGATGCAGGTAGACTTTCTCTTCACCCTCATCGGTCTGGCGACCACGGATCACGAGTTGGTTGTCTTCCTGAGTGATCTGTAAGTCTTCCATACGGAAACCGGCGACTGCAAGCGTAATGCGCAGCCCGTTCTGGGCAATCTGCTCGATATTGTAGGGCGGATAGCCATCTCCCGCCCCTTTGCCCGCGCGTTCGAGCATCTGTTCAAGATGGTCGAACCCCAAAAACATGGGCGACCCAAAAAGCCTGCCTGACATGGTGTAGAAGCCTCCTCCTTCCTGAGCGAGACAGAAGGCCGGACCCGTAACGGCGTTCCGGCTTTATTAACGATATGGGAGGTTCTGCCCCGCACGCAACCCCGACCCGCTATATATGGTGGGATGATGCCTTTTTTGGCCCAGAGTCTGTGGCTACGGAGTAACAACCATCACCCCGGAGCCTCCCGCACCAACGCAGGAAGCCCGATCAGGCTATGCTAACGGGGCTTGCAGCGGGTGCAGCCACTGTTGCAGCCCGGCCACTTTGTCATGTGCGGGCTGCTTTTCTTCTGGCATCTGCCTGACAGGAGGCTAAATCCGCCTTTATGACAGACGCACTCCTTACCAATGCCGCCTTTGCCGCCGCAGCAGCACAGGCGACGCCGCTTGAAATCCTGACGCCGCCCCACCCGGTGCTTCGCCAGAAGGCCCGGCCCGTGCGCCCAGAAGATATGCAGGACATCCGTGCTGTGCTGCCCGGCATGTTCGCCGCCATGTATGCCGCCCCCGGCATTGGTCTGGCCGCCCCGCAGGTGGGCATAAGCCAGCGTTTCCTGCTGGTTGATCTGGGCGAAAAAGACGCCCGCGATCCGCTGATCATGATCAACCCCGAGATCATCCGCGAAACCGATGCCATGAACATACATGAGGAAGGCTGTCTGTCGCTGCCCAATCAGTATGCCGAAGTTGCCCGCCCCGAGGGTGTGCGCGTGCGCTGGACCGGCATTGATGGCGCAACCATCGAACGCGACACAAGCGGCTTGCTGGCCACCTGCATCCAGCACGAGATGGACCACCTCGAGGGCATCCTGTTTGTGGATCACCTGTCCACCCTGCGCCGCAACATGATCCTGCGTCGGCTGGCCAAGGAACTCAAACGCGCCTGAGTGCGCAAAGACCCGTTAGCAGAAAGCCCCGGTTCATGCGTCTTGTCTTCATGGGCACGCCCGATTTTGCCGTGCCCGCCCTGCGTGCGCTGCACGCACATGGGCATGATATCGCCGCCGTCTATTCCCAGCCGCCACGCCCTGCGGGCCGGGGCAAGGCCGTGCGCCCCTCCCCCGTACAGCGCGCCGCCGAAGAACTGGGGCTGGAAGTGCGGCACCCGGTTTCCCTGCGCGCCAATCAGACCGAATGGGACTCCTTTGCCGCATTGCAGGCCGATGCCGCCATTGTCGCGGCCTATGGCTGATTCTGCCGCCTGCCATGCTGACAGCCCCCCGGCTGGGCTGCCTGAACATCCATGCCAGCCTGCTGCCCCGCTGGCGTGGGGCCTCTCCCATCCAGAGCGCCATTCTGGCAGGGGATACAAAAAGCGGCGTGACCATCATGCAGATGGAAGCCGGGCTGGATACCGGCCCCATGCTGCGGGCCGACAGCGTGCCTATTACCGCCGCCACAACCGCCTCTACCCTGCACGACCAGCTTGCCCTCATGGGGGCCGAACTGGTGCTGCATGTGCTGGCGGAAGGCGCGGCTCCCAAGACCCAGCCAGAAGAGGGTGTTACCTACGCCCCCCGCCTTACGCGCGAGGATGGGCGTATCAACTGGCAGGAGAGTGCGACGGCCATTGACCGCCGTATCCGCGCCCTCACCCCATGGCCCGGCACCTTCACCACTCTGCCAGATGGTACGATTATCAAGATCGGGGCGGCGGCACTCTCGGACGATCAGCCGCATGCGCCACCCGGCACCATTCTGGATGACCGTCTGAGCATCGCCTGTGGCGAAGGCTCTATCCGCCTGCTGGCCCTGCAACGGCCCGGACGTGGCATGATGCAGGCCGATGCCTTCCTGCGTGGCCAGACCCTGCCCGCAGGCCTGCGACTGGGCGAAGCCACCACCACCCATGACTGACGAAGCCGCGATCCAGCGCTGGGCTGTCAAAATCGAATATGACGGCGCAGGGCTTGTTGGCTGGCAGCGCCAGTCTTCCGGCCTGTCCGTGCAGGCCTTGCTGGAAGAAGCGGCGAGCAGACTGGCTGGCGGCGCAACTGTGGGCAGCATTACCGCCGGGCGGACAGATGCAGGCGTGCATGCGCTAGCGCAGGTCGCGCATCTGGATTTTCCCACAGGGCTGAAACTCACCCCCCATGCCGTGCGCGAGGGGCTGAGCTTTCATCTCAAACCCCACGCTGTTGTGGTTGTGGATGCCGCAGCGGTTCCGCTGGACTGGAGTGCGCGGTTTTCCGCCACATGGCGCTCTTACCGCTACCGTATTCTCAACCGCCGTGCGCGCCCGGCACTGGTAGCGGGCCATGTCTGGCATGTTAAATCACCACTAAATGCCGAGCGCATGAACGAAGCCGCCAGCCTGCTGCTGGGCATGCACGACTTTACCTCGTTCCGCGCAGTTGCCTGTCAGGCCAGAAGCCCCCTGCGCACGCTTGATCATCTGGCCGTGCAGCGCGATGGGGATGAAATTTTGGTAACCGCGAAAGCGCGGTCTTTCCTGCACCATCAGGTGCGCAACATGGTGGGCACACTCAAGCTGGTCGGCACTGGCCAGTGGACACCTGAGCGGGTTATGCAGGCACTCGCAGCACGCGACCGCTCCGCCGCCGGGCCAACAGCACCAGCGGAAGGGCTTTACCTGAGCGGTGTCGGGTATGACCCCGACCCTTTTACCCAAGCGCGGCACTGACGCAGCGCACAGGCATCAAACCGGTTTAAAAGTCTAGGGTCGCACCCTGCTCAGGACTGCGTGTTGCCACCCACCATGGCTGGAGCAGATCATGCATGAACAGGTAGTGGGGCGGCAGGAGTGCTACGAGTGCATACAGCACGAAACAGGCCAGAAGCACCGACAGGTAGAGCACGATTGCACGGCCCGCACCAAGCTCCAGCCCTACCCGTGCAACAAACCATTGCAGCCACATTTCATACACGGTCGCCACAAACACCAGAGCCACCATAAAGGATGGCTCCTTGACAAGGGCCGGGAACAACAGAACCGCCAGAACCGTGCAGACCAGAGACACCAGCACGATCATCCAGTTACACCAGGTGGCAGCAGTCATGTAGCGCAGCCACAGACCCTCACGCCCCCAGCGCCGGGCATAGGCGTGGGAAATAACCAGCGGCATCAGCAACACACAGAACGACAACAGCAGCTTGACCAGTTCCATAACCGTGTCGGGCTGCAGAAAAACCTGCAAACCACCGACCAGAACAAAGGCAAGCTGGGGGGCCATGGCCGCACCAAGCGCGTTGGTGGTGCCTTCAAAACACGCAAGGCCTTCCCTGCGTCCGCTGGACAGCAGCAGCATGCCTTGTACGATGCGCTTGACCACGCCCATTGGTTTGCCGTCTGAAATCACGCGCACACCTCTTGCAGAAAAGTCTGGTAAATACAGGTCAGCTTCTCAAAATCATCCAGCGCGGCATGTTCATCCACCTTGTGGATGCTGGCCCCGACCAGCCCGAATTCGGAAACCGGGCAATACTGCGCGATAAAGCGCGCATCTGACGTGCCGCCCCCGGTATCGAGCTTGGGCTCAAGCCCCGTTACCTTCTGAATGGCCGCTACCAGCGCACGGGTTTCGCGCCCCGGCTGGGTCAGGAAAGATTCTCCACTAATTCTGGCCGTAACGGTAGAGCGTGGCGCATGCTGGCGACAAAGCGTTTCAACCCAGCCTATCAGAGCCTTGCCGGTATGCAGGTCATTAAAGCGGATATTCAGTTGTGCCTGAGCCGCGCGGGAATGACGTTAGTGGCATCGTTGCCGATATCAATGCTTGTTACCTGCAGGGATGACGGCTCGAAATACTGGGTGCCATGGTCCAGAGGTGTGGCGCGCAGGGCCTCCAGCACGGCCAGCAGCCGGTGCGCCGGATTATCGGCCCGCTGCGGGTAGGCCACATGCCCCTGCGTACCTTCCACCACAATCTGTGCGTTCAAGCTACCACGGCGCCCGACCTTGACCATCTCACCCAGAACGCGGGGGTTGGTCGGCTCACCCACCAGACAGTAATCGGGTATCTGGTCGTGTGCCTGCATCCATTCCAGCACCTTGCTGGTGCCATAGGTGGCCGGGCCTTCCTCATCGCCTGTAATCAGCAGGCTGATGGAACCCTGCACGCCACCAGCCGCAACCTGCCGGGCCACGGCGGCCACAAACGCGGCAATGCCGCCTTTCATGTCGCATGCACCGCGCCCGTATAACAGGCCATCAGCAATATGCGCTTCATAAGGCGGGTAGCGCCAGTCATCCACCCGACCGGGAGGCACGACATCGGTATGCCCGGCGTAGCAGATATGCGGCCCGCCCGTGCCCAGACGGGCAAAGAAATTGGGGGTGCGTTCCGCCCCCTCGCCAAATGGCAGATGGGTGACGGAAAAGCCCAGAGTTTCCAGCATGCTGGCCAGCAGTTGCTGGCTCTCCCCCGGATCGGGGGAAACGGAAGGCAGGCGAATGAGCGCCTGCGCTACGGCCACAGGGTTGGACAGGTCACCCGGCCGCAATGTTGGGGCCGTGCAGGCTGTGCCATCCGTGGTCATTTCCGTCATGCCGGAGCCTCCTCTGCGCGATTAGTCGCGCAGCAGTTCGTTGATTGAAGTCTTGGAACGGGTGCGCTCATCAACACGCTTGACGATAACCGCGCAAGCCAGCGCCGGATTGGGGCGGCCATCGGCACCAACCGGTTGGAAGACGGCATGGTGCCTGGCACCACCACCGAGTAAGCCGGCACCCGGCCCATGTAGATTTCGCCCGTGGCGCGATCGACAATCTTGGTCGAAGCCCCAAGGAAAACGCCCATGGACAGCACGGAACCACGCTCCACGATCACGCCTTCCGCCACTTCCGAACGCGCGCCGATAAAGCAGTCATCTTCAATAATGACGGGGGCTGCCTGCAGGGGCTCCAGCACGCCGCCAATACCTGCACCACCGCTGATATGGCAGTTACGGCCGATCTGCGCACAGCTACCAACCGTGGCCCAAGTGTCCACCATGGTGCCGCTGCCGACATGTGCGCCAACATTGACAAAGCTCGGCATCAGCACCGCACCCGGAGCGATGAAGGCGGAACGGCGCACAACCGCACCCGGCACCACACGGAAACCAGCCGCATCAAAACGAGCCTGATCCCAGCCAGCGAATTTCAGCGGCACCTTGTCATAGGCCGGAGCGCCAGCAGCCCCTGCGGGCATGACCACACTGTCATTCAGGCGGAAAGAGAGCAGAACGGCCTTTTTCAGCCATTCATGCACCACCCAGCCACCGTCCTGCGGAGCCGCAACGCGCAGCTTGCCGGAATCCAGCGCTTCAAGCGCGCTTTCAATGGCGGCGCGGTCGGCCCCCTGAGTAGCGGAGGAAATGCCGTCACGCTTTTCCCAAAGGGTTTCAATATGCGCGCGGAGAGTTTCGTCAGTCATAACACACCGTCTGATGAAAAATGGGCCAGAAAAACAGATCGCCAGATAAAGGGGCCGCCGAGGCCGCCCCTTTAGTCAGCGCGGATCAGGGTGCCGGAACCCGATGCCGTAAACAGTTCGAGCAGGCAGGCATGGGGAATACGCCCGTCGATAATGACAGCCGCCCTCGCCCCGGCCTGCACCGCTTCGATACAGGTTTCCACCTTGGGGATCATCCCGCCGGTAATAACCCCATCCTCAATAGCCTTGCGGGCCTCGGTTGCGCTGAGTTCGGGAATGAGCTTGCCCTGAGCATCCAGAACGCCAGCTACATCCGTAAGCATCAGCAGGCGCGTGGCATGCACGGCCCCGGCTACGGCGCCGGCTGCGGTATCTGCATTGATGTTATAGGTCGCGCCATCTTCACCCAGACCCACGGGCGCGATGACCGGAATAAGGCCCGAACCCGACAGCGCATAAATCACGCGCGGGTCCACCTTGACCGGCTCGCCCACAAAGCCCAGATCCAGCACGCGCTCGATCTCGCTATCCGTATCGCGCACCGTCCGCTTGAGCTTGCGGGCGGTAATCATCTTACCGTCCTTGCCCGAAATCCCTACCGCCAGTGCACCAGCCGCACAGATCAGCTCCGCCACTTCCTTGTTGACGGAACCGGCCAGCACCATCTCGATCACATCCACCATATTGGCGTCGGTCACGCGCAGGCCATCGACAAAGGTGGAAGGAATATCCAGCCGCTTGAGCATCTGGTTGATCTGCGGCCCACCGCCATGCACCACCACGGGATTGATGCCAATCAGCTTGAGCAGGGCTATATCCCGCCCGAAGGTCTGGGCCAGATCGCGGTTACCCATGGCGTGGCCGCCGTATTTGACCACAATGGTATCGCCCGCATAGCGGCGCAGATAGGGCAGCGCACCCGCCAGAACGGCGGCCTCCTGTGCCGCGTCAAGCTGAAGACCGGAGGTAGGAACCTGAGGTTCGGTCATGTTCTGCAGTCCTGTTCGTCGTCTGTCGGCCACTCTGCTCACGGCAGAGCAAATTCCGCAAGTTCGGCCCTGAGCGCTTCCATACCCAGCCCGGTCTGGCTGCTTGTCAGTGTCAGATACGGGAAAGCCGCCGGATGTTTGGCAACAACCGCCTGCACCTCTTCCTGCTTGCGCGCAAGCGGGCCGGGTTTGACACTGTCACACTTGGTCAGCACCACCTGAAAACTGACAGCCGCACGGTCGAGCATGTCCATAACCTCACGGTCATGGGTTTTAAGCTCCACCCGCGCATCAAGCAGGAGCACGACCCGGCGCAGCACCGGACGGCCGCGCAGGTAGTCGAACATCATGTCCTGCCAGTCTTCCTTGATCGACTTGGCAGCGCGGGCATAGCCATAGCCCGGCATGTCCACCAGCATGAGCCGCCCGGCCAGATCAAAGAAATTGAGCTGCTTGGTGCGGCCCGGCTCGGAAGAAGCGCGCGCAAGTGTCTTGCGCCCCGTCAGGGCATTGACCAGACTGGACTTACCCACATTGGAGCGCCCGGCAAACGCGATTTCCGGCAGGGTGAGCGGCGGAAGCTGCCCCAGCTTCTGCGCACCAAACACAAAATCACATGAACCGGCAAAAAGCCGCCGCCCCTGTTCTAGGGCGGCGGCAATGTCGATGTCATTCTTCAGTTCCCTGAAGGTGGTAGGCCCGGTTGTCATTTTTTCTGCACCAGTTGCGGTTTGGCGTCAGCCGCGCGCAGGCGCCCCATGATGATAACCTGCTGCAACGCTGTAAGAATGTTGCTCCAGCAGTAATAGATCACCAGACCCACCGGCTGCCGCGCCATGAAGAAGGTAAACAGCAGCGGGATGAACATCATGACCTTCTGCTGGGCAGGGTCCATGTTGCTGGCGCTGGAGCTGACCTTCTGCATCAGGAACAGTGTGGCACCATACATGATGGGCCATGCACCCAGCACAAGGAACGGCATGATCTGTGTGGGGTCAAAAGGAATCAGACCGAACAGGTTGAACACGTTGGTGGGGTCAGGCGCCGAAAGATCCTTCACCCAGCCCACAAAGCCTGCATGACGCATTTCAATGGTCACATACAGGTCTTTGTAGAGGCACCAGAACACCGGAGCCTGAATGAACAGCGGCAGGAAACCGCCGAACATGCTCACGTTCTCCTTGCGATACAGCATCATGATATTCTGCTGTAGCGCCATCGGGTCGTCCTTGTGCCGCGCGCGGATCGCATCCACCTGCGGTTTCAGGCGCGCCATCTTCCAGGTCATGCGCATCTGCTTGATGGTCAGCGGCAGGAACACGACCTTTACGATCACGGTAAAGATCAGAAGGGCCCAGCCAAAGCTGCCGAACTGCTGATACAGCAGATCAAGCACGAAAAAGACCGGGCGCGTCAGGAAAGACAGCCAGCCAAAATCGACCGCTTTCCAGAACATGGGCACATGCAGCTGGGTTTCGTAGCGATCAAGCAGACGCACTTCCTTGGCACCGGCGAAGACATGCGCCAGCGAGGAAGACGTCGCACCCGGAGCCACCACAACGGGGGTAGCCCCGGTAAAGCCCACCTGATACTGCCCCTTTGTCGGCTGCCAGCCATAGCTGCCCACGACAGACGCTGTCTGGTCAGGCAGAACCGCCATCAGCCAATATTTATCGGTAATACCGGCCCAGCCGCCCGTGCCTGATGGCTCCACGAAATATCATCCGGCGGCGTACCGCCCGTGCGCACGGATTTGTAGGAACCTTCGTTCAGGCGTCCATCCACCACGGAAATGGGGCCTTCATGCACCAGCATGCCCCCGGTTTCTTCCGGTGTATACCCACGGTTGACCCGATAGAACGGATACAGCGTTACAGCCTGAGCCGTAGCGTTATGCACACGCTGCGTCAGCGTGAACATGAAGTCCTGATCGACCGCGATCTGCACTTCAAACGTCAGGCCCTGACCGTTATCCCAGCTCAGGGTCAGCGGGTGCTTGTCATCCAGCGTGGTGCCGGAGGCCTGCCACAGGCTCTGGCTATCGGGCAGGCGCACCTGTGTATCAGGTGCCGCACGCCAGCCAAAATCCACAAAGTCCGCACGGTCGGAAGCCACAGGGCTGAGCACGCGCACATCCGGGCTGTCTGGCTTGACGGTTTCGCGGTACTGCTTGAGCAGCAGGTCATCAAGCCGCGCACCGCGCAGGTTGATGCTGCCCATGACGGCAGGAGCATTAATGGCAACCCGGGCCGTGGCATCATTGGCCGCGGCTTCCTGCGCATCCGCATGCTCTGCCTCAGCCTTGCCATCAGCAGACGGGGCTGCGGCAGTGGACGACTTGTCCACCGACTGCGTTACAGCGGGAGGGGGTACGCTGGCAGTCTGCTGCTGTGCTTGCGGGAAAAAATACTCAAACCCGAAGAGCACCGCCGCTGACAGAAGAGTTGCCAGTATCAGACGTCTTGTATCCATAAGACCCTATCCATCATGCTCAAGCGCCCCGCCATGCCTATCGGGGGTCTAGCCATCTTTCTGGCAGAGCTTAGCGCCTTGCGGAAGTCAGACACAAGGGCGTCGAACGGGCGGGTCTGGGTTGCCGCGCGGCCTATCAGAACCAGATCAAGGCCATTGAGCGGGGTGTCACGCTCAACATTGCGCACAACCTCGCGCAGCCTGCGCCGAACCCGGTTACGCACCACCGCGTTGCCGACCTTTTTGGTTACCGTAAACCCTATCCGGGCGGCCCCGGTATCGGTCCTGCGGACAAGCTGGAGCACCAGCCCCGATACCGGGGCTTTGCGTCCACGTGCCGCCAGAAAAAGGAATTCCTTCCTTTTTTTAAGCCTGCCGGAACGCTCGGGAACAGGCTGAGCCTGTTCCGCTCCGCAGGAACCGTCGATCAAGACCGGAACTTAAGCGGAAAGACGCTTACGGCCCTTGCTACGACGGTTGGCAATGACCTTGCGGCCGCCTACGGTAGCCATACGGCTACGAAAGCCGTGACGACGCTTGCGGACCAGCCGGGACGGTTGATAAGTGCGCTTCATGGTGGCGCTCCCTTCGTTCTAAGAATCAGATATGCTTTGCCAGTGGCCGCCGGAGCACCACCCTCTTGAAGAGGCGGCTTATAGAGTTCAGATAAGGGAACGTCAATGGAGGGCGCAGAGTCGTCTTGCGTTCCTTCCCTACTTCCTTATCAGGGCCGGACTGGCATGACCTTTTTCTCTTCCGCGGCACGGGCCATCGTGCTGGCTTTCTGCCTTCCTGTCATGGGGGGGCTGCTCGGTGCCCTGCTAGGGCTTTCCCTGCCCGCGGCACTGTTTCCCCTGATCGGTGGCGCAGTTCTGGGTGCGTGGCTGAGCCTGCGCGCGAGAACAAACCACGTACCAGCGCCAGCCCCCACACCGGCTCTCCCCCGCGACCCGGACCCAAAACTACGGCATGACATCCGGGGTATTGTCAGCCCGGCCATGCTGGCGGCGGAGCAGCTCTCGCTCAGCCCCGACCCGCAGGTCAGCAAGGCTGGCACGACCATTAATGATTGTCTCGACCGCCTGACCGCCCGGCTGAAACAACAGCCACCACGCGCGGACTAAAACCCCGTCATGCGCGCCACTGCGCGCATGACAAACACCTGCAAGCCAAAAGACTCAGTGCCGAAACATTCAGTCAGGCCGCTGGATCAGTTCCACCTTGTAGCCATCGGGGTCTTCCACAAACGCGATGACGGTGGTGCCGAACTGAACAGGCCCGGCCTCACGCGTAACCTTGCCGCCCCCGGTCCGCACGACCTCTACCGTAGCCGCGACATCAGGCACGCCCAGAGCAAAATGCCCGAATCCGGTGCCGATCGCATAGCCATCGTCCTGCCCCCAGTTATAGGTCAGTTCAATTTCGGCCTGCCCGGCGGCATTGTCAGCAAAACCGATGAAAACCAATGTGTAACGGCCTTCCGGCACCTCGCGGCGGCGCAGTTCGCGCAGGCCGAGCAACCGGTAAAATGCCAGACTCGTATCCAGATCACGGACACGCACCATAGTATGCAGATAGCTGGGCATGGTGATTTTCTCCCTTGTATGAGCGTTTACAGCGTGAACTGCCCATGATCCGGTTCCGGGGTAACGGCCAGCATAAACAGCCCCAGCCGATCCGCCGCTTCCACACAGGCATCGCGATCCATCAGCAGGGTGTGGCCAGCTTCAAACGCAATGCCGCGCAAACCCGCCTCATGAGCGTTGCGCACCGTAACCGGACCAATCGCGGGCATATCGGCTCGTTTTTCCTGACCGGGCTTGAGCAGCTTGACCAGCACCCCGCCCTCACCCGGCTGGCGGCACTCACCCGCGCGCGCCAGCATGCGGTCTGTACCTTCCATGGCTTCCACGGCCAGCACCACGCCATTCTGCACAACGCAACCCTGACCGATATCCAGCCCCCCCAGAGCCTGAACCACCCGCACTCCCTGCCGGATATCGCGTAATGCCTGTTCGTCTGGTTCTACACGCCCGAGTACACCGGGTTGCTCCACAACAGCCTGTGCCAGAAACTCATGCGCACCGCGCACATGAAAACCTTCTTCACCCAGAATACGAACAAGAGCGGCCAGCAGGCCATCGTCTCCCGCGAACAGCGCCCGCCCTAGCCGAGCCAGAATCCGGGCACCTTCCGCATCGGGACGGAGGCTGCGCAAGGATGGCCGCCTGATGGGGCCTATCAGCACCAGATCGGTGCAGCCATGCTGGCGTAATAGCGAGAGCATTTGCCCAGCCGCACCAAGCCGGACATATTCATGGGGCCATGGCTCAATAACGGCGGGCTCCGCAAAGCCCGCAAAACCCAGAATAAATACTGGCCGCCCGGCTGCCGCCACAGAGCGCGCCACCATACCGGGCAATGGCCCGCCACCGGCAAGAATACCAACGCCGCCCACGGGCGTTGTCACGCGTTTTCCATATCCTGACCGCGTCCCTGCTCACGAGCAGAACGCACAAGCCCACGGCAGGTTGGCGCATCGATAAAGGCAAGAATTTCCTGCACACGCCCATCCTGAGCGAAGTCCTGCCGCACCGCCTCAAGACGTGCAGCAAACGGCTGGTCACCGCCATTTTTAGGATACAGGGCCAGAAAAGCCTTCCGCATCCGGTGAATTTCGTCCGATTTCACCCCGTTGCGACGCAGCCAGATCCAGTGCAGCCCAACCAGACGCGCACGATTACCCAGCACACTGCCATAAGGAATGATATCGGCTTCCACACCAGTCACACCCCCTACAAGTGCGGCATGACCAATGCGGACAAACTGGTGAATGGCAGCAGAACCCATGATCCGGGCATCATCACCAATATGCACATGGCCACCCATGACCACGTTATTGACGATAATGGCACGGTTACCGATCTCGCAATCATGCGCGACATGGGCATTGGCCATAATCAGCACATCGGCACCAACACGGGTAACACCAGCCCCCGAGGCCGTACCACGATGGATGGTCACATGCTCGCGCACAACCGTACGGGCACCCACCTCACACCGTGTCGGCTCACCCTTGTATTTGAGGTCCTGCGGAGCCATGCCCACAGTGCAGAAAGGAAAATACCGCGATGCAGCACCCAGACGGGTATGACCATCCACCACAACATGGGAGATGAGTTCCACACCGTCCTCGATCACGACATCCGGCCCCACCGAGCACCATGGCCCAATGGTCACCCCGGCACCCACCTGAGCGCCTGATGCGACAATCGCAGTTGGGTGGATAACGGTCGCCCTAGCTTCCTTTGCAACGTGTACCACGTTAATTTCCTACCCACTTACTTGATGCAAGTCGCGTACCATAGCCGTAGTTTGCACGGTTTTACCGCACAGGCAAACCACGGCCCCATGCCCGAAATCAGAAGGCAATCAGCCATAATCATGGCGCTGAAGGAGGCCTCAGCCACCACAACACCATCAACATGAGCCTCGCCCTTGAATTTCCAGACATTCGAGCGATGGCGTTCCTTGGTAACATGGATACGCAGCTGGTCGCCCGGTTCAACCGGACGACGGAACTTGGCACCCTCGATGGTCATGAAATAGACCAGCTTACCTTCGAACGCTTCACCCAGCGTCAGCACGACAAGCGTTGCAGCCGTCTGGGCCATGGCTTCCACGATGAGAACGCCCGGCATGACCGGCCGCCCCGGAAAGTGCCCCGGGAAAAACGGCTCGTTTACCGAGACATTCTTGATCCCGGTTGCTTTCACACCCAGGACGATATCTTCCATCCGGTCGATAAGAAGGAAAGGATATCTGTGTGGAATCGCCTGCATGATGCGGTTCACGTCAATCCGATCAATCGTCTGAACGCCGCACTGCGATTCTTGTTTCGTCTCCACGTCCCCTAGACCACCCTTTACGCCAGATATAGTCCGGCCTCTGTTCATACCTTGCCTGTCTCGCCCTGAGCGGGTCCAGACGCTTTCTTTGCCAGCTTCCGCAGAACGGCCACGTTACGGAAAAACTCCCGGAACGGCATGGCCGGACTGCCGATGACATCCGCACCGCCTTCGATATCCGACATGACACCACACTGCGCGCCAATACGCGCCTTGGCCCCAATACGGATATGACCGATAAGACCGGCCTGAGCAGCAACCGTTACATAGTCCTCCAGCACGGTGGAGCCAGAAATACCAGCCTGCGACACCACAATGCAGCAGCGTCCCATCTGCACATTATGCCCGATCTGCACCAGATTATCGAGACGTGAACCTGCTCCGATCACCGTATCGCTGACAGAGCCACGGTCAATAGTGCTGTTAGCACCGATTTCCACGTCGTTTTCGAGGATAACCTTGCCAAGCTGCGGAATGGTCTCAAACCCTGCCGGGCCAACCGCGAAACCAAAACCGTCTTGACCAATACGGGCACCGGGCAGGATAATCACCCGCTCACCCAGCAGCGCATGCGATATGCTGACGTGATTGCCAATCCGGCAGTCACGCCCCAGCCGCACACCCTGCCCGATTACCGCATGCGCACCAACAACACAGCCGGGGCCAATCTCGGCCCGCGCGCCCACAACCGCGAAAGGCCCGATTTCAGCTTCTGCCGCAATATTGGCCGAAGGATCGACACAGGCCAGCGCATGAATACCGGGGTTTGCTGGAGTCTGCGGGTGGAACAGGCGCGCCACGCGCGACCATGCCAGATAGGGCGAAGCCGTAACCAGTGCGGCGCACCCCGCTGGCACCTTATCCACAAATGCCGGGGCTACGATAACCAGTCCGGCGCGTGTCTGTTCCAGCAGCGGCGCGTAACGCCGGTTATCCAGAAAGCTGACATCGGCAGGCCCAGCCCCCTGTAAGGCGCAATACCGGCATAACTACGCTCGCGTGCCTGAGCATCCTTGGCCGGAACCAGTTCTGCACCAGCGGCCTGTGCCAGTTGTTCCGCCCCGAAAGGACCCGCGCGCGTAAAAAAGCGAGGGTCCGCCGGGCCGGATGTCTCCTTTCCGGCCGTCATGCTCAGGGCGTTCCGGCTGTAGGCTGCACAACGGGTGCAGGGCCAGTACGCACAACGGACTGCGTGGTATCGGCGGTTGTCGGCATCTTGCCGGACTTGGCCAACTGCTCGGGATCTTCGTTCGCGGCGGGGATGAAGACCGAAGGCAGGATCTTGTTGAGATTTACCGCCACTTCGTTGGTGATATCCTGACCGTCCACATGCAGGGCAACCTGCTCGCTATGCAGCACGAGGTTCATGCCATGAGCGGAAGCGACTTTCTGGATCACCTGCACCAGTTCACGCTCGATCTGCCCCAGAGAAACCTGAGCCGCTTCCTGAATGATACGGTTGCGGTTGCGGAAATCACGCTGCGCTTTCATGACCCGAGCCTGCAGCGCGCGCTCACGGCTCTGGATCTGGTCAGAGGAGAGCGATTTCGCCTGAGCCTGAAGGCTCTGCTGCTCATCACGCCATGAAGCCTGTTCTTTCTGCAGATCCTGCGCCAGCGCATCGCGGCGCGCACCCAGAATATGCTCGACCTGCATGGCCGCCGTGGACTGCCGCATAACGCCACCCACACTGATAACACCGATAACGGTTGTCGGCGGGGGAGCTTCCTTGGCGATTTCGGGCGCGTCAGGAATATTGGGCTGTGGCAGAACCGGCGGTGTCTGATCAGCTTCCTGGCTATCGGAAGGAGGAGCCGGCAACGCTACCGGCGGGGGGGCTGCACGATGCGTGGCCGCATGCTGGGGCGGAACCGCAGGCTGGCTGGCCTTGGGCACAAACCAGCCTTCCCCACCTTCCGCATGAGCGACAGGGGTAACCGAGGCCAAAACAGACAGACAAACCGCCCCAAACAGGGCTGCTTTAGTACGCACGTGCATTATTACCTCAGAATTGCTGGCCGAACCCAAAACGCAGAAGCTGCGTACGGTCATTGTAGCTGCGGATAAGCGGCACACCCAGATCGATATTGAGCAGACCAAACGGGCTTTTCCATGACACACCCGCACCCGCACTAACGCGGGGCGAAACCATGTCGCCGCTGATAGGTGTATAGCGCGACCCTGCCGTGGCCGGATCCGTATACAATGTCCTGACACGCACACCGGCAACCGAGCCCATATCCGTAAAGATACGCCCGCCAAGCCCCATGCTGGCAACGAATGGCAGCGGGAACGAAAGCTGGGCGGAGGCGTTATACATGAAACGACCGCCCAGCAGATCTTCCGAAGCATGCCCGGTACGGCTACCAACACTACGCGGTCCGGCACCACCGTCCAGGAAGCCGCGCAGGTTGTTACCGCCCAGATAGAAGTTATCGATCACGTCGCGGCGACCGTTACCCCAGTCGGCCATCCAGCCCGCACCACCGCGGAAGGAAAGCGTCCAGTCATGGCTATTGGTCAGATCATCCAGAGGTATGTAATACGCACCGTTGATCTTGCCGCGCACGTAATCTTCATCACCCCCGATCCCAGCGAAATCGCCACCTGCGGAGATATAGTAACCCCGATGCGGCGCCATGCGGTTATCACGGCGATCATACATGACCGTGGTGCTGAGCTGCGACAGCAGCGATGCGCCCTGCTGGTCAAGAATATACCAAGAAGCCTCGCTCCAGGCATCGTTCACCCAGCGGCGGATCAGGCTGTAGTTCCAGGACTGTGAAAGATAGCGGTTATAGGAATACCCCATACGCAGGGTAATACCGTAACGCCCTTCAGAGTAGTTCTGGTACGTCTGGTAATTATTCTCGATAAAGAAGATATCCGCGCCAACCACGAGGTTACGCCCCATGAAGGACGGATTGGTGATCGAGATATCGGCCTGCTGCTGCCACAGCGACAGCGTGCCGGAAATACCCGCATCGACACCCGAACCCAGCAGGTTATGCTGCTTGAGGCCCACGTTGCCGATTACGCCCACGTCGGTCGAGTAACCGCCACCGAGCGAAAATTCGCCGGTCGGCTTTTCCACCACATCCACCGCAACGTTAACGCGGTCAGGCGCACTACCGGGCGTGTCCTTGATATCGGCACTTTTGAAGAAGCCGAGATTCTGCACGCTTTCCTTGGCGTATTTCTTGTAGCTGGCGCTGTAGGGATCGCCTTCTGCAAAGGGAAGCTGCGCACGCACCACATGATCCTGCGTGATGGTGTTGCCGTTGATATCGATACGCTCGATATAACGACGCGGCCCTTCGCTGATATCGAACAGAAGGTTGATGATCCGCTTTTCAGGGTTACGCGCAATCTCGGGATGCACCTGCGCGAAGGGGTGCCCTTCGGACTGGAGCAGTTCCTCCATATCGGTAGCGTTATCCTGAACGGCCTTACCATCGTACCACTGATGCGCGAACAACTCGACATGCTTACGCATCGATTCAGCCGGCACATGACGGAGGCTAGAGCGGATATCCACCTTACCCAGACGGTAGCGGACACCTTCATCTACCGTGAAGGTGACGTAGAAAGACTTCCGATCGGACGACAGTTCGCCCTTCATGTCTTTCACCTGAAAATCCACATACCCGTTACGCAGGTAAAAACGACGCAGCAGTTCAGCATCGTATTTCACGCGATCAGGATTGTACTCATCCGACGAACCAAGGAAATGATACCAAGCACTTTCCTTGGAGGACACCACGCTGGCCAGTTGCGATTCGCTGAACGCCTTGTTCCCCACGAACGCAATCTTGCGGATCATGGTCTGCGGGCCTTCATTGATCTTGAAAACCACATCGACCCGGTTATGCGCGAGGCGGACGATCTGCGGCGTTACCACTGCAGAAAAACGTGCCTTCTGGGCATAAACCTGCAGGATGTGCTGCCGGTCATCCGCCGTAGTTTCAGCCGAAAACACAGCGCGCGGCTTGAGGGTCAGAACCTTGTGGAGGTCCTCATCCTTGGCGGCGTGATTACCCTCGAACACGATGCGGTTGACGACGGGGTTTTCCTTAACCCGCACCAGCAGGTCATTCCCTTCGCGGCGCAACGTCACATCACTGAACAGACCTGTAGCGTACAGGGTCTTGAGCGAGCGATCCAGATCATCCTGAGAGAACGGATCACCCGGCCTGACCACCATGTAGGACAGGATCGTGCTGGTTTCGATACGCGTGTTTCCGGACACGCGAATATCCTCAATGATGCCATCAGCAGCACGGGCGGCCGCATTTCCTGCGGCAGCATGTCGTGAACCAGCGCCCTGCGTCGCCATTGAGCGATGCGGAGCAGCACCAGCCTTGCGTGTTGCGACCATGACAAGTGGCAGCATACAGACAGAAAGGAACAGGGCAGACCGTTTACCCTTCAAGATCTGCCTCCAGCCATCCAGATCGTTCTCAGCACGAAGCCCTCTCTCCTGCATTTTCCCGCCCGCAAGGGACGTATCCGAAATTACCCTTGTCACGCAAGACTTTCTCTTTCCGCTGCGGCGGCGTTTCAGCCCGCGAGCGATGCAATCCACCTGAACAGGCCAAAGCCTGACAAGTCGTTAAATGTCGAGAACAGAAACAACCCAGCCAACACCGCAAAACCAGCCTGAAAACTGATCTCCTGCACCCGCTTGGAAACAGGACGGCCCCTTATTGCCTCTATGGCATAAAAAACCAGACGTCCACCATCAAGAAGCGGTACGGGAAAGAGATTGATCAACCCGAGATTAACAGACAGCAGCGCCATGAATGAAAGCAGGCTGGCAAAGCCATACTGAGCAACCTGCCCGGACAGTTGTGCGATCTTGAGCGGACCGCCCATTTCCTTTGCGGAATGCTGCCCGCTCAGAATCTGCCACACGCCTGCAAGCTCCTTACTGTCGTATTCCATGTGGCTTTCGCACCCGACACCACCGCCTGAGGCAGGGACTGCGGCTTGCCGCCATCCACAGCAAATGTCACGCCCAGCTGGCCATGTGCAGGGGCGCCAGCCGAATCCGAAACGGAGCCGATCGTTACAGGCAGAACCATATCCTGCCCCTGACGGCGCACGGTAACGGTTGTCTGGACACCCGCGCGCCCGGTTACCTCACCCAGAATATCTTCCACACCGTGGACATCACGCGCGCCAACGCGGGTAATGACATCGCCCTGCTGCACGCCGGCTACGGCTGCCGCACTACCAGACTGAACGGAAGCGACCTCGTCACGCACATGCGGCTCACCCGCTGTAGCGAACAGCAGCGTAAACAGCACAAAAGCCAGCAGGAAATTGAAAACAGGCCCGGCCAGAATGACGATAGCCCGCGAACCCACCGACTTGTCATGGAAAGTGCGACCCGGAATCCAGGCGGCTTTCTGTTCTTCGGTCGCGTCTTCAGGGTCTTCAAAACCATGGGGCCGCACATAGCCGCCCAGCGGCACGGGACAGACCCGCCATTCTGTGCCTGTACGGTCGCGCCATTTGAACAGAGCCGGGCCAAAACCCAGCGAAAAAACCTCGACATGCACTCCGCGCCAGCGAGCCGCGAGGTAATGGCCGAGTTCATGAATGGTAACCAGCACGCCCAGCACGAAAACGAAGGAAACCAATGTACGCAGATAATCGTGTAGCATCATGCCTCCGTTATCGGGCCTGAAAGGATTTTTCTCAAGCGGCGCAAGTCAGAACCAGTTGTTCCGCCGCTTTGCGGGCCTGCATATCCCAGTGGAGAACCGCTTCGAGCGTATCCGCCGGGGGAACACCGAGCGTGCCCATGACCTCTTCTACCATGCGCGCGATATCGAGAAAACCAATCCGCTCGGACAGGAAAGCTTCAACCGCCACCTCATTGGCAGCAGACAGGATAGCCGGAGCCGCCCCACCCTGCCGCAGAGCCTGACGCGCAAGACGCAACGCCGGGAAACGCACCTCATCAGGCGTGAAGAATTCGAGCGTTCCAAACGCGGCCAGATCAAGCCAGTTGGAGGTGGTGGCCATACGCTGCGGCCATGCCAGTGCATGGGCGATGGGAATACGCATATCCGCCGAACCCATCTGAGCGATCAGGCTGCCATCGGTATACTGCACCATGCCGTGCACGACGGATTGCGGGTGCACCAGCACCTCGATCCGTTCCTCTGGCAGGTCGAATATCCGGGCGGCTTCGATCACTTCCAGCCCCTTGTTGAACATGGTGGCCGAATCAATGCTGATCTTGGCCCCCATGCTCCATGTCGGGTGCTTGAGCGCCTGCGCACGGGTTGCCCCGCGCATTTCTTCCAGCGTCGCGTTACGGAACGGCCCGCCAGAAGCTGTCAGCACGATTTTAGCGACTTGATCAGCCTGCCGGTCGGCCATGGCTTGGAACACCGCGTTGTGTTCGGAATCGACCGGCAGCAATGTCGCCCCGGCTTCCCGCACAGCCCGCAGCATGACATCACCCGCGCAAACGAGGGCTTCCTTATTGGCAAGGGCAATGCTGCCACCATTGCGCACGGCGGCCAGTGTCGGCTCCAGCCCGGCCGCACCAGTAATGGCGGCCATGGTCCAGTCCACCGGCTCCGCCGCAGCCTCTATGACCGCCTGACGCCCACCGGCAACCCGGATACCGCTCCCCGCCAGCAGGCCACGCAGGTCTTCCGCTGCGGCCTCATCTGTCAGCACCGCCAGTTCCGCCCGCAGGCTCAGCGCCTGTTCTGCCAGCTTCGCGGCATTTTTCCCGCCCACCAGCGCCCGCACCCTGTACTGGTCACGCGCCTGTTCAAGAAGATCGACCGTGGAACAGCCAATGCTACCGGTACTACCCAGAACGGTTACGGTTTTCATGCTTTGTCTTCCATCCTGCAAACACTCAAACCCTGCGGCGGCGGACAGGATACGCCGCACAGGACAAAACTCAACACGGCCGCACAGGGCAGACCGCAACTACGCCTAGCCGGGCAGGAAACGGAGTATGCCGCCCAGAATATTGTGCAGGCCCGCCAACCAGAAGGCACCGGATCCACCCGCACAGGCAGCAAGCCCCGCAGCCAAAGGCGCCGCGGCTGCAAGCCCATCAAAACGGTCAAGCAGTCCACCATGCCCCGGCAGGAGCGTGCCGGAATCCTTGACGTTTAGAGCCCGCTTCATCGCACTTTCGGCAAGGTCGCCACTCTGGGCAGCCAGACCCAGCAGACCACCCCAGAGCAGGCCGCCCATAACTCCGCCAGCACCTGAGCAGGCCGCAACCAGAGCCCCAACCCCCATGGCCCCCAGCAACCCACCCACGGCACCCGAGCGGGTTTTACCGGGCGAGATACGCGGTGCCAGCTTGGGGCCGCCTACCATGCGCCCTACAGCATAGGCCGTGCTGTCACTGGCCACCACAACCGCCACTACGAACACAACAGGCCAAACCCCGCCCTGCCGCAACCACAGCAGAGCCGTACCCGCCAGCACGAGCACGCACATAAGAGCCCAAAGCGGGCCGCCAAAAACAAATGACAGCAGACAGAACAGAACAAACGATGCCCAGTGCCCGCTCGCGGCAGAAAACCCTGCACACACAGCCCAGGCCACATAAAGCCCGCCGCGCCAGTGCCGCACCGGCAGGCCGAACAGTCCTGCCGCCTCAACCGCCATGCCTGCCATGCCGGCAATAATCAGCAGGCCATAAAGCCACCCGCCAAAGCCAATGCAGAGAGACGCCACAGCAACCAGCACAATTCCTGAAATCAGGCGGGGCCGCAGATCACGCCAAGCAGACTGGCCAGCCTGTGCGGTATTGCCCCCTGTCATACGGAGGCCACCGGGCGGCTACCAAAGCGGCGTTCGCGCCGCGCGTAAACATCTAGCACTGTAGAAAAATGCCCTTCGGTAAAGTCGGGCCAGTACACATCCAGAAACACCAGTTCGGCATACGCACTCTGCCACAGCAGAAAATTGGAGAGCCTGTATTCCCCGCTGGTGCGCACCACCACATCGGGGTCGGGCACACCATGCGTCCACAGATGGTTGGCCACCATGCATCGGTAATATCATCAGGTGCCAGCGCACCTGCTTTTACCGCACGCGCCAGCGCACGGGCGGACTGCACGATATCGCACCGCCCGCCATAGGAGAGCGCCAGCAGTAGCACCATGCCTGTATTGTCACGGGTCATGGCTTCAGCACGGTCAAGCTCATGCCGCAGGCTGGACTCAAAACGATCGAGTTCACCAATAAAGCGCAGCCGCACGCCTTTTGCGTGCAGTTCGCGGACCTTATGGCGCAGATAATAACGCAGTAGGCTGGTCAGGTCGGAAACTTCCTGCGGCCCACGCGACCAGTTTTCTGACGAAAAGGCGTAGAGTGTCAGATACGGCACCCCACGCTGCATGGCTGCACGCACGCACCGTGCCACAGCCTCTGCCCCGGCCTTGTGCCCTGCAAGATGTGGCAGCCCACGTTCGCGTGCCCAACGCCCGTTTCCATCCATGATGATGGCGACATGCGTTGGAACAGACATGTTCTTTTCAGCCACACCAGACGACATAGCAAGAAGGGCCCCAAAAACCGGTTTTATCGACGGAACAGCCCGCCAGATCAGACCTGTTTGATTTCCTTGTCTTTTTCACTCACCATGTCATCAATTTTTTTAACATACTGATCAGTAAGTTTCTGAATGGCGTCCGACCAGGTCTTGATATCGTCCTGGCTGATTTCACCTTTTTTCTCAAAACCCTTGGACTTATCCATGCCATCGCGCCGCACGCCGCGCACGGCTACCTTGGCCCCTTCCGCATAGCGGGCAGCGGCCTTGGCCAGTTCGTTACGGCGCTCTTCGGTCAACTGCGGAATGGGCACGCGGATGGTCTGCCCTTCGCCCGCCGGGTTCAGCCCCAGACCCGCATCACGGATGGCGCGTTCAACCGCACCGGCCAGCACCCTGTCCCATACCTGCACGGTAATCATGCGCGCTTCGGGCACGGCAATCGAAGCCACCTGTGTCAGCGGCACTTCGCCGCCATAAGCCTCGACCCGCACGGGCTCGAGAAGTGCCGGGCTGGCTCGCCCTGAACGCAGGCCGGAAAAATCACGCCGCAGGCTTTCAAGTGCGCCATCCATACGGCGCGTCAGATCATCCATCAGGGCATTCAAGTCAGACACGGCGGTTTCTCTCCCGTTACCTTGCACAGTGTGGCGCTGTGCGCGCCACGGTCATATCCTGTTCATCGCACCGCATAACGCGGTGATCATTCATGCTGTCTCGACAATCCGGGTAAAGGGCCCTTCGCCGCGCATGACGCGGGCAAACGAACCTTCTTCTCCGATATTGAAAACAATAATCGGCAGATTGTTTTCCCGCGCGAGGCTGATGGCGGCCGCATCCATGACGTTAAGCTGGTTGGCCAGCACATTCAGGTAGGTCAGCTCATCATAGCGCACGGCGGACGGATCACGCTTGGGGTCGGCGGAATAGACGCCATCAACCTGCGTACCCTTGAGCAGGACATTGCATTCCATTTCCGCCGCACGCAGGGCCGCAGCCGTATCCGTGGTAAAGAACGGATTACCCGTGCCCGCGGCAAAAATAACCACGCGCCCTTTTTCCATATGACGCACTGCCCGGCGGCGGATATACGGCTCAGCCACAGAGGACATCTGAATAGCTGACATCACGCGGGTGGGAATCTGTTCACGCTCAAGCGCGTTCTGGAGCAGCAGCGCGTTGATGACCGTGGCCAGCATGCCAGCATAGTCACCCTGCGCGCGGTCCATACCCTTGGCCGCAGCCGCAACGCCGCGGAAAATATTGCCACCGCCCACCACAAGGCAGACCTCGGTTCCACCGCGCACAACATGGGCGATGTCCTGGGCAATGCGCTCAACGGTTTTCTGATCCACACCGAAGGCGCCACCGCCCATCAGCGCTTCACCCGAAACCTTGAGCAGTACACGTTTGCGGTTCGGCGTTTCGCCAGCACAAGCAGTCATTGGCCCTCAACAAGCAAGCAGTCCGCAACAGACCCCGAACGCACCCGTGCGGGCCACGTATCAGGGTTGCCCTCTCTTATCCCTCATGGCGCATGGCCACAAGCGTTCAGGCCACACTGGTGGCTTTTACGGCACGTCATCCAGCCCGATAGCTCTCAGGCGTGCACGCTCTTCATCCCAGCCTGAGCGTTCCTTGACGTTCAGGAACAGATGGCAGGGGCGTTCAAGCAGAGACCCGAGCTGCTTGCGCGCGCGCTCACCAATCTGGCGGATTCTCTGCCCGCCATCCCCAATCAGGATCGCCTTGTGGCCCGCACGCGCCACGTAAATCGTGACATCGATCCGCACCGACCCGTCAGGGCGCTCCGTATAGCTTTCGGTTTCCGCCGTTGCGCCATAGGGCACTTCCTCATGCGTCTGCATAAAAATCTGCTCGCGCACCAGTTCTGCCGCCAGCAGGCGGTCGGGCAGGTCTGTCAGGTCGTCCTCGGGATAGAGATACGGCCCCGGCGGCAGAGCGCCCGCCAGCTGGTCCAGAAGGTCATCCACCCCGTTGCCCGTGCGAGCACTGACCATAAACACATGCTCAACCGGCAGCCGTTCCGTAATGGCCGCCGTCAAGGGCAGCAGCGCACCGGGAGAGACAAGATCGGTCTTGTTCAGCACCAACCAGACACGGCGCTTGGTCGTAGCCAGCCGATCCACAATCTCGCTCACCGCTTCGTTCAGACCCGAGCGCGCATCCACCAGCAGCAGCGTGATGTCCGCATCCTCGGCACCCGTCCAAGCAGCGGCCACCATGGCCCGGTCAAGCTTGCGGCGCGGGCGGAAAATACCGGGTGTATCCACCAGCAGGATCTGCGTTGTGCCACGCATGAGAATGCCCAACACCCGAAAGCGCGTTGTCTGCGCCTTGGGAGAAACAATGGACAGCTTGGCACCCGCCATACGGTTCAGCAAAGTGGATTTACCCGCATTGGGGGCTCCCACCAGTGCTGCAAAGCCGCAGCGTGTCGTATCCGCCATATTCCGAGCCTCAGCCATTTGGCTTGCCTTCCAGTTTTGCCAGCAGGGCAGCGGCAGCAGAACTTTCCGCCGCGCGCTTGTTGCCTGCCCGCCCTTCTCCCGCCAGACCGCTTGCCGTCACCCTGACGACAAACAGCGGCGCATGGGACGGTCCATCCGCCCCGATCGTTTCATAAACAGGCAGTGCTTGCCCACGCCCCAGAACCCATTCCTGCAAGGCCGTCTTGGGGTCCTTGGGGGGGCGCGCCTGCGCATCCAGCTCGGGCTTCCAGCACTGGCGCACGATCTGGCGCGCAGGATCGAGCCCACCATCAAGAAACACCGCGCCAAGCACTGCCTCCACCGCATCGGCCAGCACGTTGGCGGCGGTGCGCACGCCAGCCTTGGCCTCATGCGCTGCCACAGTCAGGGCTGCGGACATATCGATCCGCTCGGCAATATCCGCCAGTGTCTTGCGCGAAACCAGATGAGCCAGTCGCGAGCCAAGCGCACCTTCCTGCTCTCCCGGATAACGCTCCAGCAGCCATTCGGCCATCAGCAACCCCAGAACACGATCACCAATGAACTCAAGCCGCTCGTTGGAGCCCGCCCCCTTGGCCTGTACGCGCCTGCGACCGTTCGTTTTCTGGTTAACAGCCGAGCGATGCGTCAGCGCTTCGTTCAGCAGGGACTCATTGACAAATGTATAACCCAGCCGCGCCTGCAAAACACGCGCGCCACCCTGTGGTTCAGCCATGGTCACTGGATACCCTGCATCAGCCGGCCCCAACGGATTTCCTGCGGCCAGTGCCAGACCTGCCACAGCGGATAATCAGCCGAAACAGAGAAGAAAACGCGCTGCGCCCGGCCCACAAGGTTTTCCATCGGCACAAAACCGAGATCCTTCGGCCCGTCACCCATGAAGCGGCTATCCGCGCTGTCATCACGGTTATCGCCCATGGCAAAGAAATAGCCCGGCGGTACCACGTAATCAGGCGTGTTATTCTGCGGCCCTTCATCAGTCAGCTTGAGAATTTCATGGCTGACCGGGCCATCCCCGCGAATGCTGGAAGGCAGTTTTTCCGTGCAGGCCTCGCCCGCCATGCTCGTATCGGTTTCATCATGGGCAATATAGGGGTGCGGGTTATCGCACGGCACAGCGGTATCGTTCAGGTAAAGCTGGCCATCGGTCACGCGGATATGGTCACCCGGCAGACCGATTACCCGTTTGACGTAGTCAACCGAGGTATCCTTGGTAAAGCGGAACACCACCACATCGCCCCGGTGCGGCGTGCCACCCCAGATACGCCCGTTAAACAGGTCTGGCGAGAACGGCAGGGAAAAACGGGAATATCCGTACGTATATTTGGAAACCCAGATATAGTCCCCCACCTGCAGGGTCGGGATCATGGAACCTGAGGGAATCACGAACGATTCAAACAACAGGGTTCTGACAACAAGCACGACCACAACAACCGTGAAAAACGTGCGCACATATTCGAACAGGCTCTGCCACATGCCGACCGGCTGTTCAGACCGGGCCGAAGAGTGATCCTGTGTATTCATCCTGCTTCCGCCCTGCCCGCTTTTTGTCTTTGTTGCCGTAAAAAGAAATTCTGGCGGATCAAGCCGCGCGCACCCGGTTGTGTCAACCCGCCACAGCCGAGATAAAAACCTGCGCAAAGGCGTAGGGCACCTCATCCGTCAGGCTGAGCGCCAGCCGGGCCGTATTGCCCGGCGGCGTAATCTGCTCCAGCCGCAGGGCCGCCGCACCGGACAGGCAGAGCACCGGCTGCCCCCCCGGCAGGTTTTCAACCCCGATCTGCGCATGCGTGACACCTTGGGCAAAGCCCGTACCAGCGCCTTGGCGCAGGCCTCCTTGGCCGCCCAGCGTTTTGCATATGTGCCAATTCTGGCCTGCCCGTAACGCTTTTCAGCCCATGCGCGTTCCTGAGCCGTAAAAACACGCTCCAGAAAACGCTGACCAAAACGGGCAATCATCCGTTCTATGCGCCGCATGTCACACAGATCGACGCCCACAGCAATCAGGCTCATGAACGCGCCCTGTCCACCTGCGTAATGCCCGAGACCGCACGCAGCGCCGCGATAACGGAAGACAGATGCCGCAGATCGCGGACTTCCACATCCATCAGGATTTCCATGAAATCCAGTTGCCGGTTAACGATCTTGAGGTTGACCGTAGCGGCATCCCCACGGGAAATGGCGTTGGTGATGGCCGCCAGCACTGAAGGCTCGTTTTCCGCCACGATACTGACACGCCCGACGCGCATCGGCCCGGCATTGCCGGTGCGGGCCATGGCATCGTAATCCCAGTCCACATCGAGAAAGCGCTCAGGGGTCGCGGCAAAATTTTCCAGCGTCTGGCAGGAGCGGGTGTGAATGGTCACCCCCTTGCCCGTAGCCACAACCCCTACGATCCGATCACCCGGCAAAGGATGACAGCAGGCGGCATAATGCACCGCAACCCCGGCCCCCAGCCCCACGAGCGGAATAGCCCCGCCGGTGGGTTTGCGCGCAAATGCCCCCGAGGCCATACCCGGACGCGGCCCGG
>NZ_BAIN01000029.1 GCF_000613285.1 Acetobacter papayae JCM 25143 | reverse complement strand
CGGCTTGTGGTCACGGCGGCCGATCCCATCGCCCTGAGGCTGGGGATCCGCTACGGGATGCCGCTGGCGCAGGCCCGGGCCATGCAGCCTGACCTGCATGTAGCGCAGGCTGAGCCTGCCGCCGATCAGGCGGCGCTGGAAGCCCTCACCCTGTGGTGCCAATGGCTGTCGCCGCTTACGGCCGTAGATGGCACGGATGGCGTGTGGGTGGAGACCACCGGCTGTGATCATCTTTTTGGAGGCGAGGACCAGATGCTGAACGCCTGCTTACCCGCCTCGCGCGGGCCGGTTATTCTGCGCGGATCGCACTGGCGGATACGGCAGCCACGGCGGCGGCTGTCGCCAGAAGCGGCCGCCAGCCCCTCACCCTCATTCCCCCGGGGGGACAGGCGACCGCTCTGCGCGATCTGCCTCTGGCCAGCCTGCGGCTTGAGCCTGAAACACTGGACACCCTGCGCCGTCTGGGTCTTGTGCAGGTCGGCCAGCTTCTCGACAGGCCCCGCGCCCCTCTGGCGCGGCGGTTTGGGCAGGCTTTGCCCGACCGGCTCGATCAGGCGATGGGACGTCTGCCTGAGCCTCTGTCCTTCAGGGCAGAACCGCAGGCCTTCCGCGTCTCTGGCACACTGGTCGAACCGATCAGCACAGCCCCGGCCATTGCCCGCGCTCTGGCAAAGCTCGTGGATCAACTGACTGAAACCCTGACCCGCCGGAACCACGGTGCCCGCCAGCTGCTGGTGCAGTGCATGCGGGTCGATGGCACGACACAGAGCCTTCAGCTCGGACTGTCGAACGCCAGTGCCGATCCTGTCCGCCTGAACCGGCTGCTGGGCGAACGGATCGACACCATCGAACCGGGCTTCGGGATTGAGGCTTTTACCCTGAGTGCAACAGAAACCGCCCCTCTGGACGCCCCGACCAACCGGGATTGGCTTACGCCTGCCACCGATCCTGCAGGCTTGCCCGCCCTCCTTGAGCGTCTGGTGGGCCGGGTCGGAATTCAAAGCCTCTCACGCCTGCAGACTGGTGCCAGCCAGTTCCCCGAACGCGAGCAGGCCTATACGGGCGGTGAGTGCGTGCAGAGGCTCGATGAGCACTCCCCATCCTATTCCCATGGGCCAAGGCCATCCCGGCTGCTCCCAACTCCCTGCCCCATCACCGTCAGGGCCTTCTGGCCGGATGGCGCCCCCAAAGCCTTCCTGTGGGGGCGCACCCGCCACATGGTTCACGGGCTGATCGGGCCGGAACGGGTCTGGAGCGACTGGTGGCATGATCCTCAGGGAGCCTGCGCGCGTGATTACTGGGTGGCCGAGACCCTTGAGGGCGAACGCTTCTGGCTGTTCACCACCCATGATGGCGCGGGGCCAGTGATAGGGCAGGCCGCATGGTTCCTGCATGGGCTTTTCTGATGCGCGCCCGTCTGACCTCCCCGGCCTGCGCCCGGCCCGTACAGATGACATCGCGGATGCCGTCATGCACGCGCTTTGCCATGACGGCCGCCGCCGTGTGCATGACGCGGACGAGCTGATGGCCCGTCTGGTGGCTGAACGGCTGGTCGCCCATCTTGAACGCTGTGGCTTTGTCCTGTGTCGTGTGCAGGACGCCACCAGCCATACGGCTTCAGCCCATCCGCACCCGGCTGAGACCCGCGTGAGTGAGACAGGCTATGTCGAGCTGCAGGTCGCGACCTGTTTCTCGTTCCTGCGGGGCGCCAGCCATCCCGATGAGCTGATGCAACAGGCCAGTGCGCTGGGATACACGGCACTGGGCGTCACCGATTACAATTCGGTGGCTGGACTGGTGCGCGCCCATGACGCGGCCACGGAACACGGTCTGCGCCTTATTCCGGGAGCGCGACTGGAGCTGGAAGAGGGTGCGAGCCTGCTCGCCTATCCACGGGATCGGGCTGGCTGGGCATCGCTGTGCCGTCTGCTCACGCTGGGCGCGCGGCGTGGCCCACATGATGCGTTCCAGCTCCGCTGGCAGGATCTGACGCGTGAAGCACAGGCTCTGATCCTGATTCTGCTTCCCACCGATGACCAGCGCCTGCCGGGCGACATCGAACGTCTGGCAGAACTAGCCCGCCAGAAAGACGACGGCCCGGCCTATGTAGCACTCACACGCCGCTTTGAGGCACATGACAGCGAGCGGCTGGCATGGATTGCCCAGCTTTGTGTCCAAAATGGCGCGCATCCTGTCGTCACAGGGGATGTGCTGTGGCATGACCCGTCACGACAGAACCTCCATGACGTGATGACGGCTATTCGGTGCCATCGCACCCTCGACACCCTGGGCGCGGAACGCACCCGGCATCTCTCGCGCCACCTGCGCGGCCCGGGCGAGATCCGCGCCCTGTTCCCCGGCTATGAGGAAGCGCTGGGCCGCAGTCAGGAGATCGCCGCCGCCTGCCGTTTCTCGCTGGAGGATCTGCGCTACCAGTATCCCGATGAGACCGAAGGGAGTGGAGAAACGCCACAGGCGGTTCTGACACGCCTTGTTCAGGCGGGTGTGCCTCATCGCTATCCAACCGGCACACCAGCCGATGTGCGCCAGCAGCTCGATCATGAACTCGCCATGATCGCGCGTCTTGACTACGCGCCCTATTTCCTGACGGTGAACACCATTGTCGCCTATGCCCGCTCACGCGGAATCCTGTGCCAGGGACGTGGATCGGCGGCCAATTCCGCCATTTGTTACGTGCTGGGGATCACCGCCATTGATCCTGTCCGCTCGGGCCTGCTTTTCGAACGCTTTGTCTCCGAAGAGCGGCAGGAGCCGCCCGACATCGATGTGGATTTCGAAGCTGACCGGCGCGAAGAAGTAATCCAGTGGATCTATCGGCGCTATGGCCGCTCCCATGCGGCCCTGTGCGCCACCCTTATGCGTTTTCAGCCTAAAGGGGCGCTGCGGGAAGTCGGCAGGGCATTCGGTCTGCCAGAGGATCTTCTGGGCCAGATGTCGAAACATCTGGCCACTGTCCTGCATGATGATGCACTGCTTGCCGAACGGCTCGGGCAGATCGGCCTGTCCGCTGATGACCAGCGGCTTGGCATGGTCTTGCAGCTTGCCCGCCAGCTGGTGGGATTTCCGCGCCAGTATGGCACCCATCCCGGCGGGTTTGTGCTAACCGCCGACCGGCTCGATGAGCTGGTGCCCGTGCGCCCCGCCGCCATGGCGGAACGCCAGACCCTGGTCTGGGACAAGGACGACATCGACCGGATGCGGATGATGAAGGTCGATGTGCTCGGTCTGGGTATGCTCGGCTGTCTGCGGCGCTGTTTTGAACTCATCCAGTCGTGCTATCACCGCACGCTCGACATGACGGCCATCCCGCCTGAAGACCGGGCGACCTATCAGATGATCGCCCGGGCGGATACGCTGGGAACGTTCCAGATCGAGAGCCGCGCGCAGATGGCCATGTTGCCACGCACAAAGCCCGCCACCTTCTACGATCTGGTCGTGCAGGTCGCCATCGTGCGGCCCGGCCCCATTACCGGCGATATGGTGCACCCCTATCTGCGGCGCCGGGCAGGCGAAGAAGCCCCCGACTGCCCGAGCCCTGCCCTGCAGCGTATTCTGGGCAAGACACTCGGCATCCCGCTGTTTCAGGAGCAGGCGATGCAGGTGGCCGTGCATTGCGCGGGCTTTACAGGGGGTGAAGCGGACCAGCTCCGGCGCTCCATGGGAACCTTTCGCTCCACGGGCGGTGTTCACCACATGAAAGAGCGGCTGCTGAGCGGGATGATTGGCAACGGTTACGATCCGGCGTTCGCTGCGCGAATTTGGACACAACTGGAAGGCTTCGGCGCGTATGGTTTTCCCGAAAGCCATGCGGCGAGTTTCGCGCTGATTGCCTACGCCTCGGCCTGGCTCAAATGCCATTACCCCGATGTGTTCTGTGCCGCCCTGCTCAACAGCCAACCCATGGGGTTTTATGCCCCGGCCCAGATCGTGCGCGATGCACGCGAGCATGGCGTGGAAGTCAGGCCGGTCTGTATCAATGCGTCGCGATGGGACTGCACGCTGGAAACCGCGCGCCATGGCTCACGGCAGGCGGTACGTCTGGGTTTCCGGCTGGTGTCGGGTCTGTCCTGTGATGCCATGGCCCGGCTGATCCTCGCCCGTGGGGCGGGATATGACAGTCTGGATGATGTCTGGCG
This sequence comes from Acetobacter papayae JCM 25143, assembly GCF_000613285.1. Lineage (GTDB taxonomy): Bacteria > Pseudomonadota > Alphaproteobacteria > Acetobacterales > Acetobacteraceae > Acetobacter > Acetobacter papayae. The sequence goes on along the minus strand of NZ_BAIN01000029.1, from coordinate 27,416 downwards.
ACGTTCGGATGTGCCTCTGAGCCTTTTGGAAAAACTCGCCGAAGCGGATGCCTTTCGCGCACTGGGGGCAGACAGGCGACAGGCTTTGTGGACGCTCAAGGGATTTGGTGCGGCCCCGCTGCCGCTGTTCGAAGCCGCCGATCGGGGGCGGAACGCACCGACACCCGAACTCTGGGAGCCAGATCCGAACCTGCCCGAAATCGCGGCCGGGAGTGCAGTCGTCGAAGATTACCATGCGACAGGGCTGAGCCTGCGTGCCCACCCGGTCAGCTTCCTGCGCGACACCCTGGCGCGACAGGAGATCACCCCTATCGCCGATCTCACGCAGGCCCTTGATGGCGCGTTCGTCCGGGTCGCGGGGTTGGTGCTGATGCGCCAGCGGCCATCCACCGCCAAAGGGGTGATGTTCATGACGATCGAAGACGAAACCGGCACGGCCAATCTCGTCCTGTGGAAAGACCGCATTGCCGCACAGAGAGCCATTGTCGTGGGATCAGGCTTTATCGCAGCCCACGGCCGCCTCCAGCGCGAAGGCGACGTGATCCATCTGGTCGTGCGCTTTGTCGAGGACTTGCAACCCATGCTTTCCCGTCTGGGCGAGGCCACCGGCCGCGACCTCGAAACCAGATCACGGGATTTCCGCTAAGCCGTCACTCCGGTCGCTTACGCTTTCGGTTGGATTTGGGCAGTACGCCCTTCAGGATAGGCGCTTGGTTTGGGTCTTTCTTGCGCCGGATCGGCATGCTGCGCCCGTGCTTCCGTTTGTACTCGTTAGCTGCGCATCTATCCGCATAGGCCTGCGGCACCATCGGATAATCTGGCGGCAGCCCCCATTTTTCCCGGTATTGCTCAGGCGTCATGCCGTATATTCGTTTGAGATGGCTCTTCAGGAGCTTCAGACGCCGGCCATCTTCAAGACAGATAATATAATTGTGGTAAACAGATTCTTCTATTGGCACAGCCGGGATTTCAGGTTCCGGTTCCTCCAGCGGGATGTGCGCTTCCTCTAATGAACGATAAACCTGCTTGATCAAAGCGGGCAGTTTACTCGCCTCCAGCGGGTTTCCGGCAAGAAAGGCTTTGACGATTGTGGCCGTCATCCGTTTGAGATCGTCGGGTGTCGGCCGGTCGGTGCTGGTGGACATGAGGTGGAGGATTCCCTGAACATCTGGCGCTGGGCGCGTGAGCAGAAGGCAGGGTCTCTGGCAGGATTCCGTGGTTTTTGAAAGGCATCCCGTCAGAGTCGTCGATTATAAAAAGGACATTCATGATCAACGCTACTGGAGAAGCAGCGTAACAGGTGGTGCATGGGTTGCGTAGAAAACAGCAAGTATTCAAAACTTTACTTGAAACAACGACATTATAGCGTGAAAGCGCTCTGGATTATTTCCACCGGTAATTTGCCCATACTCATATTGCAACGTCATGCGGAGGATGGACGTGGGCCACCAGTTCATAACAAGCGTCCCCGTCTGCTGGTTTCCACCCTCCACCTGTCCAGCCTGAAGATCGACTTCAGAATAACGCGCAGCAACCTCAAGAACGCCGTAACCGTTGCACAGCACCGTTTGGTTCGTGTTGCAAGAGGGGGAGGAAAAGGCTGCGGATCGTGCTTTCCATGCCCGGGGAGAGCCGTTTATGGTGTACCCTAACTGTCCGTACCAGCCATGAAAATTCATTTTTTGGAAGTCTGAGCCCATGCTGCTATTGATGAGAATATCATAGGCCTCCCCCTGAAAAAACAGCTTTTTCCATGCAACCGCGCCTTCAACGCCAAATGCTCCAGCACTACGTGCGGCAATCTTTCCAGTATCAAGGTATTTTGATACCGTGCCCGGGTTAAGCTCGGGGTCATCCGACAAAGTTAGAGCTGGAGCTTCATTTCGAGCGGAAGCTGGTCGGAAAACCCACTCCCCCGATATGCCCAAGTGAAGCAATAAAGAATGGCTTTTAACCGGCAAACCGACAAGGCGGAAGGCCATGCCACGTTGGTTTCCATTTTCGCTTGGACCGGCTGTTCCCGCCGTGGCCGAAACAGCAAAGTGATATCGGTTACCATATACTTCGGCTTGAACTGCCTGCCGCTCAATACCCGCAGCAAGATTACGGGTAATTGTGGAAATACTGGAACGTTCGACAAACATCGTGTCACCTTGTGCCTGCATGGATTCCAACCCAAAGCTAGGCTTAAAAATTCCTGCGGTGAAAACAAAATGCTTTAACCCAATATAGGAAGCCTGCCCCTCGAACAGGCGCATTGGACCATTAGGGGCAGGACCGAAATCCCAGATCGCTCCGATTTCAACCTGTTTGCGAATATTGATGCGTACGCCATTACGTAGACGCGCTGCGCGCGCACCGGTGCCCACATGAGTGGGTGCTGCATTGACAAAACCCCCGACGTCAAGTTGATCAGTAACATAGGGGTGGATGATAATACCGTTTAGTTTGATTGCGGGAACATTTTGGGCTTGCGCTACGGTGAAGGATAACAAGACTGACAAAGCAACCGCTATCCCCGCTAGAATCTGATTAAACAAGAATGGGACTTCCTTCGTACGCAACATAGAGCAGAGGCTTTACACGAGATGACGACACTGCCTGTCCCATTTGGGACAGGCGACATCCTCATCGCATCGTTTCGTAGGAATGGTTGGTAGGGTTCCCATATCCGTTCACGAAAGACGTTTGACACGTCGCCCTTGTCCGCAATTGCGAGCCTTGGTCAGTATTGAAAATTTCCGATGCGCCATAAAGCGTCAGGGCATTCTGTAGCGCCTTGATACAGAATTTCACGTCCATCGTAGTGAATAGACGCCAAGACAGAACCTTGCGGGTGAACCGGTCCATGATCGCGATGAGCCGCCAGCTCCGCTTGCGACCGACTTCATGTCCCAAGCGCCGGAGAAACCATGTCATATGCCGTGAGCCATAATACGGTGTTTTCAGGAACTGGGTGTCGATCAGCCGCATCAACACCAGATTGGCCTCGCTCTGTAGCACAGACCGATAGTACACGGCCAACCGGTTGAGGCATCACGTCAAAAATCCCATTCCACGAGCCGTTCGCCTATCTTCGCGTGCAGTTTCTCCACATCGGTAGGGTTGACCCAGAGTTCGGCAACCGTCTTCCCGGAGAAGGTCCCTCGCATTCCTTCGATCGCCTGCTGTTTCCATTGAGCGATCATCGTCTGATGCATACCATGTTTCGACGCCAGTTTTGCCAACATCAGTTCCCCACGGATCCTGCTTCTAGAGCAACCCGCGATTTGAACTCCGCCCCATACCTCTTGCGCGTAACCTTACCCATAAAACCCGTCCTCGTTCAGGCGGAATGATAACTTATCGCTCCGTCCGAAAAATAGGGGCCATATGTTTCTACTTAACTGATGACATGCCGCAACAGAAAAAGAATCTAAATTAAATTATAAAAAATAAAGTGATTTTAAAAATATTGTAATTTATTTGCCTAATATGTTAAACGGCAACAAGCGTTGAGAAAGTTCAGATGAAATTTGCGCATCATAGAATGATGTAGTAAATTTTCTATTGTGAACGACGATAAGATGGTGAGATGAAGGTTAGAATTACTATTGATATAGAGCATATTGCCAAGCAGATAGCTGAGCAGTGCTTTTATCAGGCCGATAGTCTGGAGCAGTTAGAAAACTATCTCGTCGGCGCTGCTTATGCAGTTGGATTTTCGATTAGTCGCACGAGAAGTTGGAAGGAAGGTGATTTTATAGAAATAGGAAAGAAAATGTTCACCATTGGCAGTGCGCATTTTCTATCTTTGAAGAAAAATTGACAATATAAAACTCTATTATAGTCATATTTTATTATATATTAGTTATTATACCGACATTATATGAACATGGAGAGGTTGAAAAATCCTCTGGTTTGTGAATTTCTCGGTAGTTATATATCTTCCACTTCGATTGCGAGGTAGATGCTGAAGCAGGCCGGTTTGTTTGACGTTGAAAAGCGGCGTGCCCGGCTGAGCGTGCTCGGTGATCAGCTCGAAGCGTTTTCCCGGACTGTGGATTTTGAAACGTTCCGTCCTGATCTGGACAAGACCCTGGCGTATTCTGATAGAAACAAGGGCGGACGACCGCCATTTGATCCCGTGTTGATGTTCAAGATCCTGGTGATCCAGACGTTGAACAACTTGTCTGATGAACGGACGGAATATCTGATCAACGACCGCCTTTCCTTCATGCGTTTCCTTGGTCTGGGGCTTTCAGATCGGGTGCCGGACGCCAAAACACTCTGGCTGTGCCAAAAACGCCTGACCCAGGCGAGCGCAATTGAAAGACTGTTTGACCGATTTGACGTGACCCTGCGCAATGCGGGCTATCTGCCGATGTCTGGCCAGATCCTGGACGCAACGCTGGTGGCCGCGCCAAAGCAGCGCAACACCAACGATGAAAAGACAGCACTGCGGGAAGGACGGATCCCACAGGACTGGCAGAACAAGCCATCCAAACTGTCCCACAAGGACAGGCATGCACGATGGACACTTAAATTTACCAAAGCGAAGCGACAGGATGACGGGAGTATGCCCGCAACGGATCTGGCCATCCCGTTCTTTGGCTACAAGTCACACGTCTCCATTGATCGGAAATTCCGGTTCATCCGCAAATGGAAGACGACAGATGCCGCCGCCAGTGATGGCGCGCGATTGCGTGAGGGGCTGTTGGATAAAACCAATACGGCCTCAAGTGTCTGGGCTGACACGGCCTATCGCTCAAAAGCCAATGCAGACTTTATGGAAAAGCAGGGCTTTGTCTCAAAGGTTCACAGGAAGAAGCCGCATCTCAAACCCATGCCACTCCATATCCAGCGGTCCAATGCAGGAAAGTCCGTGATCCGATCCCGCGTCGAGCATGTCTTTGCTGACCAGAAATCGCAAATGGGTCTGTTCGTCCGAACTGTCGGTATCACCCGGGCCACCATGAGGATCGGCCTGGCCAATATCGTCTACAACATGCGCCGCTTCCTCTTCCTCGAAAGATTGAGCGCGAGCGCGTAATCATCCAGGGTGGCAGCCCCCGATCTGCTCAAAACGCAGAGCGAATTCTGCCCAAAGAACCATCAGCCAAATCACCAAAAACCTGAAATCACCAGACAAGCGTATCAATCAAGGGTTCTTCGATACCTCCACGTGCGGCACGGCCTGGGCCAGCGTGTCCTTCAGGGCGTAAAGGCTGCGGTCGAGATGGAGTGTTCCGCGCACACCGCGTTCAACCAGTGCCCGGAAATACGCATCGGGGTGGCGGATCTGTTCGCCCTGGTCCTTGCGTGTCGCCATGACGATCACCGCGACCGCCGCCTCGAACCGTCCCAGAGCGATGCAGCCGGTTTTCCACGACTGGTAGCCGATACCGATCTGGCCCGACAGCAGTTCGGCCGCGTCACCAAGCTGGGCACGATCGGGTGTCGCTGAAGCACAAAGATCTCGCAAAGCCGGACACACCGTCAGGAAAAACGTGCTGGTGCCGGGGAAGCCCCGCAGGATGGACGCTTCCAGCCCCTCGGATGGTTCAGAGGGAAACACCTGCCCCTCACGCCGCATTATCTCAATGCGATTGCGCCCATCGGGCGCTACTACAACAACCTCTTTAGGTTTTTTGTTGTTTCTCTCTGTATAGTGGGTGCCAGATTGAACATCCATGGGTGCCATTTCAGGGGTACACTGCGCAGATTTCGGCGCCTTGATGGGGCTGTTTTCCGCAGGGTTTTCCACAGGCTGAACGCGCGCCCAGAGCGCTTTCATGGTGTCGTGATAGCCGATCAGCGTCTCGATCAGATCCGTGCCTCGCCGCAGACGCATCACGCGGGCCGCCTCAAGGGCTGTCGCCTCATCACCCAGCCGCTCGGCCTCCACACGCACCTGTTCGTTCAGATCTGCAATAGCGTCACGCAGAAACGCGACTTCCGCGCGCTGCCGTCGGCCGGATTCCAGTTCTGTCTGTAACGCTGGCCACCGGTAGCGCAGCGAGGCCAGACTGAACCCAACCTGCGACATCCCATCCTGCCCCTGCCAGCGCCGTCCCCTCTGCCCGTTCCGTCCGTCGCAGGGTACGAGCATCCCCGCCTCGGCCAGCTCCCGCACCGCCCGTCTCAGCGCACTGAGCGACAGGCCTGTCCATCCCATCAGGGTCGCGTTGTGGGCGTAGATGAAGGGCGTCTCCAGCGCGTCCCAGCTCTCCGGCCGGGTCTTCTCCACCATACGCTCCAGCAGCCCACGCGCGGTGCGCGTCAACGGAAAGGAACGCGGCAGCGCCCTGAGTGTATTCAGGACGGCGTATTTCTCCGGATAAGCCGGTGGCGGGTCGAGCAGCTCATCCCGCGCCTGCAGCATGGCCGGCGTGAGGGTACGTTTTCCCCGTCTGCGGATCGGGCAGAGGGCATCATTATGCGTCTGGGGCACAGCTCAAAAGGTCCAGTGCTATGGGTCATGACAGACCTCTCGGCATAGGCACCCGGGCAAACCTTCCCCGTTCGCAATATGCTTGCGTTTCGAGCGGAAGCTGGCTATAGGGAAAGGGCAATCTTTTCCCCTATAGCTTATGGTTCGTTACAGGTGCCCTGGCTTTTCCGGTTTGCAGACCGGGAGAGGCAGGGTTTTCCTTTTTGTGGCTACGTCATCGGCGGGCCTCGAATGGGGTGGCTCGGACTCGCGGCATGGCACGCGTCCTGTCTGCCGTTCAACCTGCCCGTGTACAGGGTTTCAGACAAGATCAAAAAACGCAAAAATGTCGTGTAAATCACTGTTTTTTCGCGGTTTTTGTGTCCAAAATGGCGCAACTTTTCCACTTTTGTTCTCATCCGGTCACTGTCTCGGATGCGCCGCTGCCCATACGGGTGGAGACGGTTGAGAGATACTGTCCAACCGTCCAGCCACTCATGTTGTTGGCGGCCAGCGACGAACTGGACACGAGACTGCTCAGCGGCGTGCTGCTGGTTGCGGTGGCAATCTTGGATCCGGCCGATGTCCCGAACATATAGGCGGCATAGACCTGCGCCGATGTCGCGGCCTTGCCCGTGGATTTGGAAACGGAGCTGGCATAGGAGCTGATGATCGCACTCGCGACTTTTGCCTGTGCGGTCGGATCATTACGATCAGCGCTGCTCAGGCCCAGCTTGGAGGCATATTCGTTCCATGTGCCATTGGTGATCTGCCAGACGCCCTTGGCTGAGGACGAACTGTTGCCCGTGTTCTGGAAATGGCTTTCGATCTGCCCGAACGCCGCCAGTGTGTCGGGGTTGATCCCCGCCGCCTTCGCCGCGGCGACAGCATCCGCGCCATAGGACTGCGACAGCAGTGTCGACATCGCGTCGCTACTGCCCCACGCCCCTGAGTAGCTCGACGTGCTGCTCGATGTCCCTGTGCCCGTTGAGGATGAGGACTCTGCCCCCGGGAAGGTGAAGGTGGGCGCACCGGTCTCCTCGACGCTCGGCACGATCTGCGCGGGCACCTGTGCGACACCCGGCCGTGTGACACTCCACACGGCCAGAAGTCCGAGCCCGCAGATGCGGGCCAGAGAGGCGTTCCTGCTCATGAGCCGGGATAGGAGAACAGGATCATGCCATCAGAGGGCCGCATGCCCGCCACCGTGCAGCGTGTCCCCGGTGAGGCGGTTGTCGACGTCCAGGGTTGCAGATCCTCTGTCGGGATCCATGCTGCCTTGCCATAAGCGCGCAGGATGCGTGTCCAACCGCCCGAGGTCGTCGTGGTGACAGCCAGCTGGGAGGGAGCGACACCAACCTGCTTCGTCTCGGTGCCCGGGCCGGCATAGACCGGTTCGTATTCCATGCGGGGCGACATGCAGGTGACATGCCCGCCCAACGGCACTAATGGCGCTTCAGGCGCTACTGCGACAGGCGGCCCCCAGTCGCGTGGGCCGATGGCTTCCTGCCGTTCAGCGGACAGCCGGTCGAGTTCTTCGGGCGATACGTCCTGCGCATGGGCAGCGCCTGCAAACAGGCTACCGGCCAGCAGGGTAACAGTCAGTATGGATCTGGGCGACACGGGGTGGCTCCTTTGCCGTGTTGGTCTCTCCCCAGTATGCCTCAGACCGTTGTGACGCCCTTCGTTCGCCTTTTGTTCCAAAGGGCGTCACAACGCTTTGGCGCATGATGGGGAGAGAAGGAGACCCCTATGCGACAATCCCGATACGCACTTCTGATGGCCACCACCCTTGTGGCTCTCCCCATGCTGGCGCAGGCCCAGCAATGCCCGTCCCCGCCGCCTGTGGAGGCGACACCGCCTCTGCCCGCGTCAGTGCCAGCCCCTGCACCGGCCGGCGGCCCGATCCTGCGTCCAACGCCGAGCGTGCCCACGCCCAGACTCATCCCGGCTGGAGAAATCGCCGCCAGTCCTGCACTCCGGCGTATCACCAGCACGGGGGCGACAGTCTATGAGATTGGAAACCGGGCCATGAATCACGGCCTTCAGGGCGTGTATGCCGTCAATGGCGACATCTTCCGGGTGTTCTATCTGACACCGGACGGACAGGCCCTGATTGGGGGCGTTCTGTGGGAGCAGGACGGGCACAACGTCACGCGCGACACCATTGCCCCGATCAAGGGTGCAATCCCCACCGTGACACTCACCGGAACAAAGCCCGGTGCGACACCACCCGGACAGGCCACTCCATCCGCCCCTGCGACACTGTCGCCAGAACTGGCAAAACGGGTCAGTCAGGCGAGTTTGGGGCTGAGTGGACAGGACGGGCGGCCACGTCTGACGATGGTGATCGATCCGCTCTGTCCGTGGTCTATCCGCGCGCTGGCCGAGCTGGAGCCGTTTGTCGCACGCGGCGCCATCCAGCTCGCCCTGCTGCCCATCGCCATCAACGACCATGAAAATGGCGGTGCAAGCACTCCGGCCGCAACAGCGCTGCTGTCCGTCGTTCCCTACGAGATGGAAGCCGCATGGCACAAAATCATCGACCTGCACCATGTCGCGGACGACATGCTCCGCACGGATGATGCGGCTCTCCACCTGCAGGGTAATATGGCTGTCGCTCATGCCATTGGCGTTCGGGGAACGCCTATGCTGATCTGGCGCGATAAGGCAGGTGTGTCGCATGTCACCGAAGGCGTACCGCGCGACATAGGGCAACTGGTCCGGGAGATGGGGCGATGAAGCGCTCGACACGCTCCTTACTGAAGGTGGGGAAATGGATGGCCTTTCCCCTTTATCTGCCATTCGTGCGGGGCGTGCGCTCCGTGTCCCTGTGGCGACAGTATCTGAGAGACCGGAAAGCGTTCATCGAGGCCTCGGCGATCGACACGGCTCTGGCACCCGTTATGGATCCCGCCACCATCAGGGCGCTGGTGGCGACACGGCGTAACGGCCGTCTCTGTCTGCTGCTGTTTGTCGGCGCTCTGGGCGTATGGATCTGGTCCTGCGCCTATCAGGGAACACGGCTGCTGAGTGTCGCCAGCGTGCAGTTCACGGTCATCCTGCTGGTTTTGCTAGCGGAGTTCATGCGGATCAGTTTCTCGAACTGGATGCTCCGCACTGGGGGGGCTGGGCGTTTTAGAGCGTTCATCGCGCGGGGTGGGAACCTCTGGCCCCGGTAGGGGGCCTAGCGCCTCGCGGCAGATCTGTCAGCGTGCCTGTGCGACATCGGTTTCGAGCAGCATCCGAACATAGCGTGTGTAAGGGATACCCTTCGCCTTCGCTCTGGCTTTCACAGCGTCGAGCAGGGACGCTGGCAGGCGCATGTTGAGGGCAGCCGCCTTGGGCTCAATTTCAAAGCGCATGGGCTTGAAGCCGGACAGATCATACTGGGTCAGATCAGCACTGGCGACAAAATCCTCGGCCGCCTTGTCACTGTGCAGCGAGGGAATGGCCCTATTTTTCCTGCTCATAGTGGTCGATCTCCTTCTGATGCATGTAGCGGGCACTGATGGGACGTAACCGGGTCTGACTGCTGACGCTCCTGAACATGAAGACCAGAAAGACGTGACGGCCGGCTTCAGTCCTGCCAATAGCCCTCATCCTAGGCTCACCGGGATGAGGGTCAGCCATGACGGCAGGTTCCCCCAACAGTACCTGCTCGATTTCGGCGCGGGAGACGCCATGCTTGCCACATTTCGGCCAGTTGCCGTCATCCCAGTCGAAACCCGCAATCTTCATGTGCAAAAAATAGACATTTGCCTACACAAATGCAACGTCATTTATGGCTAACTTTTTCTTGCTCTGGCACGAGGCGCTGCTTCCAGCCAGTTTTCGACCTTCAGGCCTCGGATGCGGCCGAACTCACGGGGGTTGGCCGTGACCAGAGTGAGGTTGAGCGAGTAAGCCTGAGCCGCAATCAGCAGATTATTCAGGCCGATTGGCTGTTCTTCCGCCTCAAACTCTGCTCGGATGCCTCCGTATTCGCCGGCCACAGGCACATCCAGCGGCAGGACAGGAATAATACCCAGAACGCTCTCCACCCGTTCAAGCAGTCTGGCAGACCCTTTCTTCGCGCAGCCATAACGTAGCTCCGCCGCTACGATCACGCTGGTGAAGACTGTCTTCGGGTTTTCTTTTTCGATACGATGCGCTGCAAGCCCGGCAGGATTGCGGATCAGATCGCTGATGATGTTCGTATCCAGAAGATATCCGTTCAAAAGATATCCTCCGGGCTGGCTGTCTGGTCTTCAATAGCGGGGAACTGGTCATCCGCCCCCAATGGCCCTTCGGACTTCCATTGAGCCAAGAGCTCGGCCACTGTTGTAGGCCGTTCGGTCGGTTCGATAATGAGCCGGTTGCCTTCACGCCTGATCAGCGCTCGGTCTCCCGGCAACTCGAACTCAACAGGAATCCGCACCGCCTGGCTGCGGTTGTTGCGAAATAACCTGACTTCTCTCGGCGGTGATGAAGAAGGGGATGGCATTGTCATGGATGAGCCTCCTTGTATATGCCATCTTGTATATGTAACGGGCCGAAATTTCCAGAACAAACTGAAAAGGTGATGATGGACTGACCTACGCAACGTGCTTGTGCGCAGGCCTCAGTCCTCAAGCGCCCGGATATAAGAGAACACGACAATGCCATCCGAGGGGCGGATACCCGCGATAGAACAGCGGGTGCCCGCCTTGGCGGTTGTCGAACGCCAAGGCAGGACATCTGCCGTTGGGATCCATGCGTAACTGCCCTGGCCACGGATGATCCGTGTCCACTCGCCCGAGGTTGTCGCCGTCACGGCCAACTGAGGTAACGCGACACCGATTTTTTTCGCGTGTTTGCTCGGCCCGGCATAGAGGGTCTCGAACTCGGTCCGGGGCGACATGCAGGTGACGGGCTCCTTCAGGGGAACGGGCGGGGCTTCGGGAGCGGGTTCGACAGGCGCACCCCAGTCGCGCGGACCGATTTCGGCCTGCCGTTGAGCCGAAAGCCGATCCAGTTCGGCAGGCGACATCGTCTGGGCCTGTGCGGCAGAAACAAACATCCCAGTAGCGAGTAGTGCGATGGCCAGTTTTGGCATAAGCGACACGGGAAACCCCTCTTTGTGGTTGAACCTTTCGATTAACACGAGAAAGATCGCAAAACCATATTTCAGGTGAACATAGTATTAAGAGTGCAAAAAAGACCAGTAATTGAATGGACGTTTAATAACTAATGGAAAGATACATTGATTAACAAAGGTTTTTTTGCGACTGAGAGGGCGCATTGCTCTTCTGACTGCATATCTATGCACAAGACAGAATAATGCTTTGTTTTTATAGGGAATTTGAATTGATGAAAAAGTTTGCGAAAGCCGGATGCCTGGCCGTTCTTCTGGCTGTTTCCGCATGTGCATCGTCGGGCAATGTTTCGATCAAGAACGAAACGTCTGAAAGCGTCGATCAGAAAATCCATGATGGCGTAACGACGCAAGCACAGGTCAAGGCGATCTATGGCGATCCGCTGGGCACCAGCTTCACGGATAGCGGTCATGAAATCTGGAAATACGAGTTCGTGAAAACGAAAGAAAACGGGACGAACTTCATCCCGTACTATGGCGCGTTCGTGCAGGGCCAGCATGGCAAGGCGAAGACGCTGAACATCATCTTCAAGGACGGTGTTGTCTGGCATCACACGCTGTCGGATTCCGACGTGCAGACCCGCGCTGGCCTGGGCAGCTAAGTCTGGATGGCTCAGGCGTGTCCAATCGGCCGCCTGAGCCTCTTTTGTCAGTCGTCGGCTAAGGAGTACTCACGTCGGACCTGAGCTGCTCTGCGGTTCAGATGCTCCATGAGCAAGTCCGCCAGCACCATCCGCCGCGTTGTCGCTTGCGGTATTTCCTGCAATGGCGCGCCGCGCTCTCCGGCTTTCAATGTACACTCTACAATCGAACCCATAAAAAAACTCCATACCGATCAGGATCAGGCTATCGCCTCGTTTCCCAAGCAGTATGAAGTGTTTCTTTGTGACGGGGTTCCTTAGAAAGTGCCAGCGCGTCCTGCGACCTGTGAAACTGCCCATTTGGCGTGTTCATAGTCTGGGCGACTGCCCTGATCGGCCGGGTCGGTGGGTCGGACGATAGTGCCCTCACGCGAGGCGACAGAGGGCGACCAGTGGGCGGGGGATGAGCCATAAGCCGCATAGGGGTTATACTGTGCCTGACGCACCGGGGGCGGTTTGAGCGGCCTGTCATTCGCCGAACGCAGATTCCCATGCGCACACCCGGAAAGCGCCAGCATGCAGCCAAGCAGAGGAATAGAAGCCCTCACCCTTGCTGTGCTTTCAGGTCTGTCTCAAGGGCAGTAATCAGCGCAACCGCGTTGCCCGGCTGAGCTTTGACGGTGTTTACACACCTGACGAGCTTATTAGTTTTTCTCACGAGTTTATTATACTTCTCGTTCAGCTCATTTAGTTCTTCCCACCCTCGGTCCTTCTCCGCCCGCAGGGCTTCCTGCGCCTGAGCGAGCTGCTGGCGCAGATCGGCCGAAACCTGCTCTTCTTTCTTCCAGCCTTCTAGATTGTCCTTTCCCCAAGCTTTCCACTCCGTCACTTGGCTCTGGAGATTGAAAGCCTTGACCTGCCACTGGTTGGCAATCTGCACCTGCTGGGCGAGTGCTGCTACAGCGTGGTTCTGCTGTTCCAGATCATTGGCCACCCGCCGGAGTGACCCGCGAATACCACCTAATGCACCGGCTGTTACAAAATCACCGCTCATGGGTCAGGCCCTCAAACATCGGTCTGTGTAATCGGCCGCACCTGTGCGGCCGTTGTCGTATCCATTGCTGGAAGTGTACCACCAGAACGCCCCCCGCCACCACTTTTTTTTGCCTCGTCTTTCAATCCTTCGAGATACTGTATGCCAAGCTGACGGCCTGTATCGGCCCCCTGCTGCACCGGCCGGGTCGCAGATTTCTCGAAGTCTTCCGCATCCACACGACTGGCCGCACCAAACCCGACCATAGAGGCCATATGATGTGGCAATGTCGTTATCAGCCGGAAGGATAATGTCGCGGTGGTCATCTCCATGGCTGAATACATGATGATCATGGCAATAATACCCACCCAGTTATCGGTGAGATAGCCATGATCCAGCGTAAAGGTGGAGGCGACCAGAAAGCTTTTCATCAGCAGCCAGGATATGGCGGAAAACACCGTGTAACTGAACACCATGCCGATCACCATCATCGACGGCCGGAAGAGGATGGTGAACAGCACTTCATAGCCCCGCACGCCTTTGCCGTGGATGCCATCGCCTGAGAACGTCATATGGGCGAGGAACCACAGAGGCGCATAGGCGACAGCCTCGACAACCAGCAGGAACCAGCCGTAACGCCAGCAATCCAATACAGATAGGGCATCATTGGCAGAACGTAGGCCAGTGTAACCCCGGAGGTGAGCAGGAACAGACAGGCTGTAAAAATCACCGGAAGCAGGCGGGTAATGGTTCCGCTCAGAAAGGCCGCCGCCGTGGACGCCGCCACCCCTTCCCACTGACCCGTCACGAAGGATAGCAACCCCGCGCTGACATCGACTGAGACACTGCCGGCTGCCACTGACAGCGCAACGGTCGTCAGCGCCAGATGAATGAGCAGATGACCAAGGCCGATCATGGCTCCGAGCGGATCAACCCAGTCCGTGCCAGAACTCCCCATAACCAGATGGTTCATGATGAGTTCCAGCGTACCGGGGCCGAAGTTCAGGTAATTCAGCACCTTCGTCCAGATTGCCGTGCTGTCCGAAGAGACATGGGCGCTGGCATACAACCGGGGCGACGTGCTGTTTGGCGTGGGCGCATCGGCGGTCTGGAGTGTCGCATCCATTTTACCGAGATAGCTGGACACACTTTTGATGAAAGGTTGCAAATCTTGCCCAAGATATGGACCTGTGCCCGCCCATGAGGGCGCTACGACGGCAGGCGTGATCGAGGATACAGAAATAACTTCCGCGTTCAGGCGGGAAATTTCGAGATAATAAGCCCCAAGCCCGGTCCAGCCGAGCGACCGAAGCTCTGATGTCGCGGAATTATCGCTGGCCGATGATCCGGCCGCGTTACGGACGGCTGAGACCACACTGGAGGCGATGGTTGTGAACTGGCCATTGAGGTAATTTGTCTGCGCTACGAACACCGAGTTGAGCGTGCCAAGCGTGGCAATATCCCGGGTTTCCCAGAGAGAGGTTATGGTGTTCTGCAAACCGGAGCGGACATTGGTTGTCAGCGTTTTGAGGGACTCAATCTGCTGGCTACTGACCCCGCTGAAATCAATGCTCTGATATTCGGTGGTGGTTGCCGTCCTCACGGGCGTGCTGATGGACACCAGCCCGCAGGTCGGCATGGCTGTGCCATTGCCGTTTGCCATGTTGTAGGAGATGGAGACCGTCCCGTTGCCATCATCAATGATAGCAGGCTCGGGGACGAGGTCAGGATTGTTGGACGCCTTGTTGATGAGCGCCCGGCAGATCTCGCTCTCTATGACACCCAGAACGACCTGACGTGAGCCCGGAATTATGGGCGTTGCCAGAGGCAGCGCCTGCGGCCCCACCGCGTTCATGACGACATTTTCTTCGATCACCGCCATGCCAATAGACGCTTTGGAGAAATTGACGATCAGGTTTTGACCAAGAGAAAAGCCGTTGAGCACGGGGAGTAGCATGATAACGCTGGCAACGCCGCGAATGGGTACCCAGCCGTTGAAACTGGCGGAGAAGACCTTTCCGGTTTCAGCGGTTTTGTGGATCTGCGCCAGGATGGAATACAGGATCCAGAACGCCGCCATAATGGCGACAAAGGAGGTAAACCATTGCAGGAGCGTGCCGGTCGCGGTTTGCGCGGTGCCGTCCATAGGGAACAGGCTATCGAGAACGCGGAAAGACCAGTCATCGCCCCCTGTAAGGTCTGCCCAGCTTACGCTCTCAAAGCCGCTCGCAGCATAGGCTGGCCCTGCATGAAGCAGGACCAGCCCTCCCAGAAACGCCGCCAGAACGCATGACGGCTGCCGCGCCATTTTGGACACACCACGCATGGCTCAGGCTCCCATGGACGGGCTGGTGTCGCGGCCCTGCTCACGTCCCTGGGTGAGAGCCAAAAAACGCGCCTTCACCTTCTCCATGATGCGTTCGAGCGCGCCGCCGATACTTTTGATGAGGCTTTGCCCCGCATCACGGCCGGGCACGTCTTCCATCTCCATGGCCTTTTTGCCGGCCCGTTCTTCGACATCAATCACGGACTGGGCGTTGGTCGCCCCACGCTCCGCTGCCTCGTTCTGGAGCGAGCCAAGATTAAGACGCATATCCTGCAGGGTGTGGCCCAGATCGCTGTAGCTTTGCCGACCCGCTCGTCGGTCATCCGGAGTTTAGTGAACTCCTGCCACAGGCCATGATGCTTGCCACCCTCTCCCATGCTGGCCATCAGTTCGGCGGGCCTGACGCCTTCCTGCTTCGCGGTTTCCTCCATCTTTTTGAAGAAGGGCGCGGCTGTCAGTTTAAGGTCCTGATAGTTCGTCTCAGCCATACGGATGTTGCCGTCTACGGTGGCGACCAGACTATCGATCCGGCGCTGATCAGACGCGGCTCCCTGATTGGCAAACCATGATTTGGCAAAATTACCCACCTTGGAGACGGCATGCCCCGCCAGACTGGCGGTAGCCGTCTGCGTTGGTTGGGCGGCAGGTTGTGCCTGAGCAGAGGCCTGAGCCTGCTCTGTGGAAGCGGCTTTAGTTTCCAACTGCTGGCCTTCTATTTCTTTGGCCCGGGTCTGGCTTTGGGTGTTACCCTGCCCCGTCTGCCCATTGGTCTGCTCCGCCTGTTTCGGCTGCTGCTGGGTTCCTTGCTGCTGCTCGGGGGGAGTGCCTTGGGCCTGTTTATTGAGTTCAGCATCCCGCCGACGCGCTTCATTTTCTTGTTCTTCCGTCACCCCAGCGTGGGCTGCCCGTTCCCCGGCGGTCGGGCTGGGCTCCTGTGCAGGCTGCGTGGCCTGAGCCTCCGGCTCCCCTCTCGTCGCATCGACTGTTTCGTTGGCGCGGGGCGAAGGGGCGCCGTCTTCGTCACCAAACGGAACATTCATCGACGCGTGGCCAAATGACGGATCGTCATGCTCCATGTCCTGCCCGCTGGAAGGGCGTCCCGGCTCAGCCAACTCCTGTCCCGTTTCAGCTACCGCCTCATGAGAGACCGCCTGCGTGACATTTTCGGCGGCAACCGGCGGAACCGGTTCGGAAGGCACATTATGTTCGGCGGACGAACTGCCTGGGCCAGCCGGTGAAATATCTCGCCATGACACTGCGCCTGGAGCGTTGGTTGGTACGTCGGGCGGCAGGTCGTTCCATGAGATCACCCCAGATGGATTGGTGTGCCCCGCATTATCCCCGTTCGCTAATGCCTTGTTCTTCTGAGGCCGTTTGATGAGCACGCTGAGAGTGTTCCGTCCCACCTGCCAACGCTGTTGGAGCGACGCTTTCTGCAACAGCTTCAGGTGCGGCAACGGACGCCGATGGCGCCACGACTGGCGGGGCCTGAGGGGCAGGAGCAGGTTGGGCAACAGGAGACGGCTGTGGTGCGGGGACGACACCGGCCTGAGCCGCTCTGGCCTCAAGAGCGTTCACCCCGGCAGAAATCAGAAAAGAGGTCTGTTGCTCCGCAGGCAGACCACCCAGCTCCACGCTGGCATTACGAATATCCGCGACAAGCTGGCGATCATCCATGGCAGCAGTCTGCTGGAGCATGGAGCCATCTGCGGATTACTCATACCGGGATACTGGCCCGCCATCGCATTCAGTCCCGCGTGGAGAAGCGGCGACACCTGCACCGCCTGCCCGGTGCCACTGAATTTCGGCCAGTCCTGCATGAGCCATGCGACATGGGTGGCGAATTTCGGATCGTTCTCCAAAGCGGGGTCATTTTCGAGCTGCTCCTGCAGCTCTTTCAGCCGATCCGCCAGCCCGCGCTGGTCTTCCGGCACGGACTGCTGCTGTTGCGCCATCGCCTGCAGCACGCCGCTCATGGTTGAGGACGGGGTCGCCGTGGGCTGCACGGCCGAGAGTGTTTCGGACATGGTGTTTCCTTATGTCTTAGGGAGAGGGAACCGACACGGTGCCGGCAGAATGACGGCTGAGGCGTCGTCAGCCGCGATCGCAAGGCGTTTGGCTTCCGCCACTGCGGTCATTTCCTGAAGTTTGTAAGCGTTCCACAGGAGCCAGTTGCGCTGGGCATCAAGCAGAGCGATCTGGATCAGAACGGACTTGTCAGACGACATGGCCTGGAGATCGGCCTGCCAGTCCGTGCCGGAATATTTCCGGTTGATCTCAAGCTCCGTGGCTTCCCATGAAGAACCCTGATCGGTAACGGCCAGCCCCTCGCGCTGTGCCTCGCTTTTTGCGCCGCGGTCAGGGTAATGGTCTCGGCCCGCTGGCTGAGCACATGATCGGCGATCATATGAGCCAGATGCAGCGCCGCGTTGTAAGAGCGGCGGAAAGGAAGCTCCTGCTGCCCCGCTGTGGAAGTAATGGCGCTGCCCCTCTGAGCGCCAGGAGCGACAGGCTCAATCAGGGTTACGGCGTACGCATTCGCACGGTCCATCGCGTCCTTGCCGTGGTAGACAAGGGGGGTGAACATGCTCGTGGCGGCCTGATCAGCGCCTTTCATGGTATCATCGGGCAGTTTGCACAGCCCCGCATCCGCCTCGGCGTCGTCGCAATATTTACCCAGATGCGCGTTATTATTCGCCTGCGCGCCCTGCCCGCTGCCTGCCCAGGACGGCGTGCCTTTCTCGGCTCGGGTGCGCGCGCCTTTGGCAACATCCAGCGCGACCGCGACATCACTGGCCTGCCGCGCAGCAACGACCTGTGCCTGCCCGCCTTCCAGGTTCAGGCAGTCCTGACGGTTTACTGCGTGGAGATCCTGTATCTCGGCATGGCGCACTTCCTTGGCCAGTTCGGCCTGCACCATGTTATTGGCATCAGCGATCTGCTGTTGCGCGCCAATCTGCCCCTTGAGGTAGTTGGTGATCTGGCTGACGCCCATACCGAGCTTGTCATTCATGAGACCCAGTGTGCCGTTAATAACATTCTGGGCCGTTGTAGTAACGGTTGTAATCGCGCCCTGAGCGGCGCTGATGGCACCCAGGATAGGAGCAATATCAAATCCGAAAGCCCGAGCCGGTGCCGGTGCGAAAAACTGCCCAAGAAGAAAGCAGCCACACAGCATAAGAACGAGGCGCAGGCGGGAAGGAGAGCGCGACATGGTCAGCCCCCCCCCGAAAGGCCGAACGCCTGCGCGGCATCGCCCAGTGAATACCCGGTCGGGAGCTGCAGGGAGCTATCGACATCCCAGTTATTGGTGCCCGAGCCGTTCGTCCCGCTGTTGATGAGCGTGTCGCCTCCACCTCCAAAACTGACCGTTGGACAGACGGTGCCAGAGCCAAGACCCAGATCGAAGTTCGTATCCGGCCCGGTCAGTGTCAGCCCACACTCCGCCGAACCTTCCATGCTACTCCAGGCGGAACTGACCTCAGAGCAGATCTTGCCCATGACGCTTTGCGCAATAGAGGATACGTTGAGACCATTGGTGAGCAGGTCTAGGCCGACACCGTTAAAAAAGCTGTCGAGACAGGTGAATTTGGTCACCGATTCAGGCTGATGAATAAGCGCATCGTCGGCTTTCATCTGGGCAGCCGCCCCCGTTGCTGCCGCCTGAACCAGTGCCTGACAGCCTTCCGAGGCCGCTGAGGCGACACTGGTGGAAAGCATCAGACCAACGAATGCGACAAGGGGCAGGCGTGGCGTAAGCCCCTTTTCATGATGTCGCCTCCCTGGTTGTCGCATCAGGCGACAGGGGGGCGGTGGGAGGCCCATCACCCGGAAAGGCAATGGCACCGAGAATACGCCGGGCATAATCCGCCGTAAGCCAGTTTGGTGTGGGTGAAGCGGTCGACGCTCCGGATCGAGAAACGGTCATGATCTGTCCTTGTGAGGTTTCACAAAGTCAGTATGCGCTCATCCGTTGTGACGCTGTTTTAAGGGGCACGCGAACGCCTCCCAAAAAGACTAGATCAACAAAGGAGATATTCTGTTAACTATTTTACAGCTGTCTGGAATGGATTATTAATCGTGTGACCAATAAAAATAGAGGCATAAAGCTGGCTTTTTCACGACCCGCTGCGCCATTTCAGCTATGCGCGAGGTACAGGTCAGAGCAGACAAATTGTTAATCGAGTCAGAAAACGGTAATATATCTACAAATTATAAAACTCCTCTTCTGGTCGCTGCCAGTACAAAACGGATAAAAAAAGATGCGGAATGCGATTCCGTTATGATAACGAAGGGCAGATATTCGATCCCGACATTGCTGGAGCCCATATAGTGCAGAGCCTGTTCCGGAGAATGACCCCTCCCACGCAACTGGCGTGGCCCTTTCCTACTGAAGCGCAACCGGGCCGGGGTTCAGGCTTTCGTAAGCCACCAACAACAACGCCTGCAGGCTGGTCCAGCGATGAAGAAATCTATCTCGCGCGCGCTATCCCTCGATCACGGCAGCACCGGTTATTTCAAAACTGATCGGGCGTACCCTTGGTGCCGTACGCCGCAAGGCTCAGCGCCTTGGGCTCCGGCGACCGCTACGCGGTCGGGCGGCTAACGCCGCCTTTGCATTGAAGTCCCCCCCCCCCGCCCACAATCTGGGGATAACTTCAACCGCCTCTCACGCATTTTCTGATTATTTTTCTTCTGTCCAGCGCACCGCATCCGGGCGTCTGATCTGGAACAGCACGGCGATCGATCTCCTCGCCGATTTATGGAAACGCCTCTTTTCCGTAACCTGCATCGCCCAGATGCTTGGACTCAAGCGTAGTGCCGTCTCAGAAGCCGCACGGCGTGTCGGACTGCCTGATCGCGCGGGCCTCCCCCTCAACAATACGATCCCCCAGGGCAGCCCTCAGGACGCTCCTGTCAACGAGACAGTCGCCGGGCAACTCATCCGCAAAATCTGCCGGATTACAGGCCGTCCATTTTTCGTGCGGCCCCGTGAAGCCCGAAAAATTCATTACAGTTTCCTCGGTAAACTGTTCCTCTCCCGCAGACGTGCGACCCTCGACGGGATTGGTGAATACGTTCCCCACGCACTCGCCAATGACTGCATGGCCTGAACCATGCGCAACACTTACGAAGCCGTAACAAGACGGCTCAATGACCCAGCTTTTGCCCGTCAGGTCATCCGCTACCTCTGTTTTGTTCTGATCGCCGCACTCTGTGAGAGTTCCGTGGTGTCATTCGCCCTGTTTTATGAGGTCACACACAGACCAAAACCCCAGCACATCTATCATGACCCGTTCGGCAGACCCCGTGAACTGATCGTCACCGATCAGCCCTATTTCACGGACTCTCAGGTCATGAACTGGGCCATGGATAAAGTGACGGATCTCTACACGTTCAATTATATGGACTACGGGAAACATCTCGACGGTTGCGCGGGATATTTCTCCGGTGAGGCGTGGAACAGCTGGGCCGCGGCCTTTCAGGGGCCGGGCAACATCGAGTTCATCCGCACGAAACAGGTTATCCTGACAGCCGCAATCAAGACCGCGGCCAGTATCGAAAGCGCCGGCCTGAACAGGCACGGCGATTACGAATGGCATGTAGCCTTTCCCATGTATCTGAAATGGACCAATGCCGCCGGTGAAAAAACCGATGTGCTGGCTGTCAGAGTCACCATTCAGAGGACAAATGACCCCCTTCATCCCGATGGTCTGATCATCACACAGCTGAACGCACCCAAGGCGACATCCTGATGCGGATAAACAGGCTTTCTCTTGTGCTCATGCTGGGCATGATACTCTGTGTGCCCCTGACGGCCCTCGCACAGGCGCGTCAGAACGGTGGGCCGGATGATCGGGAAAAAGAGCATATCGATCCGCTCTACGCGGGCACCCTGCCCCCACCGCCTTCTGTCCGGCAAGATCTTTACGATCGCTATGACGGCGGCCAGAAAGCGCTCGATGCTGAAGATGACCCGCATCTTCTGGCCAGCCCCACGTCACGATCGCTGAATATCGCCTTCGAGCCGGGCGCGCAGATCCCGATCGTGCGGCTCGCACAGGGCTATCCGTCCGCAATTACCTTTCTGGATGCAACCGGCCAGCCATGGCCCATTGCCTGGGATCTGGCGACCAACAAGGCCGCCAGTTGCGACGGGGATGGAAAAGGGAACGACAAGTCGCCCATCCGCGCGGTCGGCATCAATGCCTGCGTGCCGCAGGCAGGTTCCAATATCCTGCAGATTACGCCGGTGTCGCGCTACCCGCGGGGCGGTCTTCTGGTCACGCTCAAGGACGCCCCAAAGCCCATTAGCTTCATGATTGTCGCAGGCACAGGGGCGTATGACGCCGATCTGACAGTCAGGATCACCCGAAGGGGGCCAAACGCCAAGGATCAGGCGTCAACGCTGGGTGCCGTACCGGATACGTCTGACCCCGTTCTGAACAATCTGCTCGATGGTATCCCCCCCATGGAAGCGGTGCCCCTGCTCGTCTCTGGCGTAAGCGCTGATCGTCTCCGCGCGTGGAAACTGAAAGACGTCATGTATATCCGCACAACATTCGAGCTCTCATCCCCGGCGGCCACCGCGCATGTCAGTGCGTTTGACGTGACCGCTTATGCAGCGCCGTTTTCCACACGGCTGCTCATGTCAACAGGGGAACGTCTCGTTCCCGTCTCCGTACAGGAGGACGGACCGTGAGCACCGAACCGCAGGGGAGCGCCCCCACCTCCCTCAAATCCTCGTTCGAGAATACGCGCAGACTAGCGCCGTGGGTGGGCGGTGCGCTGGTTGTGCTTGTAGGCGGCAGCTATTTCCTCTTTGCCCCAGCAACTCACGCTCCTGAGTCCGCCCAGATCACGCATCCGGACATGAAAAGTCCGGCCGGCGGAGCCAATCACTCCAAAACCATAGATGATTTGGCGCGCAAACGCGACGAGCAGGCATCACAGGCCGCGCGTAAGGCGGGGAAGTCATACACCAGCGCCCTATCCGGGCAGGATTTACCTGACCCGCAGGGCGCCGCTGCAGAAATAGGCGACACCCCCGACGTAGCCCAAAAACCACCACCGCCTCCCACGCCGCCAGCCGTCCATCATGAGCCACCCCCAGCGGCACAGCCCACGCCTCCGGTGGCATCCTTTGCACCCCGCTCAGCCCGCCCACCCGCTGCTCATTTCAATACAGCACCGGCTGAAAAGCCCCCGGAACCGGGTCAGATGTCGGAGCGCGCCCAGATGGAGCTGATTGCCGCGTGGTCCGGTGGGCCACGGG
This sequence comes from Acetobacter papayae JCM 25143, assembly GCF_000613285.1. Taxonomy (GTDB): domain Bacteria; phylum Pseudomonadota; class Alphaproteobacteria; order Acetobacterales; family Acetobacteraceae; genus Acetobacter; species Acetobacter papayae. The sequence continues at coordinate 4,672 of NZ_BAIN01000029.1, read as the reverse complement.
TCTCGTTGGAAATACCGGGAGCAGAACGCGGTCGTGGCGGTGCTGGCGGCGCTGGTTTCCAGACAGCAGCTGCCGCACCTGCGACGTTTACACAGCCCCCAGCGGCAACAGGAGCGGCAGAGGGAGGCGCGTCAGCGCCCGCGGCGCAGACCACCAGCATGTCCAAAGGCACCCTCCTGCTTCCTGCCGGGCGCGGCGTCTATGGCCATTCCGTTATTACGACAAACAGTGATCTAGGAAGCGACGTGCTAGTCGAAATTGACAGCGGCCCGTTCGCTAAAGCCCGTATCAGCGGCACGTCGCAGATGAAAAGCGACAAGCTGGTCATTAGGTTCAACAAACTGATGATCGGGGACGCTGACCCTATCGCCGTCTCAGCATACGGCGTGTCACCCAAGACCGCAGAGGCCGGTGTCGCATCCGAAGTCAGGGAACATCTGGCGACACGAATCATCCTGCCCGCTGCGTCTGCCTTCGTCGAAGGGCTGGGCAACGCATGATGAACTCCAACACGACAAATTACAGCAACGGCGCAGGCATGTCGTCGTTCACCCATCTCAATCTGGGCGAACAGATGGGTGCTGCCGCCGGAACCATGGGCCAGCAGCTCGGGCAGATCATCCAGAAGAACACGCCCCAGCAGGCCACCGTCCTCCTCCAACAGAACGACGGCGTCGGAGTTCTCTTCGATGAGCCCGTCTATCGCCCCTGACAGCCGTCACAACCGGATGAGCGATACTGAAGAGACAACCTCAAGGAGCAACCATGGGAGCCCTCGCCATGACCACCGAACCCCAAACCGGGTCTGTCACGATGCTACGCCAGCCCGGTCCATCGCCCGCAGGGGCCGAAGCCCCAAAGAACGCAACAGCAGAGCCCGGTGAAGCGCCTGCCGCGACAGGCCCAACTGTTGCGGCGCAGGCTATGTCAGCCAGTGTCCCTACCCCCGGGGGGTTCAAAACAATAGCCAGATCGAAAATCCTATGGGCTGGCGTCGCGTTTGTCGCCCTTGTGGGCATCGGTGCTACAGCAACGTATGTCGCGTCACCCCAAAAGCCAGTCACACACGTAGCACCAGCCGCGCAGACGGCGTCTGTAAGCGGAGCGGATGCGAACAGTTCGGGGATTACGCCGCCTGATCTGGGACCGCCGCCTACCGCAGCAAAACAGGCGACAGCACCCGCAGTGAACGCCGCCAAGGGTGTGTCAGCCAATGCTGGCGCGACATCCGCCACGACAATCCCTGTGACAGCACCATCTGCGCCCGCAGCACAGCGCGTGGACGCGGCCTCGGCACAGACTGCACCCGAAGAGACCGAAACCCCGATGGAGCAGCCTGCGGGACGTTCCGCAACGGCAGGTGAAGACCAGCTTTTCATGGAGATGAGCCACAAGCTCACCGAAATGACGAACCGGATCGACACGCTCGAACAGAAGCTCGAAGCCAGCCAGCACGCCCTGCATGACCAGATCGTCTCCGGTCTGGGTACGGTTGGCGGTCGCCTCGACGAACTCCGGCACCGCGAGGATACGCTGGAAGCCAGTCAGACGACCCATGTACCGACCGCACCCGCTGCACCTGCAACGGCTCCCGCATCCTCGGCACCGGCGTCCGCAACCAACAGCGCCCACAAGACGGCGGAAGCAGCGCCCACGCATCATACCCATACCGATGCGCAGCCTGCTGAACGCCCTGCTCCCCGCCCCCATTACACCGTTCAGGCCGGCGCGCCCGACATCGCCATTCTGGAAAGTCCGCAGGGCCAGCCCGTGCGCGTGCAGCCCGGCTCGATGCTCGACGGGTGGGGGGCTGTCACCGCGGTCACGCAGTCCGGCAGCGGCTGGGTTGTACACACCGAACACGGCACCATCCGTTAAGGCGCACAAACCATGTTGCAGGATCTTCTGGATTTCGCAGGCTCAATCGGCAGCGCCTTTGCCATAGCACTCCCGACGCTGTGCTTTATCAGCGGCTCGGCCTGTTTGCTGGGCAGCCTGTTTGGACTCTACAGCCGGGGTAAAGGCGCGACGGGAGCCGCCAGCAGCCTCCCCGTCTGCATCGCCCTGATCGCAGCAGGCGCCTCGCTCCTCTCCTTTCCTGACTTCCTCAACATGGGCAACACTACGCTTGGCCTTTCAGCAAGAGCCAGCGTCGGCGGCGTCAATTCTGCAGGGCAGGTCACGTTTTCTTCTGACAGCCTCAAATCGGCAATCTCTCAGGGGCCGACCGCGACACTGACCGCAATTCTCCATGTCTTCCGATACTACTTCATGAGCTACGGCGCTTTCTGGGTCTACGTGTCCATCATGCGCCAGCTCAATACCATGAAGGGTCGGAGCAATACGTCAACGACCACCAATCTGTGCATGGTCTTTGGCGGGTTTCTGCTGATGAACGCCGACACAATAGGACCGGCGCTCGCAAAGAAACTTCACTTACTTTCCTCATAATTTCGCAAAAGGACACAAATGTCATGAATGTACGCATCAACTCACCACGTATGCTCACCATGCTCTCTGTCGCAGCAATCGTCGCAGTGTGTTTTTCCGGTCATGCCCACGCTGCTGAGGCATTCGACGAAATGATGCAGTCAGCAAGCGGGCATATACTTAGCGGCTGGCAATATGGGCTCAACATGGTTGGCTTTATTGGCGGCTCCGGGATGCTTATCGGGTCGTTGGTGATGATTTATCTGAAGCATAACGGCAAAGGTGGCCAACAGATTGGATATGGGGCCATTGTCTCAACCGCGCTGGTTGGAACATTGCTGATCGGCTTTACGATTTACGAAGGCGTTTTGAGCCAGACATTTCTTGGCCAGAAAAGCTCCATCACCGGCGCCCAGCAGAAAATCACCTTCGACCAGTAATGCACGATCTGGTCGCCCATTTCCGCGCGCCCAAGGGGAGGCTGACCACCCGGTCGCTCCCCGCAGAGGCCCGGACCGCATGCGCCTGCTGCGGTCTGGCTGGTGCAACCCTCACCGTCAACGACACCCCGCTCTGCCTTGTCTGCGCGCCCGCTTATGCGGCAGACGACACGCAGATCGACCAGCATGCCGCCATCATCTGGCTCCCCCAACTCGATCAGGGCAGCCTGTCGCGTCTGGTTCGCGCGGCCTGGTCCGCCCTACTGGTGTGCGCCCCCGGACAGCCACCGCGTGAGCAGGCGTTAGCAATCCTCGACGATCTGTCCACACGTCGCGAAGCCGCTGCCGATAAAATCGGCACCTATCACCTCGCGCCTACGCCTCGCAGTCTCCACCCTCGCCCCTCATCACATGCTCAAACGCAAGGACGCCGCCTCCGGCCTGCGTGTCCTGCCCGTCGCCGCATGGCGTGAGCAGAACAGCGAAGCGCTGAGCACGCTCCTGACCAACCGGAACCCCGCCCCATGAAACGCCTGTGGCAGAAAAAACCGCCCCCGACACCCGCATCACCTTCAGCGACACCGGACCCTACGCCCGAACAGGACAACCCTGTTCCGCTCAAGGGCGGATTCCGGCCGTTGGACATGCTGCTCCGGGGTCTGGGCGTTCTGTCACAGATGTCCAAACGGGATCTGTCGTCCTTCTGCGATCTGGCAACCTGCGACGAACACGGTCTCATTACCTTCAGTGGCGATTACGTCACCCTGCTGCGGGTCAAGGGGCTGAGGCAGATGGCCAGCCGCGCCGAGATCGAGGCCAAGGCCCGCGCCTTACGACAGGCCATGGGCGGGCAGATGGACGGTCCGGGGCACGCCATGCAGTTTTTCTATATGGCCGAGCCGGACGCCTCGGCCTTCGTCAATCGCAATCTGAGTGAACGACGCAAAATTGCCGCCGGGCTGAACGCCCAGTTCGAGGACATCCTGTCCGAACGTGAGCGCGTCCTTATTCCCAGAATGCGCCATGAGCGGACCTGGCTGGCCCTGTGGAGCCGTCAGGGCTGTCTGTCCAAACAGGAACTCGCCGCCAGCAAGGCGGAGCGCGCGGAGGCATCGAAATTCCTGCCCGATCTTGGCGATGGCCAGAACCCGCTGATCGGGTCCATGGAACTCGCCACCATCCATTCAGCCTTTGTCAGCCATATCCGCCACACCTTCGAACATCAGGGCATCCTGATGGATGAGCTCACACCCGAGAACGCGCTGCGCGCCATCCGTGAAGAGATTTACCCCGAGGTTCACGGTTCAAGCTGGACACCCTCAACACCCAGCAGACGTCCGCCCTCCATTATTCCCGACGAAGACCGTCCGGCCAATGCCGCCGACGCCCTCTGGCCGCCCCTGCGCGAACAGATCTTCATGGATGACGCGTACAAGCCGGATTTCTCCACCGTGACGCTGGGGACCCGGGACTGGCGCCCGCTCGATCTAACCCGCATGTCCGAAACGCCCACGCCCTTCACGGAACTGTCTGCGCGGCTGGCCGCCTATCGTATGCCCTGGCGCATGACGACAACGATACAGGGAACACGCCCGACCTTCATGGGCTGGAAAAAAGAACTCGCGACCATCCTGCGTGTCGGCCCCAACCACGCGGTTTATGAAGCCTTCATGGATCTTGAGCGGCGACGCAAAGCGGGCGAGACCATCATTTCCGCCCGGACCTCCTTTGCGACCTGCGCGACAACCGGCGAGCGCGTCCATCTGGCCCGGCGCGCCTCCACCCTCGAACAGGCCATCGGC
>NZ_BAIN01000030.1 GCF_000613285.1 Acetobacter papayae JCM 25143 | reverse complement strand
CCTCATGCCGTACATCAGCCCCATAACCGCAAAAATATGCAGCAGACCGACAAAAACAGCCGCAATCAGCAGCAGGACAATACCCGGACGCAGCCCGCGCACCACGCGCCCGCCCGGTGTTGCATGCTGCCCCTTACGCTCATCCACCGCAGTGTGAAAAGCGCTCATGGCGCGGCCTGCCCCGGCTGAAACCCCATGTTCTGCGCTCTCCCTTTCACACCGTTTGCGAAGGCCTGCACTCGCGTAACCTGACTGGACAGCGAGCCCGGAGCCTTCTTAATTACACTATTTTATAATGTTGTTTTAGTCGTTTTCGTATCACGCACTGTATATTCAACGCGTAAATTAACAAGCGATAATTTTTAATATAACAGATTTCTATCGCATATGCGCAGCATACCCCAGACAAGCTGCGGCAACCCGCAACCAGAGTGCCCGGTCAGGTCGGGATATTTTATGGTTTTTCTGTAGGAAACAGGCAGGCCGCAGAATGCACCCGCAAAACGTGGCGGCGGTGCCAGCCCTACCCGACACGCATCATGTGCGTGAAGGGCTGGCCGCCTGCGCTCAGGTCTGGGGGTTACGCCGCAGGATGATGAGCATCAGTAGATTGGCGACACTGCGTGTCAGCAGCGTCAGGCTATGGAAAGGTTTATCGTTGGAGTAGTTGCTCCAGTGAGACCAGGCATCGCTGCGGCCGAAAATCATTTCGATAATCGCCGTTTCATCCTGCGTATTCCGGCTCATCCATTCAAGCCTGACCAACCCATCACGCTGGTTGATAATCCGGGCCGGGACACGCACGGTAATCTTGTCGCGCGTGTTGATATATTCGACCTCCACCGTCTGCATATCCGCTGGCAGGGGGCCAAGCATCTTGACCGACAGGCCACCCTTTGAGAGGTCCTGTGTCTGTGCGGGATAACGCTGCTGCCCCACGGAATCACGCAGGACAATATCAAGCTGTGCAGAAATACGCGGCGCCCGACGCACCTGCTTGCGCTCATACCCAACAGTAATAGCCGCCAGAACGATCAGCAGATTACCCGTGATCCAGAGCAGGTTCATGCCATAGGTCTGAAACAGGGTGTGGTTGGCCCGGCTTTCAATCATGCCGTATACGCCAACAATTGTTGCGACAATCAGCAGGCAGCCCATAATGACATTGGGCCTGACCATACGGGTATCAAGATAATCCTTTGTAATCAGGCCACCTTTTGCCGTGACATTAAACGTGCCGCGCTGGGGTGCGAAAAACGCCACCACCACAACCGGTGCCAGAAAGGTGGCAATGGCGGTTTCGTAAACATAGTTCCATGTCGAATAACGCCACCGCCCCTGCATGCGCGACTGTGTCAGCACTGATTGCAGCAGATGCGGGATAACATAAGTCATGACCGCCAGCGGTGTGGCGTAAATGATATTCTGCCCGAGGAACAGGAAGGCCATAGGGGCAAGAAGAAAAATAATGCGCGGAATGGGAAAGAAAAAATGCAGCATGGCCGACAGATAGCAAAAGCGCTGCCCGAGGCTGAGGCCACGCCCCAGCAAAGGATTATCGGTACGGAAAATCTGCACCATGCCACGCGCCCAGCGAATACGCTGGCCAACATGCAGCGCCAAACTTTCAGTCGCGAGGCCACCCGCCAAAGTCTCGCGCAGGTAAGCGGACTCCCACCCCTTGCGCTGCATTTTTAGCGATGTGTGGGCATCTTCCGTAACCGTTTCAATGGCAAAGCCATCGATACTGGCCAGAGCCGAGCGACGCAGCACCGCACAGGAGCCGCAGAACAGCGTTGCATTCCAAAAATCGTTCCCCGGCTGCACAAGGCCGTAAAACAGATTGCTTTCGGGCGGAATATGCTCGGATATATCGAGGTTTCTCTGGAACGGGTCGAGAGAATAGAAATGCTGCGGTGTCTGAATAAGGGAGATATTCCTGTTCTGCACCATCCACCCGACAGTGCGGGTCAGGAAGCTTTTGACCGGAATATGGTCGCAGTCAAAAACGGCAATCAGCTCGCTATTCGTATGCTCAAGCGCGTGGTTGAGATTGCCAGCCTTGGCATGCTGGTTGTTGGCACGGATAATGTAATTGACCCCGACCTCACCAGCAAAGGTACGGAATTCGGGCCTGCGCCCGTCATCAAGCAGGTGGACATGCAGCTTGCCGGCTGGCCAGTCCATAGCCACGGCGGCCAGAACGGTATTCCTGACAACGGACAGGTCTTCATTATAGGTCGGAATAAAAACATCGATGCTAGGCCACAGGCTTTGATCTGCCGGAAGCGGGCATTCCTTCCTGTTAAGAGGCCATGCAAGCTGCATGTAGCCTAGAAACAGGATGATCCATGAATAAACCTCTGCAAACAGCAGGGTGAGCATCAGGGTTGTCTGAAACCAGTTTTCAAACTCAAGGGTCTGGAACAGACGCCAGAAAATGTAACGCAGCGATATGAACGTGGACAGGCCTATCATCAGCAGCCGCGCGACATGGCCGGGCCGTTTGCGAATGGCCAGCGTACACAGCAGAATAATGATGCTCAGATAAATCTGCGCCACAGGAGAAATAATAGCCTGACTCGCGGTGAGCACGAGCAGAAAGCCCAGCAGCATCAGGATATACGGCGTAACTCTGCTTATTCTTTCCGAAGAGGATATCATGAGACAAAATTACCTGATCTGGCCAAGCCGCAGTAAAGAAAAAACACCGTGTGTCCAGCCCATGCCGGACAGGCACACGCACCGCACTGGCGGCCAGCCCCCCTATCCGGGCCAGCCAGCCCTTTAGTAGTCAAAGCTGTCAAACGTGTAATGCGCCATGAGAAAGGCCGTCAGCTCTGACCAGTTGCCAGCCCGGCTGTAGCCAACCTGCATGCCCAGCCGCAGGGCGGGCGTTGCCTGATACACGACCTTGCCCATGACATTACCCGCAACACCGCTGGCCGACTGACGGCCTTCCGTCGAGGGTGTAACCGCACTCTGCTGCAACCCGTCATTGAGCGGGAAATAATCGGAACCGTTGCTACGGTAATGCTGGAAGCCACCCTCACCCCGTAGCAGCCATGTCCACATATCGCGGTGGCCCGACCACTCCAGCGGAAGCATAATGGCGTAGTATTCCTGCGGCGAGAAATACCCACCCTGCCCCCAGGTAAACAGATCGCTGTTACGCCGGTAGCCGTAATAGGAAAAATTAAGCCCGGTGCGGACACGCTGGCGTTCCTGATCATTCCAGATCGTGGCAATGCCGCCGGCATGAGCATCCACTTCCGTATTGGAAACGACATGCGTGCCATCAAGATAGGCAAAACCGGCGCCGGCATACAGGCTCCACTGCTGGCGCGCCCATTCAAACATGGCCTGACCATATTCGCGGGTAACGGCACCCCATGTCCGCCCTGAAACCGGGTCTTTCATCCCCGCATAGGACAGTTCGCTATTGGTCACCATCTGGCGTCCACCGCTCATGCGCAGCACCAGATCACGTGTCAGATGCGGAGCGAACTCGATATCACCCAGTATGTTGGCAATGGGGAAACCCAGCGGAGAAGAGCCAATATCCGCGCTGAACCAGTGATTGACGTAATTGATGTTCAGCCCGACACCCTGCGCGTAATAATGCCGCCCTGCCCCACCGCAAAGACCCGAGCTCCCCACCGTGGCGCACTGGCCAAACTGGTGGTTGTTGGTCGTATTGGACTGCGGGTTGCCCGTGAACAGAAAGGTAGGGGCGATAGAAAACGAAACCCTGTGGTTCCACGATTCAAACGGCAGGGTACCTGTGATCGGCACGGCCAGTTCGGTCAACTGGCCCAGACCATCCTCGCCCGTACGGTTACGCACGTAAAGATTGCCATCAAGCTGGGGAGAGAGCGAGTCATGCAGATACACGATGGAGCGGTTATTGGCCTCGGTTGCCGTATCGGCAGGCAGCTCGTGATAGGCGGCTGGCAGGGTATCGCCCCGCAGGTCCTGATAACCTGATTCGATAAGCGGCCAGCGATAGTCAGGCTTGAGCACATCGTGCCGGTCGCAGGCATCGCCACTATCGCTTTCGCATTCGATGCTCTGGACATGCTCCATGGCGGCAAGCTGGCTGCGCGTATCGTCATGTGCCTGCGCGTTTTCAGCCACGGCAGACCATGTATCACGGTCTTCAGGCGCAATGGTCTGGAGTTTCTGCGTCAGGCTCGCGGCGGTTGCGGCATCATCCGCCATGGTCGCTGCATGCACGGAGGCGCGCAGCACACGGGTATCGTCCGGCCTGCTTTTGAGCACGTCCATATCTTCAGCCAGAGCCTGTGCGTGCATGTTTCTGGCTTCATACACACGCGCCAGAGCCAGCCGCGACTGTATGGCGTCGGGATGGGTTGCCGTATAGGGTTGCAGGCTCCGCTGCGCATCATCAGGCCAGCCATTCTTGACGAGTGCATCGGCCTGAATGGCCATCAGCCCGTCTTCCACCTGATTTCTGGTCTCGGCTTCATGCTCGGTGGGTTGCTGCCCCGGCTCCTGCGCCGCTGCATCATAAGCGTTCAGGTTGGCCAGCACATCCTGCCGCGCCTGTTTCTGAAGCCCCGTGGAATCAGACAAAGCCATAATATGCAGGTAAAGTCCCGCATAGCTCAGCCTTTGTGAGGGTGACACCGCACTGCTCTGCGCCTCTCCCTTTTTCAGCACATCATAGGCGGCCTGCGCCTCATCATGCTTGAGCAGCGCACTGGCCACCAGCAGCGCTCTCTGGCCTGAAGGGTCGGGCCTGTCCGCCAACGCCCGCAACCCGTTTACGGCGGATGGGCCAAGATGTTCGGCAGCGCTGATATCAGCTTCAGCCTGCGCGCGATCCATCACCCGGTGCAGGTCCGGGGTTAGCGCCGCAGGGGGCATCCGCCGGATCAGGGCTTCGGACGTGGCAAAATCATTCTGCCCATCCGCGTACAGGGCCGCTGCGGTCAGGGCTTCCTGCGAGGGGTGGGGCTGGTCGGTCAGGGCGGCCATGACAGCCTGCCCCTGATCGGCATGATGAGTCGCGGCAAGGGCCTGCGCCAGTTTCAGCCGCACCCACGGGTCGCTGGGCGTGGTCTCCACAGCCTCGTTCAGCAGGGATACACGCTCGTCATCATCCGTTGTCTGCCCGGCCTGCTGAACCAGCCGCGCGCTATGCACCCGTGCCGCAAGGGCCGAGCGGGTATAGCCATTTTCCTGAATGAGGCTTTCCGCCTCATCGACACGGCCATCCTGCAACAGCATGGTCACCAGCATGGCCACGGCACCGGAATTATGCGGCATGCGCGAGACAACGCCCCGATACGCCTCTTCCGCCTCGGTCCGGTGGCCCAGCTTCATTTCAAGCTGGGCACGGAACAGGAGGGCTATGGTCTGCTGCCCCGGTATCTGCGCCAGACGGGCAATGTCACGCCGGGCATCATCATACCGGCGGGCAGCGAGTTCGCGGGCAATCTGGCAGGTAGGGGGCTGCTGCCTGCCATGCTTTTCCGCACACCGGCCAGAGCCTCGTTCCACTGCGCCGCCGTTGCGGGGTCTGCCTCCATGGCGAGCCTGAAATTCTGCTCGGCCCGCTGCCAGTCATGCTGGCGCTCCGCCACCAGCCCTACACCGCCGAGGGCCGCCGCATCCTTGGCATTATAGGCCAGTGCCTGCTCAAAGCCCTTCTCGCTTCATCCACACGCCCTGCGTTCAGGTGGCTGTAGCCGTCAATTCTGGCCGTATCAGCATCGATCCGCTTCTGCTCCTCACGCGCCTTTGCCAGCCTGTCGGCAATTTCGGCATCGTTGGGGTGCTGGGTCAGCCACTCGTAATATAACGGCACGGACGAACCACGAATGGCGGTCCATAGCAGCGCCTGCCGCCACGCATCATAAGCCTGACGGCGAATGCGCGGCGAAACATCGGCCTGCGCCAGTTTCTTGACTCCATCGAGCCCAAGCAGGCGCGAGGCCTCACGATAGGTCAGGATACGGTAATAAAGAAGCTGCGCATCCAGATCAGCCGGGTTGCGCTTCAGCCATTCCTGCAGGCGGGCCACGGCTTCCTGATAACCAAGAATGGTCGAGCCCAGAACCGTGTAATATTCCAGCGCCAGATCCTGCGGGGGCGGCCCGTTGCCGAACAGCGCTTTATACGCCATGGCGGCCTGCAGCATTTTACCCGCCGCCGCCAGCGCACGCGCCTGTGCAAGACGCTCGGGATCAACAGGGTTTGCTGCAATCACATCCCGCAAGGCGGCCCGCATATCCTGCGATGCGCCGGTGCTTTCCATGCGGGCAAGCGTATTCTCCGCCCCCGCCAGATCCCCCAGCCCTTTTTGCGCGCTACCGAGCAGGAGCAGAGCTTGTGCATTCTGCGGCGCTATGTCCAGCGCACGGTTGACCGTATCCTGCGCATGTTTGAACTGGTGCTGCGCGAGCCAGTATTCCGTCTCGGAAATCAGGCGGTCCAGCAGCGCGCTATCCTGTGCATTCAGACCATTGGCGGACTGAAGCGCCATAACCACAGGCGCACCCTGCGCGGGCGACAGGGCCGTTGTGGCTGCCAGACTGGCAGGGTCGCTCACCACGCCCTGCGCCAGAGCGGAGGAAAGCGTGCCACCCCACAACGTGCCAACAGCCCCTAGCCACGCCAGATGTCGGCCTGCACGCAGCACCACAGCCTGCGGCGCAGCTTTGAAAACTATCAGGCGGGAGCGTTCCATGATGAGGCCGGGCACGGTCTTTACCATTGGCTATGTCAATGCACACGCGAGACGGCGGAAACACCCGCCAGCGCCATGGCCACCATAGCACACAACGCAATCAGAATGATAACACCGCGTCGCGCTGCATCGGGGGTCGCACGGTTTTCAAAAGCAAGCAAAGGGCGTTCCACACCGGCATAGCTCAGCACCGACACAGCCGTTGCACCACCCAGCACCAGCGCCATGGTCAGGCTATCCGCCGGGAACGGCAGCAGATAAGCCGCGAGAACAATGGCAGGCCAGTGCCACAGATACAGCGAATAGGAAATAACCCCGACAGGTGAAAGAGGTTCGACAAGGCGGCGGCTCACGGCCTGCGGCTGCATGATAATGAGCATGGTGGCCACACACGGCACCAGCGCCATAAGTGAGGGGCAGGCATTGGCCAGATCATAAAAAACGGCGCAGAGCAGCAAAGCCAGAATGGAAACAGCGTAAGTCAGGGTCGAGAACAGACGCGACTGCGGCAACCCCGGCAGCACCCAGATAACCGTGCCGAGCGAGAACTCCCATAGCCGCGCAAGAATACTGTAATACGCAGCCTGATTGCCAATATGGAAAGCATAGGCACTGCACGCGAAAGAAGCCGCAAGCATGATATAAAGCAGAAAACGCCGGTCCCGCAGGCGCGGCAGCAGCAGCGCAATCAGAAAAATAACGCAGTAGAACTGCATTTCCAGAGACAGCGACCATGTGTGCAAAAAGGGATAGGCAATGCTCTGCCCCTCAAAATACCCCACATGATGGCTGGCCCAGATATTGGAAAGATAGACCAGCGCATAAGCCCCGTTCAGGCAATATCCGAGCGGTCGCTCTGGAGCACCCACCACAGCATACCGGCTGAAACCGCAGAGACCATGACCAGCAGCGCAGGCACAAGCCGGTAAAGGCGGCGCAGGACAAAACGCTCAGGCCTGAACGGATGCTGCATGAAAGCCGAACGGCCCATGAAATACCCGGAAATGACGATAAAGATATCGACCCCGATAAACCCACCGCTGATCCAGCCCGCATGAAAAAACATGACAAGCAGAACAGCCAGCCCACGCAGGCCGTCAATATCACGGCGCCTGCCTGCCGGGAAAAACACAGCGTTCAAGCTGTTCTTCCATGTCTGTGGCGCCGCCAGAGGCTGCATAACCTTGATCACCATATTTCACTGGCCATGCAGCCATGTTGAAGAAAAACAGTTTTACTGCTTACGAAGCTTTTCCAGAACCGGCATGGTCTGCTGCACAATGCCAGCACCCCAGACCTTGTAGCTTTCGCCCGTCAGGTGCACGCCATCAATAGTTTTGGGGCTACCCGGCTGCATAAGCTGCGTGCCATCTATATAGGTGCAGGGAGCAACTTCACTTTTAAGAAATGTTGCCATTTCCTGCGCGCGTTTGTCGGTCTTGCCGTAACGGGGGCTGTATTCGCCCCAGGTCGGGCCAATCCAGATACAGGCCGTGTTACCAAGGGTCATGGTCAGGGTCTTGACCTGCTCATCTGCCCAATTGGTGGAAATTGCCTTCTGCCCGTAAGCGGCCATGGTGTCACCCAGAACCACCAGCACCACATCCGGGTGCCACTGCGCAATCAGCGATGTAATGGGCGGGGGCGATGTAGGGGTCATGTTCGCAGCCCCTACCGGAGCCGTTCCCACCCGCTGATACGCACCACAGCCATTATTGCTGTTGGGCACAACCCAGTCCGCCGCCGTGGAAGAACACACGCCATAGGTTACAACCTTGGCACCCGCCTGCTCATAGGCCTCCGGCAGGATGGAAAGCAGAGAATCCTTAAAGGTAACGTGGCTGTCTCCAATAATCAGCAATGTCAGTCCAGCCAGTAGCGCGCTCATAATCCTGTCCTTGTAACCTGTCTTTTGACCAAATCAGTCGTTTTGAAAATTTCCTTTCCCACGCGCCCCCTGCTGGCGACAGCGTGGAAAATCACAGAGGATGGCCGCTCAGTTATCGAGTGGCTTATCCTCTTCCGGCAGGTTCCGCTGCAGCCGACGCCGTGCGCGGTTTCTCAGCCACCGGGCCGTGCCGATCACCAACAATGCCGTACCCAAAAGCCCGGCAACAACAAGGATCGGGATGTATTTTTCAATCGCCATTTCTATACGGATCCACTGCGGCAGCGTGCCGAGCGTATAGCGATGGGCATTCCGATAGTTGGTGATGCTGGTGCCATTTTTAATAACCAGATCACCCTGCACGGCGGGAATGGATTCACGGTCACGCAGGCTGGCCACCATCTGCTGCAACTGCACCGGATGATCACCCAGAATAGCCACCACAGACCGGTGCGCCGCATAGGGAGATTCCCCCCCGATCAGCAGAGAAGCATTGGCGATAGGCGCATTAAGCACCGGTTCGGCCTTGTTGTGCTGTCCGCCGTCATCCTTGTCTTGGAACAGATACCAAAAGCCATCGAGCAGGGTTTTCTGACCCAGACGGATCGTCTGCCCGTTGATGTCATACGCCGTGCGTGCCAGCAGCCCCTTGGCAGCGCCAAGCTGGTCAACCGTGGACAGAACCACGATATCCTTTGACTGCGACAGGCCCGCCAGATTGGCGGTGGAGGCAAGGTCGATCCCCACAACCGGATACTGCGTGGCGGAACCAAAGAAACCCATCAGATCAAGATACGCGCCGGTAACAGCCAGATCAGGCTGGGCGGGCAGCACGATGGCTGTCTGGGAGTAATCCGCCAGCCTAGAGAACGGAAACGCAGCCCCGGCAAAATACGCCAGATTGGGCAGGGTTGCGAAATGGTAGCTATTGCGGAAATCCAGCGTGGAGTTAGCATCCACCTCGGCAATGAACAGATCGTTCACACGCCGGCAGGCCCCGCGGTCGATCGGCAGCACATTGAAGTTGAAGGAGAGCTGATTACGCCCGCCAAACAACAACCAAGGCGGCAGCGAGCCATCAAACGCCAGCGCGCTGTTCTGCCCACCGGCCAGATAGGCTTCGGCCTTCTGCCACATCAGATTGTTGGCCAGCGAAAAGCTCTGCACATAATTGCTGTTCAGCAGCAGATCGAGCCGGGCTCCCTCGCGCTCAAACGCAACAGCCGCCGGGGTTCTGACCTGCAGCTTCATCGGAAAAGCGTGCTGCCGCCATGTAAACATATCGGGCGGCAGGCGGAACGGCAGGTCGATGCTCAGCGGCACGCCGCCCTGATGCTGCAATTCCGATGTGGAGAACAGATCGCCAAACCGCACAACACGATCCGTCGGCACAAAAGCTGGTGCATCGTAGGGCTTGCGCGGATCGAGCGCGATATCCCCCACCACACGAGCAGGCACATCGCCCAGCGTGTCAGACGAAAACGCCAGAACGCGCGCGGCAACTTCAACATCCTGCGGGGTGCGACCCGTCACCACCAGAATGGTGCCCCAACGGTCGTTGGGGTTGGGCATTTCAAACAGGGTCGGGCCAAACGGCGGACTGCCGTTGCTGTCGATGGGAATATTCTCGCCAATTTCCACCGCATTGCCCGTTGCCGGGAAAGCGATGGAGCAGGGAAAGACGTACCCCGGAAATCAGCCAGCTTACCCAGCCACGAGGCGACAATACCCGCGGCCTTCAGGCTATTCTGGCCGCTGTAATGCGGAAAAACAAACGGCACGCGCAGGACATCGCGCATGTTCGGGTCAAAAAACGGTGCAGGCAGGTGCGAAAGTTTACGAACCGGCGGCAGCTTGATGGTGGTAATAATGACCTTTGAAAGATCAGAAACACGCGCCCACAGCACACCGTTATGCAGGTCGTTACAGTCGCGCCGGTATTCCCCCGCGAACTGGAAGTTCAGGTGATTGAGCCGCGTGAAAAAGATCGGGTCGATATCGAATACCAGCGGACCGAAATGCGCGTTCTGCGGATCAACCTTGACCGTGCCGACATACTGCTCGTTGAGTGTCACCGTCAGGCTGCTGGCCTCAGGCAGCAGCGAGGGCGACATAGCTCCATCAAGCACGATCTGAGCACGGGTTACGACTTCATCGGCCGGAATGGGAATATCAAGCCCCTGCAACGGCGAGAAACCGCGCAGGGTCATGGGGGCTGTCAGCCCGAGTGAGCGCAGGGTGAAAGTGCGCGTAGTTTCAGGCTGGGTTACCCCCATCGGGGCGGCCATGGCAGGCTGAGGCGCTGCGGCATACCCCGCAGGCGGCGCATAGCCAGCGGGCGCGCCCGGCACCGCATAAGCTGGCGGCGGAGCCGCCTGTGCCGGAACACCCGGTGCCTGTGTATAAAAAGGCTGCCCACCCGGCACCGGCTGCTGCGGCATGGGAGGCGCAACAGGGGCCTGCATGGTTTCAGAAGCGGGAATACTGGGCGGCGGCAGATCAGAAGACGGCTGCCCGCCAGCCGGAGCCGCAGGATACGCACCAGCCACAGGGGCGGCGGCAGGCCCGGCTGGGTACACGGGTGTTACGGTAGGAGCTACCGGCGCAGCAGGAGGGGGCGCAAAAGTACCCTGAACAGACGTACCGGCTACAGGTGCGGCCACGGGCGCCTGACTGCGCGCATTGACAGACACATCGGACGGGGAAAGAGGGGCGCTCGCCCGCTCTGGCACTTCGTACGGCGCGGATTCCTGAGAGGAAACATTCTGGGCGAGAGCCGCACCAGACAAAGCCAGCGAACTTGCCGCGCCATAGACACCGGCAAGCCAGAACATGCGGGAACCTGCTTTAAGCACGAACGGTTTTTCCCTTAGAATTTGACACACAAACGCCCGACTGAAATCGGGCGGCGTTACTCAGAAAATCTTAGATTGGAAGTAGCGTGACGAGGCATGATGATCTCTCGATTTCGCCAAAACCAGCATTACAGCTCACGTCACAAAAAAATGGGGCAGAAATTCCACATTTATAACAATCCGAAATGATATTGCGGGCAGAGTATAGTGACATCAAATTAAAATGATTTAATAAACAAATCATTAACCTTTTAAGCCTTTCTAAAAACTTTTATGCGCCATTGCCACATTGGACGCAGAAAGAATTTTAAATTCAGCCCCAACCCCGCACTTCATAAGTAACCCCTTGCCAATATCGATCGGTCAATATTAATTGACCCATAGCAAGGCGAAGGATTTTAGTTATGGGAGCGGATAAACGTTATTTTTTACCATATGGAATCCTCAATTTTACACGCTTTTTATTGAAGCTCATTCCCCTGCAAAATGGGAAAGGCAAAATCATTGATAAAACTTTTCTCAGAAACGTAAAATTCCGAGAAAAAACGCTCCATGTCCCAACCTTTTATGGCGCGCGCATGGAGGTATTACCCAACGACCATGTGGGCCGTCATGTCTTTTTTTTGGGGACATTTGACCGACCCGTTTTTGAATGCCTGCGCCTTTTCGCGGGCAATAGCCCGGTTTTATGGGATATCGGCGCCAATATCGGCTATATGTCGATAGAGTTCCTGAACCTGCTGCCTAATGCGCATGTTCTGGCAATCGAACCCCTGCCCGACATCTTTGCAATTCTGGAACAGAATCTGCGCAGAATCAGCGCCAACCGGGCCCTCTGCCTCAACTGCGCCGTAAGCGACCGCTCTGGCATAGCCAGAATGCAGCGTGTTTCCGATAATTCCGGCGGTTCGTTCATCAGCATCGATGGTGATGAAATCACCACCGTTTCCGGCGACACCCTGCTGGATATGGCCCCGGCCCCGACTGTGATCAAAATCGATGTCGAAGGGCATGAGGCACAGGTTTTGCAGGGGCTGCAAAGCGTTCTGTCCAACCCGGCCCTGCGTGCGGTGGTGTTTGAACACCATACCCAAACCACCATGGCCGAAGACGTCAGAAAACCGCTGCACGATGCCGGATTTAAAATTTTCCGAATCTGGAAAAACGCGTTCACCTGGGCGCTGTGTGATGCAGAGCGCCAGAATGGCCGGGCGGGCTATTACCCCACCGCCGATTTTGCTGCCGTCCGCAACCCCGCAGTACCCGGCATTAAAGTCCTGCGTTAGACGTAACGCCGTAAACCCACCCCGAAATGGGAGGGAACACCGCTGCTGCTGTGCGCTCTCTAGTTCTGTAAGGAAAAATTGGTGAGCCGGGAGGGACTCGAACCCTCGACCATTCGATTACGTACCACTTCGGCTTTCGCCGCCCCGTAGGTTCGTGGTCTGGACTTTACCTTCACCATGGGCCGAAGCCTTTAGGTGGACCCTGTCAAGTCTCTACACGTTCCATCTTGCGATGGCTTCGCTCGGTATTGGCACGGCCAACCCAAGGGGTATGACCAGAGCGTTCACCGAATTTAAGGCCTGTTCCACAGCCGGTTTCCCGACTGGGCTCCCATTGAAAGTCGAATGCTCTACCGACTGAGCTACCGGCTCTCACCAATGCGGCCCCTCTTACAGCAAAGCCCCAGACAGGGCAAGCCCTCTAACCACAGCTTATTTTACGCATCTGATCAAAGCTGCCTCCCACCCTCATACCCGCACACGCAGACTTTATTTTATGCTATAACAAGCGACTGGCACCGCACCGGCCCGCTACGGCCTTTTTCCATCGGGCCTGCCTTATTTCATCACGACCACCAACACCTGCCGAGCCCATGAAAAGCCCCCCACGCTCCCTGCTCCGCCTGAGCCGACGGTTGCTGACGTTCCTGCCAGCCAATCTGCTGCCAACCGCCCTGCTACACTGGCTGGGCGCGCGGGCCATTGCGGTAGCCCCAGAGCAGATCGCCATCCGTGAAGGCATGCGCGCGGGGGTTGCGGTCGGGTCTGTCATGCTGCTGGCCTGGCGGCTTGAGGCCCCCATGATGGCATGGGCGGCGTTTGCCGCATTCTGGACCTGTCTGGTGGACCCCGGCGGGCCACTCCGCCAGCGCATACATGCTCTTTTACGCTTCAGCCTGTCCGGCATGCTCATAACAGGGCTTATTTCCGCAGCCGCAGGATGGGGGCTGGTGCCGGGTTTTGTAGCGCTGGGCCTGTGTATTGCCCTGTGCGGCCTTTCACGCATGGGTGGCGCCATTGCCACGCAAATCAGCGTTCTGGCGGCAATTGTTGCCGTTGTAGCGGTCTGTTATCCGCAATCGCCCATGGGGGCCATGCAACTTGCGGGCCTGTTTGCCGCCGGTGCAGCCTGGGCGATGCTGATCTGTATTCTGGCTTGGCCGGTTGATCCTTTCGCCCCTCAAAAACAGGCCTGTGCCGCTATTTTTCGCGAACTGGCCCATATGGCAGGCAGGCTGCCCCGCGCAGCCATGGTACAGGCCCGGCCCCCGGCTTCGGGCGCACACCATATTATCAGCGCATACCGGCGCGATATCCGCACCCGTATCGAACAGGCACGCGCGCTCTGGCCCTGCTCCCTGCCAATGCCCAGCCCCGCATTACCCTTTCCGCCGCCACCGAAACCGCCGACCGTCTTTTTGCCGCCGTCATGGCGCTGGAACATGCCGCCTTTTCACACGCGCCCACGCAAGCGGCCCGCCGCGTGATCCGCCTGCTCACCCTGACCCTCCAGCGCGTTGCACGCGAAATTCCCGCCAACCCGCCCCGGGCAGACAGGCTGGCGCGCGACATTGCCCTGCTCCGCCGCGCCAGTATGGGTGAGGATGACATCCACATCCGTGCCGCCATATTCTGTGCTGATGCCTTGCAGGCACTTCAGGCCGCATGGAACACGGTAGACACTCCCCAATCAGACGAAACCGAATCCCTCACGTCACAACCCGCCTCGGCCCCCGGACACGTTGCGGCGGAGAGAGGCCAGCACACCACCACGCAACACGCGGCGGCCCCGCCTGCCCGCCCCCAAACAGACACTAGGCGTGAAGCAGCCCCTCCCACACGCCCCGCGTCACGCTGGCCGGACATGCTGTTCATCCGCCATGCCGCACGGCTGGCCGTAGCCGTGCTGGCGGCCTACGCCATTTCTCTGACGCTGAACCTGCCTTATGCCTACTGGGCCATGATGGCTGTTGTGGTGGTAACCCAGCCGAGTGTTACCTCCACCCTGCCCCGCGCCATCGAGCGCGTAGCGGGCAGCATGGCGGGCGGGTTTGTTGCCGCACTTATGGGGGTTTTTCTGCCTCAATACGCTATTCTGCTGCTGATTTTCCCGCTAGCGGCCGCAACCATTGCTCTGCGCAGCGTCAATTATGCGCTGTGCGTGATGTTCATGTCCCAGCTTTTCGTGCTGGTAACGGACCTTGTCAGCACCACGCATGGATGGGATGTCGCGCTGTCGCGCGCGGCCAATAATACTATTGGCAGCCTTGTCGGGCTGGTGGCCTGTGTATTCCTGTGGCCGGGCAAACGCCCTGCACCACTGGCCGAACTGGTTTGCAGCGCATTTACGGCCAATCTGCATTACGCGGCACTCGCTGCCTGCCCGCCCCGTGCGACATGGCATACACTCGAGCCCGCCCGCCGTACGGCAGGCACCGCATCCAGCCGGGCTGAAATTCTCTACCAGCAAAAGCGGCTGGAAGGCCTGCATGAATCAGAAAACGTGAAAGCCTGCGGCGAAATCCTGTTTCTTTTACGCCAGCTTGCCGGTGCCGCCAGCATCTGGTGGCTAGAACAGCCCGGAGCCGACAGCCCGGACACGGCCCCACAGCCTCGTGCTGCCATTCTAGCTGATCTGGCCGGGCATTATGCGCAGCAGCAAAGCCTGTTGCCACAGGACATGCTCACGGCACTTCGCCAACCCGCATTGATGGAAATACAGGACAATACCTGAAAACAGGGCGTTATTCCGCGCAGGCAGTACGCTCAGCCTCACCTTGCGGCTCCACCCGGAAAAGACGCCAGCCCTCGCGCTCATGCCGTAACCTGACACAGAGCAGGGCTTCACCGAGCCTCACCCGCACCAGCGCCCGGCTGGCTGTCTGCACCACAGTTGCGACCTCGGACGGCATCTGCCGCACGGCACCCGCACTGTCAGCATGCAGGAAATAGGCTGAACTCTCATCGAGTTTTTGCACGCAGTTACCACGCCCGGCCTCATGCAGAGCGGCCACCAGTTCCGCACTGACAAAGCGCTTCAGTGCTGGATCATCCACCACGGAGCTACCAGCACCCCCTGCGCAAAGCCGGGTGGCGTGCAAAGCTGTTGGAATATACCACTGGTAAAAAAGCGCTGTCTGCTGGGCCGGATTCCCTCGCCCCTGCAAGACAGGCTGCGCCAGCGCAGGCTGAACGGCTAGTGACGCAAACCCCACGCCCAGCGCAAAGACAATGACCAGCCATGAACACAGCCAGCGGGTCATTGCCTGCACTCCCGCTTAGCGGCCGGTAAGAATCCGCTCGACCAGTTGGCCCACAGTCGGCACAAAACCGTTTGAATAGAACGGGTCAGCCGCAAAGCGCCATGCGTTGGTGCCACCAAACATCAGCGTGTTATCCAGCACCTTGTCCTGATCCGGCCCGCTGGCATGCGCTGCCGCCTGCAGGGTTTTCTGGATACAGAAGGAACGTGGGTCTGCCTTGTGCCCGTTGCTGTAATCCGGTGCGCGCTGGCTCCAGTTAGAGAAACGGCATTCGGACAGGCAGCCCATGCAGTCAGCCTGATCGGCCAGAATTTCACGCGCACTGTCAGGTGTAACGAAAATCAGCGTTGAATCGGGCGTACGCATCGCCTCGACAAAACCCTGACTTTCCCATTCCTGCACATGGGCCAGATCTTCCGCCGCCAGAAAGACCTGCCGTTTACGCGCACCAACACCATACGGCACCGTAAGGACACCCAGAGGTTCGGTTGAAAACGCCACCTGCCGCTCGGAACGGGCCTGAAGGTCACGCAAAAAGCTGTTATTGACAGCCGAAGAATAAAAACCCGTAGGCGAGAAGCGGTTCAGATGCACATCGCCTTTTTTCAATGTCATCAGCCGCTCTTTCCACGCCTGCGGAATAGGGCTCTCACGCGTCAGCAGCGGACGGGTGCCGAACTGGAAAACAATCGGCCCCAGCTCAGGATTGTCGATCCAGTCTTGCCATTCCTCAAGCCACCACACGCCACCAGCCATGATAATGGGTGTTTCATGCAGGCCAAAACCGCGCATGGTCTGGCGCAGGGCCAGCACACGGGGGTAGGGATCTTCAGGATTCAGCGGGTCTTCCGTATTGGACAGACCGTTATGGCCGCCAGCGCGCCACGGGTCTTCATACACCACGCCGCCCAGAAGATCCGCCGCCTTGTTATAGGAGCGCTTCCACAGCGCGTTGAACGCACGGGCGGAACTGACGATGGGGTAATAATGCACGCCAAAACGCATGGCGATATCGGCCAGCTTATAGGCATACCCGCGCCACAGGTCAGGCCGTGAATCAGGCCCTGTGTGCCTTCCAGCACGCCGGTAATCACCCGTTCAGCCGAGCCCATTTCCCACAGGATATTGGCATGGATACGCCCGCGACCGCCTGAAACCTCATGCGCGATACGGGTCTGGGCAATACCACCGGCAATGGCGTACTGCACCAGTTCTTCATGCCGTTCGCGACGGGTGCGACCTTTATAGATCTGCGGCACGGGCTGGCCGTTTTCGTCATAACTATCTGCATTAACGATGGACACGGTCCCTGCACCGCCCGCCGCTGCCCACGCGCCAGCCGAGGCCCCGTTGGAAACGGAAATCCCCTTGCCGCCCTCGACCAGAGGCAGGACATCCACCCCTCCCATGCGCAGCGTGTTGATCGCCTTCATGATCGTCCTATCGTTCCTGCAACTGCTCACAAACAGTACGGGCGAGCCTGCCCGCCCGAAAAGGGTGGGCCATTACGGCCCGGCTTTATTGATACCGAAAAAACATCCTGAACCGGAACGGGCCTTAAAGCCCGCTCCGGCCCGGCCGGATGTTACTCCGCGTCCCGACGGGGAGCGCGAGCGGGCTTTTCGCCCACGGTTTCGGTAATATCGGCACCGGTCGCCTGATCCACAACGCGCATGGACAGCTTGACCTTGCCACGATCATCGAAGCCGATGACCTTAACCTTAACCGCATCGCCGTCCTTCACCACATCGGTGGTGCGGCCAACGCGACCCTGAGCCAGCTCGGAGATGTGCACCAGACCGTCACGCGCACCAAGGAAGTTCACGAACGCACCGAAATCGGCCGTCTTGACAACCTTACCGTCGTAAATGCGGCCCAGTTCCGGCTCGGCCACAATGCCGTTGATCCGGTCCATGGCTTTCTTGGTCTGCTCTTCCGCAGTGGATGCGATGGTGATCGTACCGTCATCACCGATATCCACCTTGGCGCCGGAATATTCGACGATTTCGCGAATGACCTTGCCGCCAGAACCAATGACGTCACGGATTTTTTCGCGCGGCACTTTCATGGTGGTGATACGCGGCGCGGTGGAGGAAACATCCGTACGGGTTTCCGTCAGCGCGCGGGACATTTCACCCAGAATGTGCATCCGGCCTTCACGGGCCTGCCCCAGAGCGATCTTCATGATCTCGGGGGTGATCGAAGTGATCTTGATGTCCATCTGCAGGGCGGTCACACCGGATTCCGTGCCAGCCACCTTGAAGTCCATATCGCCCAGATGATCTTCATCACCAAGGATATCGGACAGAACGGCGAACTTCTCGCCTTCCTTGATCAGGCCCATGGCAATACCAGCCACGGGGCGCTTGAGCGGAACACCCGCATCCATCAGCGCCAGCGAACCACCGCACACGCTCGCCATGGAGGAGGAGCCGTTGCTTTCGGTAATTTCGGACACCACGCGCACGGTGTAGGGGAAATCCTTACGCGAGGGCATCAGCGGGTGAATGGCGCGCCATGCCAGCTTGCCATGCCCGATTTCACGACGACCGGGAGAACCGATACGCCCGCACTCACCAACCGAGTAGGGAGGGAAGTTGTAGTGCAGCATGAAGTTGGTGCGGTATTCGCCTTCAAGCGCGTCAATCACCTGCTCGTCCTGACCGGTGCCGAGGGTGGTGACAACCAGCGCCTGCGTTTCGCCACGGGTAAACAGAGCGGAACCATGCACGCGGGGCAGCACGCCCACTTCCGGCACGATGGGGCGCACCGTTACCAGATCACGCCCGTCGATACGCTTGCCGGTCTTGAGCACGGAGTTGCGCACCACGTCGGCTTCCAGGTCCTTGATGAAGGGCTTGGCGGCTGCGGCATCGGCTTCCGCCGCGACCAGCTTTTCGACAATGGCGGCACGAGCGGCTGCGAGCTTTTCGTAGCGGACCTGCTTCTGCTTTTCTTTGTAAGCATC
The DNA here is from genome assembly GCF_000613285.1 of Acetobacter papayae JCM 25143. Taxonomy (GTDB): domain Bacteria; phylum Pseudomonadota; class Alphaproteobacteria; order Acetobacterales; family Acetobacteraceae; genus Acetobacter; species Acetobacter papayae. Next base: position 12,401 of record NZ_BAIN01000030.1, on the reverse strand, counting down.
GGCAATGAGCTTGCGGCCCAGCTTGTCCACCTGCTTGCGCAGGGCGGCTTCTTCCTTGCTTTCTTCCGGCAGAGCCCACGGCTCTTTAGCTGCGTGTTCAGCCAGAGAGATAATGGCGTCCAGAACGGGCTGGAAGGCATTGTGGCCAAAGGTCACAGCGTCGAGCATCACGTCTTCAGACAGTTCGGATGCTTCGGACTCAACCATCAGCACGCCTTCGGCGGTGCCAGCCACAACCAGATCCAGCTCGGCGTCCTTCATCTGCTCGCGCGTGGGGTTGAGGATGAACGCGCCATCCTTGAAGCCAACGCGTGCAGCGCCCACCGGGCCAAAGAACGGAATACCCGAAAGCGTCAGCGCTGCGGAGCAACCGATCAGGGCGGCGATATCGGGGCTGTTTTCCATATCGTGGGTCAGCACCGTGGCGATAACCTGCACTTCGTTACGGAAGCCTTCGGGGAAGAGCGGGCGGATGGGCCGGTCGATCAGGCGCGAAACCAGCGTTTCGTTCTCGGAAGGACGGCCTTCACGCTTGAAAAAGCCACCGGGGATCTTGCCCGCAGCGTAGGCTTTTTCTTGATAGTTGACGGTCAGGGGAAAGAAATCCTGCCCGGGCTTGACGGTACGCGCGCCCACGGCGGTACACAGCACCACGGTTTCGCCATAGGTAACCAGCACCGCGCCATCGGCCTGACGGGCGATCTTGCCGGTTTCGAGAACCAGCGGGCGACCGCCCCATTCGATTTCTTTACGGTAATAATTAAACATTCTGTTACTGCCTCAATAAAAAACAAAAAACGCCAAGGCAGACAGAACGGAACCGGCGGGCGGACAGCGCCTCGGACGGCATGGAGACTGACGGCAACACCGCCCAGACGCCATGTGGTCGGAAACGCCGTGGCCGAACCGGCGCGCGTGGCATCCGCGCCTGACCTGTGGCTGGCCCAACATAAGGGGTTGTCGCACGCTTGACCAGTCCATCCGCTCGGAGCGGGGGCCTATGGCCGGTCATCCCGGCGTGCTCCCGGGTCATATACGCCATAGCGGGGCTGCTCCCGCACCGTGCCTACCCATAAAAACAGGCAGAATAGTGCGGGAACAGCCCCAGAGCCCAAAGGCTCAGCGGCGCATATTAAAGATTAGCGACGCAGACCCAGACGGGCGATCAGCGCTTCGTAACGAGCCTGGCTCTTGCCACGCAGGTAGTCCAGCAGGCTGCGGCGACGGCCAACCAGAATGAGCAGGCCACGACGGGAATGGAAGTCCTTCGCGTGGGTCTTGAGATGCTCGGTCAGGTTGTTGATGCGCTCGGTCAGGATCGCGACCTGCACTTCCGGCGAACCGGTGTCGGTCGGGGTGGTCTGGTATTCAGCAATAAGCGCCGTACGGCGTTCAGCGGTAATCGACATCACATGTCTCCATAAACAGATAGGATCTAGAGAATCCGCACCGGTTTCAGCCATCCGTCTTCCAGACGGCCTATGCCCAGCACGTGCTCCCCTTCCATGACACGTAAAGTCCCCTGCTCATCGGTGGGGGGTATGCGCCCCTCAAGCCCGAAAAGCCCCAGTTTCTGCCCGTGCCGCAGAAGAACCGCCTCATCCGTAGTCAGGGCCAGCGCCGGGATGTCGGCCAGCGCGGTCTCAACCGGACAGAGAAGGTCTGCGGAAGCAGGGGCGTTTTCGTCGTTTGGCGCCAGTTTGTCCAGCATAATCGCATCGGCCTCGACAAAAGGCCCCACGCGCAGCCGCCGCAGCACGGTAATGTGCCCGACCGTGCCCGCCGCCAGCGCCACATCACGTGCGAGGGAGCGCATATACACCCCCTTGCCGGATTCCACCTCGAACACCGCCGTATCGGCATCCGGGCGGTCAATCAGTTCGAAACGGTCCACTCTGGCCGGGCGGGGCGGCAGTTCAGGCGGCCGACCGGCACGCGCCATGTCATAGGCCCGCTCGCCACCAACCTTGAGCGCGGAAAATACGGGGGGCACCTGCATGATATTGCCTGTAAGGGCAGGCAGAACCGCACGAAGCTGCTCATCTGTCGGGCGCACGTCGGATGTGCCAATCGGCGTGCCATCAGCATCGTCACTGTCACGCGCCTCGCCCAGACGCAGGGTAAAGCGATAGACCTTGGTGCCGTCCATAACATAAGGCACGGTTTTGGTGGCCGTGCCGAAAGCCAGCGGCAAAAGCCCTGTCGCCAGCGGGTCGAGCGTGCCGCCATGGCCCACTTTCTGGGCATCGAACACCCGGCGCGCATACCCCACCACCTGTGTGGAGGTCATGCCTGAGGGTTTGTCCACAATAAGCCAGCCATTCAGCGGCCGACCGCGTCTGCGTCGCATAGGAACTTCCTTTTTATCAGGCTGTGCGTCTACCCTTTCACACGCGCGGGGGCAATGCTCGCACGCATTCACCCACCCCGCGAACCGGAAAACCGCGCGCCCGCACAGGCAACTCCGCCCCACCCCCGCAAGGCTGGGCTGCCCAAACGGTCTGCCTCACCCACGCATGCACCCCGGATGCCGGTTTTCCGCCGTAACCACCCGCGCGTTCCATCACGCATGAGCGTGGCGTACGGGTCTAGCCAGCCCGGTCCGCTTGCCTTAGTGTTGCCATCACGCATGACAGAAGCCCTTTCCCCTTCCGCCGCGCCATCGGACGCGGACACCCCGGCCCCGGCCTGGTCCATTGTTCCCACCGAACAGGGCGGCCGCCTTGTGCTGGAAGGAACGTGGACCGTACCCAAAGGCGGCGTGCCCACCTTTGATGCCGATACGCTGAAAGACCTGAAAGACGGGCAGAGCCTGCAGGTAGACGCCAAGGGGGTAGGGGCGTGGGATTCGGCGCTTATTTCCTTTCTGTGGGGAGTGGAGCAGGCTGCAACGGCCGCCGGGCTGACATTCGATGTCTCCATCCTGCCCGATGCCACCCAGCGCCTGCTGGCCCTGCTCCCGCCCACACCCCCGCCGGCCACTCCCTCGCAGTTTGTCAGGAAGAACCTGTTTACCCGCACCGGGCAGACCACGCTCGACGTGCTGGAAGAAACCGGCGTTCTGACCGACATGATGGCGCAGAGCACCGTAGGAGCTGTGCGTGCCATCACCACCAAAAGCTTCATGCGCGGCAAGGACCTGCTGAGCGATATCTGGCGTGCAGGCCCCAATGCGCTGCTGATCGTGGGGGTGGTCAATTTTCTGCTTGGCGCCATTCTGGCCTTTGTGGGCTTGGTGGAACTGCGCCGCTTCGCGGCTGAAATCTATGTAACCGACCTTGTGGGCATTGCCTGCGCGCGTGAAATTTCCGCCATCATGACGGCCATCATCATGGCCGGGCGCACCGGCGGTGCTTATGCCGCGCGTATTTCCACCATGCTGGGCAATGAGGAAATAGACGCGCTTCAGGTCTTTGGCATTCCCATTTCGGCTATATCCTGCTGCCTTCCATCATCTCGCTCTCGATCATGATGCCGCTGCTCTATCTCTACGGCACGCTGATTGGCATTTTCGGCGGGTTTGTGGTGGCCATGAGCATGATGGACGTATCCGCCACAGGCTACTGGATTGCGACATTCGACGGGGTGCAGCTCAAGGAATTCATTTTCGGCTTCATCAAGTCCTATTTTTTCGCCAGCTTCATTGCTCTGGCCGCCTGCCGGGTGGGCCTCAAAGCCGGGCGCAGTGCGGCCGATGTAGGCGTGGCCGCCACCCGTGCGGTGGTGATCGGCATTGTGGGCATTATCGCCATGGATGCGGTGTTTGCCGTGCTGGCCAATGCGCTGGGAATCTGAAGCATGACCGAACCCACAGCCCAGCCCACGGACGATACGCTGATTGCCGTGCGCGATCTTACCCTGTCCTTCGGGCCCAAGATCATCCAGCAGAACGTGTCATTCGACGTTAAACGCGGCTCCGTGTTTGCCGTCATGGGTGGTTCGGGCTGCGGCAAAAGCACCATGCTCAAGAGCATGATCGGGCTTTTGCGCCCCACTACCGGGCAGATTCTGGTGGGGGGAGAAGACTACTGGGCGCAGGATGAGCGCCGCCGCACCGATATCAACCACCGCTTTGGTGTGCTGTTCCAGAGCGGTGCACTGTGGTCTTCCATGACAGTGGGCGAAAACGTGGCCCTGCCCATGGAAATGTTCACTGACCTCAAGCCCCCTGTTATCCGCCGTCTGGTGGAACTCAAGCTCGGGCTTGTGGGCATGGAACACGCCATAGACCTGTATCCGTCAGAAATTTCGGGCGGCATGCGCAAGCGTGCGGGCCTTGCCCGCGCCATGGCGCTGGACCCGGATATCCTGTTTTTTGACGAGCCCTCCGCCGGTCTAGACCCCATTACCTCCGCCCGGCTGGATGACCTGATCCTGACCCTGCGCGATGGGCTGGGGGCAACGGTGATTATCGTCAGCCATGAACTGCCGAGCCTGTTCGCCATTGCGGATGACGGCATTTTCCTTGACGCCACAACCCATACCGCCATTGCACATGGCGCGCCGCGCACCCTGCGCGACAGTAGCGATATTCCAGAGGTGCGGGCCTTCATGAACCGTGTCTCCTCTCTTTCATCCCCCACCACGACGGAAGGCTGAACGGCAATGTCTGAAAGCACAAACCGCAAGACAGTGCTGGGTGCCTTCGTCATTTTTGGCGGGGTGCTGGCACTGTGCATTGTCATGGCCTTCGGCACATGCGGCTCTTCTCGCCCTCGCGCGAGGCAGCCGTTGTGTTCCAGAACTCCATTACCGGACTGGCGGTGGGGGCTCCGGTGAATTTCCGTGGCGTAAAGGTCGGGACGGTCAAAAGCATTTCCCTGCGTTTCGACCCGATGGACCACAAGGCCTATATTCCGGTGGTGCTGACACTCGAGCCCGACCAGATTCACGTCGTGCGTGATGGGCCGGGCGGCACCAGCATCAGCATCCAGCAGTTGATTTCCAGCGGGCTGCGGGCTGAGCTGAACCTGCAGAGCTTCGTGACCGGACAGTCCAATATCGAACTGGATTTCGACAAGGCCGTGCCGCCCGAGTTACACCCGCGCATTACCGACCTGCCCGAAATTCCGGTGCGGCTCTCCGCCATGGAAAAGCTGAAGGATTCGCTGGGCCAGATCCCGGTCAAGGATATCAGCCGCCATGTGGATACGGCCCTGCTGTCCATCACCGATCTGAGCAACAACCTCCAGCATGACCTTCCGCCGCTGGTGGCCAGCATGAAGGCGACCTCCGACCAGTCGCGCGAGGCTGTGGATGCTGCCGCACAGGCCATTCGCACCCTGCAGGACAAGCTGGTAGTCACGCTTAACAAGATGGACACCATGCTGGATTCGGGCACCGCACAGCTCGACGCCCGTGGGGCGGACCTGCACGCCACGCTGGCCTCTGCCACCAAAACGCTGGATTCGCTTCAGGGAGTGCTGTCTCCGCGCTCCACCGACCGCGCCAATCTGGACGCCGCCCTGCGCGACATAGCGGCCACGGCCGCAGCCCTGCGCGGCTTTGCCAGCGATGTCGAACGCAACCCGCAACTGCTGCTGATGGGACGCCGCCCATGATCCGCCTGCCGCTCTTCCGCTCTTCCGCCCTTTCGCAGCGCACCCGCAACCCGGTGCTGCGCGCCATGCTGCTCACGGGCCTGACGGTCGGCACGGCTTTTGGTCTTGCCGGGTGTGCCGCCCCACCGCTGCGCCTGTACACGCTGGGCATGCCTTCGGATGAAAACAGCAGCCAGCCCAACCGGCCTAGCCTGTCCAGCAGGGCGGAGACTGTTGCTGTCAGCAACGTGGTTATTCCCGACTATCTGGACTCGCAGGATATGGTGGTGCGCCGGGGCGAGGAAATCGTCCGTAGCCCGCGCTCACGCTGGGCCACGCGCCTGTCTATTGGCATTACGGACCTGATCGCCAATGAAATGGCGGGCTTTCATCCGTCCATGCTGATTACCGACCAGCCTCTAGCCGATGCCGCCACAATGCGCGTGCAGGTGGATATCTCGCGCTTTGACGTAGACATGAACGGTCAGGCAACGCTCGATGCCCATTGGGCCATTCTGCCAGCCGACCCGCGCAAGCCCCTGATCCGCGATCGTGCGCACCTGACCATGACCGGCCCTGTTACGACCGATGCCGATGTCGCGGCCCTTATGCGTAAAATGGTTATCCTTCTGGCAGACAAGGTTAATGCCGACCTGCCGGTTTCAAGCACGGCCCAGCACTAAGCCAACCGGCGGCGGCGCATGCGCCGCCGTTTTTTTATTGCCCGTATCAATCACCCCTGCCACATCGGCAACACGCGGCCTTTCACCAGTTCAAGGGCCACACCGGGCCTATGCCCTGCGCAAAAGTTGCGACTGATTTGCAACAGCAAGAAGCAATCCTCCCGCTGTTGTTGCAGACCCTGATCGGAAAAAAGCGCAAAAAACCGCGATTGGGCCTTCTGTCAGGCACTTCTAAAAAAATTTACTAATTCTTATTCGCATTGACGCACCCTTAATGCGCTCGGTAGTTGCGATTTATTCTCACTACTAACGCATCCAGAGGTTTCATGTCTTCCCGCTCCCCACGCCGCAGGGCCTGCCCTGCGCTTCTCATGCGTCCGCCGTTTCCTTTGTGGGGTCTTCCACCGCGATAGCCGCAACAGCCAGCACTACCACCACGCCCAAGCAAGGCGTGGCCACCAGCCCGACCAAAGCCGCCACACCCAGCGGCGCAGCCCCCGCAAAGGCTGCACAGCCGCCCGTGGCCAATGGTGCCACCACCCATGCCGCGCCCCTGAACAGCGCCACAACCTCCACCCCGGACAACGTGGAAAAGCTGACCGTGGTGGGCGAACGCTCCGCCATTGTTACCAAATCGCTCAACCCGAAAATGACAGCCTCGCTGCTCAATACGCCGCGTTCCATCACGGTGGTCACGCAGGAGCAAATGAAGCTGGTCAACGCGACCTCGTTCGAGGAAGCCATCCGCACCGTGCCGGGCATCAGCTTTCGCGGGGGTGATGCCTATGCCGTGCCGGGGGGCAATTACCCGGTCATTCGCGGTTTTGGCTCCTACAGCAACATGTATATCGACGGCATGCGCGACAGTGGTGTGTCCTCGCGCGAAGTGTTTGATGTGGAAGATATTGAAATTCTCAAAGGCCCCGGCTCGGTCTATGGCGGGCGCGGCGGCCTTGGCGGGCAGATCAACATCACCACCAAAAAAGCGAAGCTCGGTAATTTCCTGACCACGCAGCTTGGTTTCGGCACGGCTGACTACAAGCGCGGCACGCTGGATATCAACCGCCAGATTGGCAGCCACACGGCCTTTCGTATGAACGCCATGGGGGATGACGCCAACGTGGCCGGGCGCGGCCCGATTGGGGGGTACAAATGGGGTGTGGCCCCTTCGCTCTCGTTCGGGCTGGGCACCCCCACACGCCTGACGCTGGGCTATTACCATATGTATTCGTCCGACCTGCCGGACTATTCAGCCCCCTATAGCTCAACTACGCATGAGCCGCTGGCTATCCCGCGCAGCACGGTTTTTGCCTTGCAAAACCGTGATTTCGAGCACAGCACCACGGATATGGGGCAGGTCATTCTGGAGCGCGACCTGTGGAAGAGCTTTGTGTTCCGCAACACGCTGCAATGGACATCCACCCAGTACAACTTCATCGCCACCAACCCGCAATGGAAGAGCGGCAGCACCGACACCATTCTGATGGAGGCCAAATCCGGCCTGTTCCACACGGATAATTTTCAGGAACAGGCCATGGTGTCAGGCAAGTTCAAAACCAGCTTCATCCACCACAGCGTCAATTTCGGCATCGAGCTTTCGCGCGAGCGCTCAACCCGCAGCGAGTATTACGTGCGTGACGCGCAGGGCAACAACCTGCGCAACGGCGGCCCCTGCTCGGTGGCCTATAACTGTGTTTCCACCGGCAGTCTGGGCGCATGGTCACCTTACGCGCCGTGGAATGGCTCCATTACCATTGGCGAGCCGGGCATCCCCAACCTCAACACCAACCTGACCACGGGTTCGGCCTATATATTCGATACCATGAGCATGCTGGACGACCGCGTATTCATCAATGGCGGCGTGCGCTTTGACCGATTCATGAACTCCACCGTGCAGGGTGATTACGGCATCGCCAACAACCAGAGCTTCATCAACTATCAGGCGGGTATTGTGTACAAGCCCATCCGCCCGGTCAGCCTGTATTTTTCCTACGCCACCGCGTCCAACCCGGTGGGGGTGAACGGTGTTGCCAACGGTCTGGGCACGGTTTCGAGCAAGAACTACAACACCGCCCCCGAAAACGGACAGAATGTCGAAGTCGGGGCCAAGGCCGACCTGCTGCATGAGCATCTTTCCGTTACCGGCGCGCTGTTCATGGGCCGCCTGACCAACGCACAGGTTTCAGACGGGTTTGGCAATACCATCAACGCTGGCACGCAGCGCGTGCGCGGGGCGGAAATCAACATTGCCGGATCACTGACCAAGAAATGGGATGTATTCGGCGGCTGGACCTATCTGGACAGCACCATTACCAACGGTGGCCCCACGGGTGCCAATGTGGGCAAGCGCTTTCCCTATACGCCAGCCAATTCCGTTACATTGTGGACAACCTACCGCATTCTGCCGCAGTTCCGCGTGGGTGGTGGGCTGACCTTCATGAGCAGGCGCTATGTCAACGCAGCCAACACCGCATGGGTGCCGAGCTATACCCGCTTCGATCTGGTGGCCAATTACCAGATTACCCCCTCGCTCGACCTGCAGGCCAACCTGCAGAACCTGACCAACAAGCTCTATTACGACCGCATCTACACCAACTACTCGCGCATTGCGGCGGGCCGCACGCTTACCTTCCAGCTCACGCTGCATATGTAAGTGTAAGAGCGTAACGCCATATCAGACAGGGGCGGGTTCCAGCGCATAAAAGGCCGCCAGCAGGCCGGAACCCTTCACCATGGCCCGAACCTGCTCCGCCGTGCCTGCCGGGCACAGCACCACAAGGCCATGAAAGGCCGGGCCTGCGCCGCGCACATGCTCCTGTGCACGGGCCAGCAGAAAACGGTCCAGCCCTCCCACACCCACACAGCATACACACCCACCACCGGGGGGCTGATTGCCTCCGGCCCCCGGTGGCAGGCTTTCCGCCACAAATGGGCGAAACATCGCCCCGCCAACAGGCGGCCTGCGCCCAGCCGAGCCCGCTCCCGCAGCACCAGCCGGGCTGGATGACACGGGGCCGGGCGTAGGCAGCGCAGTGGACGTATCCGCAACCACATGTGGCGGGGCATGCCATGTCCACACACCCGCCCAACCGGGTGGCGTTTCCTCCGCCGATGCCTCGCCCTGAACACCCACACGCACCAGCGCCACCCCACCCACCGGGCGTAATGCAAGCAGGGGCTGATCCGTCACGCACAGGGACAGGCGGCCATCGCGCCGGGGTGCAGAAGGGAGGCAAACGGGTTGGGTCATGGCCGAATGCTGGCCTTGCGGGCACGTACTGTCCAGCCCCGGCATGAGGGTACGCCGCATGCACGCTCCCCAGCGTTTGTGCCGCGCGAATGCTGGACAGCCCTGCGTCTCTCTGAAATAAGAAGCGGGCGTGACCCGGCAGACCCCAAGGCCCGCCCGGCGTCCGGCCCCCTCAACACCCTTTTTCTCAGGGTGTGTTTTCCTTTCCTGTCTGGCTGCATGGTGCCCATGTCCTCTCGTCCGCCCCTTCTCGACGCCCTGCGTGAACACGTTCTGCTCTGTGACGGGGGCATGGGCTCACGTATCCAGATGCTCGATCTGGACGTGCAGCGTGATTACTGGGGACAGGAAAACTGCACAGAAGTGCTGACCCTCTCCCGCCCCGAGCTGATCCGCGAGATCCATCGCGGCTATTACGAGGCCGGGGCCGATATGGTGGAAACCAACACCTTCGGGGCGTCCCCCATAACGCTGGGCGAGTTCGGGCTGACCGAGCGCGCGCGCGAAATCAACCGTGCCTCCGCCCTTCTGGCGCGTGAGGCGGCGGACAGCTTTGCCGATGGCCGCCACCGCTATGTGGTGGGCTCCATGGGGCCGGGCACCAAGCTGCCCTCGCTGGGCAATATCGATTACGACACGCTGGAAGAGGCCCTGACCGAGCAGACCCGCGGCTGATCGAAGGCGGGGTGGATGCGGTCCTGATCGAAACCTGTCAGGACACGCTGCAGATCAAGGCCGCTGTCAACGGCGTCAAGCGCGCCCGCGCCGAAGCCGGAACAGCACTGCCCATTTTTGTGCAGGTTACGGTGGAAACCACCGGCACGCTGCTGGTCGGGCCTGACATTGCGGCGGCAGCCACGGTCATTCACGCGCTGGAAGCCGACCTGATCGGCCTGAACTGCGCCACCGGCCCGCAGGAAATGGCCGAGCATGTCAAATGGCTGGCCGAAAACTGGCCGCGCCTGATTTCCGCCCAGCCCAATGCGGGCCTGCCCGAACTGGTGGATGGCCAGACCCATTACCCCCTGTCCCCGCAGGAAATGGCCACATGGTTGAGCGCTTCATTACCGAGGACGGGCTTAACCTCATCGGCGGGTGCTGCGGTACCTCCACCCCCCATATTCAGGCGCTGGACGCCATGCTGCGCCGCCGTGCCGAGGGCACCGGCTACCACCGCCCTGCCCCTGTGCGCCGCATTTCGCACTGGGTGCCGTCGGTCGCCAGCCTGTACGGTCAGGTGCCGTTGCGGCAGGAAAATGCCTATTTCTCCATTGGTGAGCGCTGCAACGCCAACGGCTCCAAGAAATGGCGCGAACTGCAGGAAAGCCACGACTGGGATGGCTGCGTGGCCCTTGGCCGCGACCAGCTGCGCGAAGGCTCGAACGCGCTGGATATCTGCACCGCTTTCGTAGGCCGCAACGAACGCGCGGAAATGGATGAGGTGATCACGCGCTTCACTTCCTCCGTCAACGCACCGCTGGTGATCGATTCGACCGAAACCCCCGTGATCGAGGCGGCCCTCAAGCTGCATGGCGGCAAGCCGATCATCAACTCCATCAACTTCGAAGATGGTGAAGGCCCCGCCGATGACCGCCTGACCCTTGCGCGGCGTTTCGGCGCGGCGGTGGTGGCCCTCACCATTGATGAAGTGGGCATGGCCCGCAAACCCGAGGACAAGCTGCGCATTGCCGCCCGGCTGGTGGATTTTGCGTGCAATACGCACGGCCTGCCCCAGTCGGACCTGATGATCGATCCGCTGACCTTCACCATCGCCACCGGCGCGGAAGATGACCGTAAGCTGGGGCAGTGGACGCTGGAAGGCATTCGCATGATCCGCGAGGCTTTCCCCGATATCCAGATCGTGCTGGGGCTGTCGAACATCTCCTTCGGGCTCAACCCGGCAGCACGCGCGGTGCTCAACTCGGTGTATCTGGACCATGCGGTGCGCGCGGGCATGACGGCGGCCATTGTGCATGTCTCGAAAATCCGCCCGCTGCACCTGATCGCCCCTGAGGAAGTCAAGGTAGCGGAAGACCTGATTTTCGACCGCCGTAGCGAAGGGTATGACCCGCTGGCCACCATGCTGGCCATGTTCGCGGACCGCAAAGCCTCCGAGGCTGTCACGCGCCAGCGGGCCGAAACCGCCACCGGCCGCCTGAAAGACCGCATTGTGGATGGCGACCGCAAGGGACTGGAAGCCGACCTGGAAGAAGCCATGCAGACCATGGCACCGCTGGACATCATCAACACCGTGCTGCTGGACGGCATGAAGGTGGTGGGCGAACTGTTCGGCTCGGGCAAGATGCAGCTTCCCTTCGTGCTGCAATCGGCCGAAACCATGAAAGCCGCCGTGGCCTGGCTGGAACCGCATATGGAGCGCACCGAGGGCCAGAGCCGTGGCACAATCGTGCTGGCGACGGTCAAGGGCGATGTCCATGATATCGGCAAGAACCTTGTGGACATCATCCTGACCAATAACGGTTACCGGGTGGTCAATCTGGGGATCAAGGTGCCGGTGGCCGACATGATCGAGGCGGCGCGTGAGCAGAAGGCCGATGCAATCGGCATGTCTGGCCTGCTGGTGAAATCCACCGTGATCATGCGCGAAAACCTTGAGGAAATCGCCCGCGCCGGGCTGGAAACGCCCGTGCTACTGGGCGGTGCGGCCCTGACACGCAACTATGTCGAGGAAGACTGCGTGGCAGCCTACTCGCCTATCGGGCGCGTGGCCTATGCGCGTGATGCCTTTGACGGGCTGACCCTCATGGACCAGATCGCAGGTGGCGGGTTTGATGGCTATCTGGCCGCCGTGCAGACACGCCGCGCTGGCAAGACAACCCGCACCCGCACGCCTGAAACCGCTGAAACACGCGGCTACGGCCCGGTAGATGCCGAGGCCGCCCGCGCCCGCCGTGCGCGCTGTGCGCG